>JANLOP010000348.1:0-13218 GCA_031366635.1 Betaproteobacteria bacterium | reverse complement strand
GTGCTGCGCCCGGCGCTGGTGACGGTGGCCGCGCCGAAGTAAACCACGGCCCGAATGGCCCGCTATTGCGGGCCGCGCGTCACCGGCGCTGCACTTGAAAGTGCGCCGCCAGTCCGCATTTCAAAATCAAGCAAACATCCTCTACCGGAGCACCTCATGGGCAGAATCATTGGCATCGACCTGGGCACCACCAACTCTTGCGTGGCCATCATGGAAGGCAACACCACCAAGGTGATCGAGAACAGCGAGGGTGCGCGCACCACGCCGTCGATCATTGCCTACCAGGAAGACGGCGAGGTGCTGGTCGGCGCGTCGGCCAAACGGCAGGCGGTGACCAACCCGCGCAACACGCTGTACGCGGTGAAGCGGCTGATCGGCCGCAAGTTCACCGAGAAAGAGGTGCAAAAAGACATCAACCTGATGCCTTACACCATTGCCGCCGCCGACAACGGTGACGCCTGGGTGGAGGTTCGCGGCAAGAAGATTGCGCCGCCGCAGGTCTCAGCCGAGGTGCTGCGCAAGATGAAGAAAACCGCCGAAGACTATCTCGGCGAAGAAGTGACTGAAGCCGTCATCACCGTGCCGGCCTACTTCAATGACAGCCAGCGCCAGGCCACCAAAGACGCCGGCCGCATCGCCGGGCTGGATGTCAAGCGCATCATCAACGAGCCCACCGCCGCTGCCCTGGCCTTCGGCCTGGACAAGCACACCAAAGGCGACCGCAAGATCGCGGTGTTCGACCTGGGCGGTGGCACGTTTGACATCTCGATCATCGAGATTGCCGATGTCGAGGGTGAAAAGCAGTTTGAAGTGCTGTCCACCAACGGCGACACCTTCCTGGGCGGTGAAGACTTTGACCAGCGGCTGATCGACTACATCGTCACCGAGTTCAAGAAAGAGCAAGGCGTTGACCTGACGAAGGACGTGCTGGCGCTGCAACGGCTGAAAGAAGCGGCCGAAAAAGCCAAGATCGAGCTGTCCAGCAACACCCAGACCGATGTCAACCTGCCCTACATCACGGCCGATGCCAATGGCCCGCGCCACCTCAACATCAAGCTCACCCGCGCCAAACTTGAAAGCCTGGTCGATGAGTTGATCGAGCGCACGATGGAGCCGTGCCGCATTGCTGTGAAAGATGCCGGCATCAAGGTCAGCGAGATCGACGACATCATCCTGGTGGGCGGCATGAGCCGCATGCCCAAGGTGCAGGAGAAGGTCAAAGAGTTCTTCGGCAAAGAGCCGCGCAAGGACGTGAACCCCGATGAGGCGGTGGCCGTGGGCGCCGCCATCCAGGGCCAGGTGCTGGGCGGTGAGCGCAAAGACGTGCTGCTGCTGGACGTGACGCCGCTGAGCCTGGGCATCGAGACGCTGGGCGGCGTGATGACCAAGATGATCAAGAAGAACACCACCATCCCGACCAAGTTTGGCCAGGTGTTCTCGACTGCCGACGACAACCAGCCGGCAGTGACGATCAAGGTCTACCAGGGTGAGCGTGAGCTGGCCTCGGGCAACAAAAGCCTGGGTGAGTTCAACCTCGAAGGCATCCCGCCGTCGCCGCGCGGCTTGCCGCAGATCGAGGTGACGTTTGACATCGACGCCAACGGCATCCTGCACGTGGGCGCCAAAGACAAGGCCACCGGCAAAGAAAACAAGATCACGATCAAGGCCAACTCCGGGCTCTCGGAAGAAGAGATCCAGAACATGGTCAAAGACGCCGAGCTGAATGCCGCCGAAGACGCCAAGAAGGTGGAACTGGTGCATGCCCGCAACCAGGCCGACGGCATGATCCATTCGGTGAAAAAGAGCCTGGCCGAGTTTGGTGACAAGCTGGACGCGGGCGAGAAAGAAAAGATCGAGGCCGCGATCAAAGACGCTGAAGACGCGCTGAAAAGTGACGACAAAGCCACCATCGACGCCAAAACCGAAGCGCTGATGACGGTGAGCCAGAAGCTGGGCGAAAAGATGTACGCCGAGCAGGCAGCGGCGGCTGGCCCTGGCGGTGCGCCAGGGGCTGAGGCGCCCAAGGCCGATGCGCCGTCGTCGGCCAAGCCGGCCGACGACAACGTGGTGGACGCCGAGTTCAAGGAAGTCAAAAAGTGATAAGCCGGTATCGCGGCCGGGCCCAGCGCCGGCCGTGATATCTCGCCGCGTTGAGTTGCTGGGCATAAGCCGGCAGCCCAACGCGGCGGTTTCGTTTCCACCGTTTGAGAACCCTCCATGGCCAAGCGCGATTTCTACGACATCCTCGGTGTGCCCAAGAACGCCACTGACGACGACATCAAAAAGGCCTACCGCAAGCTGGCCATGAAGCACCACCCGGACCGCAACCAGGGTGACGACGCCAAAAAATCAGAAGACAAGTTCAAAGAGGCCAAAGAGGCCTACGAGATGCTGTCTGACCCGCAAAAGCGCGCCGCTTACGACCAGCACGGCCATGCCGGCGTCGACCCGAACCGGGGTGGCCCGGGGGCCGAGGGCATGGGCGGCTTTGCCGAGGCCTTTGGCGATATTTTTGGCGACATCTTCAACGGCAGCGGCGGCCGGCGTGGCGGTGGCGGGCAACAGGTGTATCGCGGCGCCGATCTGAGTTACGCGATGGAAATCTCACTCGAAGAAGCGGCGCACGGCAAGGACGCGCAAATCCGCATCCCGAGCTGGGACACCTGCGACACCTGCAACGGCAGCGGCGCCAAGCCCGGCACCAGCGCCAAAACCTGCGCCACCTGCAACGGCGCCGGCACGGTGCACATGCGGCAGGGGTTCTTCAGCATCCAGCAGACCTGCCCACACTGCCACGGCAGCGGCAAAATCATCCCCGAGCCCTGCACCACCTGCAGCGGCGCCGGGAAGTTGAAGCGCCAGAAAACGCTGGAAGTCAAAATCCCCGGCGGCATCAATGAGGGCATGCGCATCCGCTCAGCCGGCAACGGTGAGCCCGGCACCAACGGCGGCCCGGCCGGCGATCTGTACATCGAGATCCGCATCAAGGACCACGACATTTTTGAGCGCGACGGCGATGACCTGCACTGCACAGTGCCGGTGAGCTTCACCACCGTGGCGCTGGGCGGGTCGATCGAGGTGCCGACGCTGGCCGGCAATGCCGAAATCGAGCTGCCCGAGGGCACACAGCACGGCAAAACCTTCCGGCTGCGCGGCAAGGGTATCAAAGGTTTGCGCAGCAGCTACCCCGGTGATCTGTACGCCCACGTGTCGGTGGAGACACCGGTCAAGCTCACCGAACACCAGCGCAAACTGCTCAAAGAGCTGGATGAATCGCTGACCAAAGGCGGCGAGAAGCATTCACCGAATGCCAAGAGCTGGACGGACCGGGTGAAAGATTTGTTCAAGTAGATCGGTGTGGCTGCTGGGGTTGGTGCGCTGTTGCGCAGCAATCCCGCCGCAAGTGCACCGCAAGGGCGCCGCAAACACGCCGCGAACGCGCCGCAAGGGCGCCGCTAAAGCGGCTTGTTCGGCAGACCGGGCTCAAAACCCGAATCAAAACAGGCTGGCTTGCGCCGGCATCGCCACTGCCGACCGCCCGCCGCGCCGGAATTGCGTCAAATCCAGTTCCACCCGTGACCGCTGCAAACCCAGCCGGGCGCTGGCTTTTTGAAAGCGCTGGCGCAGCAATTGCGCCCAGACGCCGCTGCCTGTCATGCGCTCACCAAATCGGCTGCTGTTGTCAGCACCACCGCGCATCTCGCGGATACGGGCCATCACCCGGGCCGCCCGGTCAGGGAAGTGTTGTTCAAGCCATTGCTGGAACAACGGGTTCACCTCCCAGGGCAGGCGGATCACGATGCTGAAAGCCGACGTGGCGCCAGCGGCCTGCGCCGCCTCAAGAATGCGCTCCAGCTCGGGCTCGTTCAAGAACGGGATCACCGGCGACACGCTGACGCCCACCGGCACACCCGCGTCGGCCAACCGGCGGATGGTTTGCAGCCGGCGCTCGGGTGACGCGGCCCGCGGCTCCATCACCCGGGCCAACGCCGGGTCTAGCGTGGTGATCGACACATACACCGCCGCCAGGTTGTCGGCCGCCATCGGCGCGATCAAATCCAGATCGCGCTCGATGCCGGATGACTTGGTGATCAGAGAAAACGGATGTTTGAATTCTTCCAGCACCTCGATCACTTGCCGGGTGATGCCCAATTTGCGCTCGGCCGGCTGGTAGGCGTCGGTCACCGAGCCGATGTTGAGCAGCATCGGCTCGTAGTTTTTGGCCGCAAACGCCTCGCGCAGCCGCTGCGCCGCATTCACCTTGGCCACGATGCGGGTTTCAAAATCGATGCCCGGTGAAAGGTTGAGAAAGCTGTGGGTGGGCCGGGCGTAGCAATAAATGCAGCCGTGCTCACAGCCCCGGTAAGGGTTGATGGACAGATCAAACCCGATGTCGGGTGAGTCATTGCCGGCGAGGATGGTTTTGACATGCTCTTCCAGCACCTGAGTTCTGGGCGGCAAGGCCTGCTCTTGAACTGCCTGCGCCAGCGTGCCCCAGCCGTCGTCGTAAGCCGACCGCTCGTCCTTTGAGAAGCGGTGCGCTAGCGACCAGGCCGTGCCCCGGCCCTTGACCGACGCCTGCGGCAGGCCGTGCACCAGCAGATGGGCGGCGGCCGGGGCCGGCCGGGCGGCATGGATGGGGATGGTTCGCATGCTGTCAATATATACAGCTACTGTGAATCCGTCCAGCTATTTGGGCAAGGCATCCCCGCCTGAACCCGTAGCGCCACCATCCCGTCCAGCAAACGCCGTGGAGCCGGCTCTTGCCGGGCTGGTGGTGCGCGCCCCGCAGACAAACGCCACAGGTGCGTCGGGACGTTCAAGTGAACGCCGCAGATCCGGCTCTGCCGGGCTGCTGGCGTTGCCCCCGGGGGGGCTGAGGCCGGACACAAACGGCGTGCCGTTTGTGCCTGCCGAAGAGCAGGGCCTCAGGCCCTGCGCGGCCTGCAAGGACGCCGAAGGCGCTTCGGGGGGGCTAATACTCCCCGGAGCTGCCCGGCGCCAGGTTGTCAAACTTGGTCAGCGGCTTCAAGAACGTCAGCTTGATCGTGCCCACCGGCCCGTTGCGTTGCTTGCCGATGATGATTTCGGCCACGCCGGGCTCTTTGCTCTCTTTGTTGTAGTAGTCGTCGCGGTAGATGAACATGATCACGTCAGCGTCTTGCTCAATCGCGCCGGATTCACGCAAATCGCTCATCATCGGCCGCTTGTCGGTGCGGCTCTCGACCGACCGATTGAGCTGCGACAGCGCAATCACCGGGCATTGCAGCTCTTTGGCCAGCGCTTTGAGGCCGCGTGAAATCTCGCTGATCTCGGTGGCGCGGTTCTCGCCGTCGCTTTTGCCAGTGCCGCTCATCAGTTGCAAATAGTCCACCACGATCAACCCCAGCATGCCGAACTGGCGCGCCATGCGGCGTGACCGGGCGCGCACCTCCGCCGGGTTCAAGGCCGGGCTTTCGTCGATGTAGAGCTGGGCTTTGCCCAGCTTTTCAGCGGCCTCGGCCAGCCGGCCCCATTCATCGTCGCGCAGCCGGCCAGTGCGCAAGCCCGATTGGTCGATGCGGCCGAGTGAGCCGATCATGCGCAGCGCCAGTTGCGACGCGCCCATTTCCATTGAGAACACCAGCACCGGCAGCTCTTCATTGACCGCCACCGCCTCGGCGATGTTGATGGCCAAGGCCGTCTTGCCCATTGACGGCCGCGCCGCCAGGATGATCAGATCGCCTTTTTGCAGCCCTGCCGTCATCCGGTCAAGGTCAAAAAAACCGGTGCGCACACCGGTCACTTCTTCCGCGCCGTTTTCGGCCAGTTCATTGACCCGGTCGATCAGTTGCGCGGTGAGCTTGTCCACCCCGATGAAACCCTGCTTGTTGCGTGAGCCCTCTTCGCCGATCTTGAATATCTTGCCTTCGGCCTCGTCCAGAATTTGCGCCACCGCCCGGCCCTGCGGGTTGAAGGCATTGGTGGCAATCTCGTCGGATGCCGAGATCAGCTTGCGCAGGATGGCCCGCTCACGCACGATTTCGGCGTAGCGCCGAATGTTGGCCGCACTCGGCACACTTTGCGCCATCGAGTTGAGGTAGGCCAGGCCACCGCAGGCCTCGGCCTTGCCGTTGCTTTGCAGGTGCTCGAAGACGGTGATCACGTCGGCCGGCTTGCTGCCATTGATCAGCGCGGCAATTGCCGCAAAAATCTCGCGGTGCTCATGGCGGTAAAAGTCGCCGTCGCTTACCGCATCACCGGCCCGGTCCCAGGCCATGTTGTCGATCAGCAGGCCGCCCAGCACGCTTTGCTCGGCCTCCACCGAGTGCGGAGGGATGCGCAGCCGGGCCACCTCGTCATCGATAGGCAGGGTAGCAGTGGCAAACGACGGGGCAGAACGCAGGACGGCAGACATCAGCGGCGGGTCTCGGTAGAAAGGGCGATGAAGAATCATAGGGCCCGCATCCCGGGTCGCCTGTGGGCAAGCCTGGGGAAATGCGGTGGATAGTGATGCCAAAAAAAAAGCGGCCCACAGGCCGCCTTGGTGCTGACGCGGGGCGCGTCAGTCGGTTTCAGGCACCACTTTGACGGTGATCTCGACCACCACATCGGTGTGGGTGGCCACCGACACCGGGTGGTCGCCCACGGTCTTGAGCGGGCCGTTGGGCAGGCGAACCTGCGCTTTGGCCAGATCGAAGCCCAGCTTTTTCAAGCCATCGGCAATGTCGGCATTGGTGACCGAGCCAAACAGTCGGCCGTCCACACCGGCTTTTTGGGCGATGGTGACCACCTTGCCGGCCAATTTGTCGCCCACCGCCTGGGCAGCGGCCAGCTTCTCGGCGGCGCCTTTTTCAAGCTCGGCCCGACGGCCTTCAAACTCTTGAATCGCCGACGGCGTGGCCCGGCGGGCCTGCTTGCTCGGGATCAGAAAGTTGCGCGCGTAGCCGTTCTTGACCTTGACCACATCGCCCAGATTGCCCAGGTTGGACACTTTTTCGAGCAGGATGATTTGCATGAAACAGTCTCCTTCAGACGCGATGCTGGTCGCTGTACGGCACCAGGGCCAGGAAGCGGGCGCGCTTGATGGCCACCGTCAACTGGCGCTGGTAGAAAGCGCGGGTGCCGGTCAGGCGGGCCGGCGTGATCTTGCCAGTCTCGCCGATGAAATCGCGCAGCACGTCGACATCCTTGTAGTCGATCTCGACCACATTGGCCACGGTGAAGCGGCAAAAACGCTTGCGCTTGAAAAGCAGCGATTGCGTGTTGCGCTTGGGCTTGCGGTCTTTGGAAAACTTACCTTTTCCTCTTGGCGGGGGCATGGTGTACCTCTTTCAGATGGGTGCCGGCAGCTCAGCGGCCGGCAACGATTCATGGGGGGAGAACTTGCGAAAGTACAGGCGCAAATGCAGCAAGGTCAATTGGGGCAGCGGGGGCAGCAGGGCTCAACTCAGTGATGTGAAACAGCCATCCGCGTCCGTTGCGGGCGGTTGCCAGAAAGCCGCCAAACAGGCCGGCTTGCCCCAGCAACATGCCGCCCAGCGGCCGTGACATCGCCCCGATGGCCAGCGCCTTGATCTCGAGTGAGACTTTGCGCGGCTGGCCGTCTTCGGTCACTGTGGAGGCATGTTGCAGCCGGCAATCCACAGCAGGAAGACCCGCCGGGGTGTAACGCACGGCGCCTCGTTCAACCAGTTGCGCCGACAAAACCAGACGGTTCATCGACGGGCCCGGATCGGCCGCTGCGGCAGGCTCAATCAGGCGGCGGCCTCCTGCTGGTGCGACGATTTGCGCGACTCTTCTTTCTCGACCGCCTTCATCATCACCGACGGGGTGGTCTCGGCCTTGGCCTTGGACACCGTCAGGTGCCGCAGCACGGCGTCATTGAACTTGAAGCCGGTCTCGATCTCGGCCAGGGTTTCTTTGCTGCATTCCACGTTCAGGCACACATAGTGCGCTTTGGCAAGCTTCTGGATCTGGTAGGCCAGCCCACGCCGGCCCCAATCCTCCACCCGGTGCACCTTGCCAGCGGCGCTGGTGACGGTGGTTTTGATGCGTTCCAGCATGGCTGGAACCTGTTCGCTCTGATCCGGATGGATCAACAGCACGATCTCGTAATGACGCATGGACACTCCTTGTGGGTTCCGGGGATCGGAAGCTGCCCGGGTTGCGTGTAGGCGCGCAAATCAAAGATGAATGCGCGTCGGTGCCGGTGCAGCAAAGGGAAAGCCAATGAGTATAACTGGCGCGTTAGCGCCCGGCGGGCGCCGTTGCTTGCAGTGCATCGGGCTGCAGCGGGCCCGGGCGCCGCAGCGCGTCCACCATCGCCAGCTCGGGCGCGGCGGGCGGTGGGCTCAGCAGGCTGACCAGCAGCAGCGCGGCGCAGCCGGCAGGCACGCCAAACACGCCGGCAGCCATCGGGTCGATGCCAAACCAGCGCAGGTCGGCTACGCCGTCGCCAAACCCGAGCCAGGCGCGCGGCCCGGCCAGGTTGCTCAGCATATAGCCCAGGCAGACGCCCATGCCCACCAACATGCCGGCCACCGCACCGGCGCGGTTGGCCCGGCGCCAGAAGATGCCCAGCACCAGCGCCGGGAAAAACGCCGCCGCCGCCAATGAAAATGCAGCGGTGACAAACGGCAGGATGTTGGCAAAACGCAGCGACGCTACCCAGGCCGCCAGCACCGCCGTCAGCAGCACCATCATCTTGCTGAGCATCACGCGCCGGATGGCCGACGCACGTGGGTTGACGATGCGGAAGAAAAAATCATGCGACAGCGCGTTGGAGATCGTCAGCAGCAGGCCGTCGGCTGTCGACAGCGCAGCCGCCAGCCCGCCTGCGGCCACCAGGTAGGTGACGACCAGCGGCAAGCCGCCCAGCTCGGGCGCGGCCAGCACGATCATGTCGCCACCCAATTGCAGCTCGGCAAATTGCAGCACCCCGTCGCCGTTGATGTCTTGCACCGACACCAGCGTCGGATCGAGCTTGCTCCAGCGGGCGATCCAGTCAGGCAGGCTGCCGAACGAGGTGCCCACCAGCTCGGTGAAGACCTGGTACTTGACCATCACCGCCAGCGCCGGTGCGCTGAGGTAGAGCAGCACGATGAACAGCAGCGCCCAGCCCACCGAGTTGCGCGCATCGGCCACCGACGGCGTGGTGTAGTAGCGCGTCAGCACATGCGGCATCGCGGCCGTGCCCAACATCAGGCAGAACACCAGCGCCAGAAAGTTGGCGCGGGGCGCGCTGGTCAGGGCGCTGGTGGGGCCAGCACCGCCAGCGGTGACCGGCGCCACCGGCTGCGGCGCCAGCCCCGCCAGCGGCTGGGCCTGGGCCCGCGCCAGCGCCTGCTCACGCTGGTAGGCAATGCGGGCGTCGGCCTCGCTGCGCGGTGCGCGCTCCAGCCGGCGCTCGGCCTGCTGGATGCGGGCCAGCGGCGCGTTGTCGCTGCGCATCTGCTCGATCTGGCGGGCCAGCGCCGCGCCGTCGCTGGCCATCGCCGCCGGCACATCGCGCAGCTTGCGGCTGGCGTCATCGGCACGCTGGGTGAGGCGGCGCCGCACGTCGATCTCGGCGGGGTCGGTCAGCAGTGCGGCCTCACGCTGGCTGACCACGGCCAACTGCTGGTGGTAGGTGAACATCGGCAGCCAGGAGCCGGTCTGGTGCTGGCTGAGCCACAGCACCGGCACGGTGTAGGCAATGATCAGCACGATGTACTGGGCGACCTGGGTCCATGTGACGGCCCGCATGCCGCCCAGAAATGAGCACACCAGCACACCGCCCAGGCCGACAAAAATGCCGATCTCAAAGCTGAAGCCGGTGAGGTGCGATGTGATCAGGCCCACGCCGTAGACCTGCACCACCACATAGACAAACGACACGCCCACCGTGGCCACCACGCCGATCAGCCGCGGCGCCCGGCCGCCGTAGCGGGCGCCGAGAAAATCCGGGATCGTGTACTGGCCAAAGCGCCGCAAATACGGCGCCAGCAGGATGGCGACCAGGCAGTAGCCCCCTGTCCAGCCCAGGATGTAGGCCAGGCCGTCAAAGCCTTGCAGGTACAGCACGCCCGCCGTGCCGATGAAGGACGCGGCTGACATCCAATCGGCTGCAATCGCCATGCCGTTGTAGACCGCCGGCACCCGGCGGCCGGCGACGTAGTACTCGGTCTCGTCGGTGGTGCGGCTCATCAGCCCGATGCCGGCGTAGACCAGCACGGTGGCAATCAAAAAGCTGCCGCCAATCCAACTGCGTGGCCAGCCTTTTTGCTCCAGCAGCGCCAGCGCGCCGATGAACAGCGCCACGCCCAGCGTGAACAGGCCGTAGCGGCGGTGCAGTCGGCGCGCAAAACGCCGGGTGGTTTCAGCGCTGTCGGTGCTTTGGCTGGGCATGGCCGGCGTTGGCACTGGCGCTGCTGGCGGTTCTGGCGGTTCTGGCGGTCAGCCCGCCGCCAGCCGCATCCAGGTCTCGACCACCGAATCCGGGTTCAGCGAGATCGAGACAATGCCTTCGGAGGCCAGCCAGTCGGCAAAGTCCGGGTGGTCGCTCGGGCCCTGGCCGCAGATGCCGATGTACTTGCCGGTGGCCCGGCAGGCGGCAATCGCCCGGCTGATCAGCGCCTTGACCGCCGGGTCGCGCTCATCAAAATCGGCCGCCAATTGCGCCAGGCCCGAGTCGCGGTCCAGCCCCAGCGTCAATTGGGTCAGGTCGTTTGAGCCGATGGACATGCCGTCAAAGTGCTCTAAAAACTGCTCAGCCAGGATGGCGTTGCTCGGCACCTCGCACATCATGATCAGGCGCAGGCCGTTCTGGCCGCGTGCCAGGCCGCGGTCGGCCAGCAACTCGGCCACCCGGGCAGCCTGGCGCACGGTGCGCACAAACGGCACCATGATTTCGACATTGCTCAGCCCCATGTCGTTGCGCACCCGCTTCAGCGCCTCGCATTCCATCGCAAACGCATCGGCAAACTCGCCGCTGATATAGCGCGACGCGCCCCGGAAGCCCAGCATCGGGTTTTCTTCATCCGGCTCGTAGCGCGAGCCGCCGATCAGCTTTTTATACTCATTCGATTTGAAATCTGACAACCGCACGATCACCGGCTTGGGCCAGAAGGCGGCCGCAATCGTGGCAATGCCCTCGACCAATTTATCCACATAAAACGCCCGCGGTGAGGCATGGCCCCGCGCCACCGATTCGACCGCCTTTTTCAGGTCGGGGTCGATATTGGGATAGTCGAGGATGGCTTTCGGATGCACCCCGATATTGGTGTTGATGATGAATTCCAGCCGCGCCAGGCCGACGCCTGAATTGGGGATTTGCGCAAAATCAAAGGCCAGTGACGGGTTGCCCACATTCATCATGATCTTGACCTGGCAGTACGGCAGCTCACCGCGCTGCACCTCCGTCACCTCGGTTTCCAGCAAGCCGTCGTAGATGAAGCCGGTGTCGCCCTCGCTGCACACCACCGTCACCAGCGCGCCGTCGGCCAGTTTGTCGGTCGCGTCGCCGCAGCCCACCACTGCCGGGATGCCCAGCTCGCGGGCGATGATGGCGGCGTGGCAGGTGCGGCCACCCCGGTTGGTGACGATGGCCGAGGCGCGCTTCATCACCGGCTCCCAGTTCGGGTCGGTCATGTCGGTGACCAGCACATCGCCCGGCTGCACCTTGTCCATCTCGCTCAGGCTGGACACCAGCCGCACCGGACCGGTGCCGATTTTTTGGCCGATGGCACGGCCTTCGGCCAGCACGGTGCTGTGACCCTTGAGCTTGTAGCGGTGCTCCACCTGGCCGGCGGACTGGCTTTTCACCGTCTCGGGCCGGGCCTGCAGGATGTAGAGCTTGCCGTCCTCACCGTCTTTGCCCCACTCGATGTCCATCGGCCGGCCGTAATGGCTTTCGATGATCAGCGCGTACTGGGCCAGCAGGGTGACATCGGCATCGCTGAGCGAGTAGCGGTTGCGCTGCTCGGGCGGGTTGTCCACGGTGCGCACCAGCCGGCCGCTGGCCAGGCGTTCTTCAGCCGGCGCAAATTCCATGCGGATCAGCTTGCTGCCCAGGCTGCGCCGGATGATCGCCAGCTTGCCGGCTTTCAGCCCCGGTTTGTGCACATAAAACTCGTCCGGGTTGACGGCGCCCTGCACCACCGTCTCACCCAGCCCATAACTGCTGGTGATGAACACCACGTCCTCAAAGCCCGACTCGGTGTCGATGGTGAACATCACGCCGGCCGCGCCCAGGTCTGACCGCACCATGCGTTGCACGCCGGCCGACAAGGCCACATCGGCATGGGCAAAACCCTTGTGCACCCGGTAGCTGATGGCACGGTCGTTGTAGAGCGAGGCAAACACCTCTTTCATCTTGTGCAGCACGTCCTCAATACCGTGCACGTTCAAGAATGTTTCTTGCTGGCCGGCAAACGATGCATCGGGCAAATCCTCGGCGGTGGCCGACGAGCGCACCGCAAAGCTCGCGCCGGGGTGCTCGGCCGTCAGTGCGGCGAAAGAGGCACGCACTGCCGCATCAAAATCAGGCGGGAACGGCGCATCGATCACCCACTGGCGGATCTCGGCACCGGCCACGGCCAGCGCATTGACATCGTCGGTGTCCAGCGCGGCCAGCCGGGCGTTGATTTTTTCGGTCAGGCCGCCGTGGGTCAAAAACTGCCGGAAGGCCAGCGCGGTGGTGGCAAAACCCCCGGGCACGCGCACGCCAGTGGCGGCGAGTTGGCTGATCATTTCGCCGAGGCTGGCGTTTTTACCGCCCACCACCTCAACATCGGTCATTCTCAGGTGCTCAAACGGGATGGCCAGGGCGGCCGCCAGTGCGGTGGATGACATGCGAAAGCCTCGTGATGGTGGGAAATCGGTGCGGTCCGGCAGACGGTCTCAAGGGCTTGTGGCTTGGCCACTTTCCTCGATCCTCCCGGCGGACGGCCAGCGTTGGCCGGCCTTGGGGCATTCAGTGGCTGGACACAAGCCCGCGCAGCACGACGCACACCCGGGCTGGCCGACGCAGCGCGGCGCAAAGGGGCGAGCATGGCGGCGGGCAGGGTCAACACAGGGCGCGCTTCATCGGTGGCTTGGCCGGCGATTCTACGGACCCAACCCATGAGGCTGTCGGGGGTTGGGGGGGGCCCCCCCGACCCCCAGCCCGACCGCCACAAATAAAACCGGCACAAAATTTTTCCCCCCCGCAGGCCGCATCCCCAGCCCCAACGCCGCGGGTTTTTTGTGGCGGGCGGC
>JANLOP010000320.1:0-9938 GCA_031366635.1 Betaproteobacteria bacterium | reverse complement strand
ACCGAAAACACGCTGATCTGCGGCGCCACGCGCGAGATGACGCCCAGCACCAGGTTGACAAACAACAGCATGCCGACCAGCGGCAGCGCGATCCACAAGCCGAGCGTGAAGACCTCGGCACCCCACTGCTGGGGCTGGGTGCGGCGCAGGAAGGCAAACGGCTCGTCGCCGACGGCAAACACCTCAAAACTGCGCACCAGCGCGCCGATGACGGCCAGGTGGCCGTTGGCCAGAATGAACAAAAACGCCACCAGCGTGCCAAAAAACCGCCCGCTGGCCGTGCCCTGCGACGCGGTGGCGGGGTCGAAGAAGCCGGCAAAGTTCAGCCCCATTTGCAGGCCGATCAGCTCACCGCCCAGCTCCACCGCTGCAAACACCAGCCGCACCGCAAAACCCAGCGTCAGCCCGACCAGCAATTGCTGCGCCACCAGCACAAAAGCGGCGGGCGAGTCGAGCGCGGTGGCCGGCATCGGCGGCAGGCTGGGCTGGGCGGCCAGCGCGATGAACAGCGCTAGCCCGATCTTCACCCGCATCGGCACCGCGCGCTGGCTGAACACCGGCAGGGCCGACAGCAGCGCCAGGGCGCGCAAGAATGGCCACAGCAGCGGTGTCAGCCAGGCCAGCAGTTGGGCCTCGGTGAACGAAATCACGCCGGGCTCAGCCGATCATCGTGGGGATCGACAGCAGCGTGCGCTGGATGTATTCCACCAGCATCGTCAGCATCCACGGCCCGGCGACGGCCAGCACCGCCACGGCGGCCAGCACTTTGGGCACAAAGCTGAGCGTGGCCTCGTTGATCTGGGTGGCGGCCTGGAAGATGCTGACCACCAGCCCCACCACCAGCACCGCCAGCAGCACTGGCGCGCTGACCAGCAGCAGCATGTACAGGCCTTGTTGGCCGAGGTGAAAAGCTTGTTGGCTGTCCATTTGGTTTCGGGTGGCGCCCCTTCCGCCAGCAAGTGGGAAGGTGGGGAGGGCGGTGCGGCGGGGAGGGGGCTAAGTTGCGAAAGAGGCGGCCAGGCTGCCCAGCAAAAGATTCCAGCCATCGGCCAGCACAAACAGCATCAGCTTGAACGGCAGCGACACCAGCACCGGGCTGAGCATCATCATGCCCAGGCTCATCAACACGCTGGCCACGATCATGTCGATGATCAGGAACGGGATGAAGATCAGGAAGCCGATCTGGAAGGCGCTTTTCAGCTCACTGGTGACAAACGCCGGCACCAGCACCAGAAAAGGCATGTCCTCGCCCTTGACCTCGGGCGCCACCTTGGCGAGCCGCGCAAACAACTGCATGTCGCTTTGCCGGGTCTGCTTGAGCATGAAGGCGCGCATCGGCTTGCCGCCCCGGTCGAGTGCCTCAGCCAACTCGATCTGCTGGGTGGAATACGGCAGCCAGGCGTCGGCGTAGACCTTGTCCAGCGTGGGCGACATGACAAAAAAGGTGAGGAACAGCGACAGCCCGACGATCACCTGGTTGGGCGGCGCGGCCTGCGTGCCCAGCGCCTGGCGCAGCAGCGACAGCACGATGACGATGCGGGTGAAGCCGGTCATCATCAGCACCAGCGCGGGCAAAAAAGACAGGGCGGTGAAGAACAACAGGGTTTGCACCGGCACCGAATACGCCGCGCCCCCCGCGCCCTGGCCGATCAGCAGCGGCAGGCCGGGGCCGGCGCTGGCGGTCTGGGCCCACGCCGGCAGTGCCAGCAGCAAGGCCGGCAACAGCAGGCCCAGCCGCAGGCCGACGCAGCGCGCGGTGCGCCGGGCCGGCGCCGTGTCAGCGCGCATCGGCAGCCCCGCCAGCCCCGCCAGCCGCCGTAGAAACCGCATCGGCAGCGTCGCGCTGCGGCTGGCGGGCCAGCAATTGCGCAAACAGCGGCCTTGCGGCGCCGGGCACGGCGGGCGCACTGGCCTGCGGCGGCAGCGTGTGCAGCGTGTGGATGCCGGCCGGTGTGACGCCCAGCACCAGCCAGCGCCGCTCATCGCCCGCACCCACCTCCACCGTGACGATGCGCTGGTTGGGCGCCAGCGGCAGCGCGCCCACCAGCCGCACCGGACTGCTGCTGGCGGCAGCGCCCAGCGGCGTGCGCTTGAGCAGCCAGAGCGAGGCCGGGATCAGCGCCAGGATCAGCACAAAGGCGGCCAGCAGGCCGATGAAGGATGGGGCGGTCATGGCGTCATCCCGCCCGGCTCAAGCGCCGCATGCGCTCGCTGGGCGTGACGATGTCGGTCAGCCGGATGCCGAACTTCTCATTCACCACCACCACCTCGCCCTGGGCGATCAGATAACCGTTGACCAGCACGTCCATCGGCTCACCGGCCATCGCGTCCAGCTCCACCACCGAGCCCTGCGCCAGTTGCAGGATGTGCTTGATGGGGATGCGCACCCGGCCCAGCTCCACCGTCAACTGCACGGGGATGTCCAGAATCATGTTCAGGTCGTTGCCGGCCATCGCCCCGGCCCCGCCACCCATCGGCGGGGCCGAGAAGTTGGTGAACGACGCCGCCGACACCGACTCGGTGGGCAGGCTCACCACGCTGTTGGGCGCTGGCGCTGCGGCGGGTTTTGACTCGTCCAGCGCGGCCGCCCATTCGGCGGCCATGCGGTCTTCTTCGCTCATGTTGGCGGCGCCTTCATCACTCATGGTGGTCTCCCAACCAGCCGGCATCGGTGCCGGTCAGCAAACGGTCGATCTTGATGGCGTTCTTGCCGTTGGACGTGCCGTAGTGGCAGTCGAACACCGGCACCCCGTCCACCTTGGCCTGGATCATTTTGTGCAGGTCCAGCCCGATGAAGTCACCCGGCTTGAAGGCCAGCAACTGCTCCACCGTGGCCCGGGTGGTGGCCAGCTCGGCCACCAGCGGCACGTCGGCCGATTGCAATTGCGCACGCAGCAGCCGGATCCAGCGCCGGTCGGGCTCGGCATCGCCCTGCATGCTGCTGTACAGCACATCGCGGATCGGCTCCAGCGTGCTGTACGGGATGCAGATGTGCACCGTGCCGGTGGTGTCGCCGATCTCCATCGTGTAGCTGGTGGCCACCACCACCTCACTCGGCGTGGCGATGTTGCAGAACTGCGGCTGCATCTCCGAGCGTTGGTATTCCAGCTCGATCGGGTAGATGCCCATCCAGGCCTTGCGGTACTCGGTGATGATGACATCGACCAGGCGCTGGATCACCCGGTGCTCGGTGGCCGAGAAATCGCGGCCCTCGATCCGGGTGTGGTATTTGCCGCTGCCGCCGTACAGCGCGTCGATCACCGCAAACACCAGCGACGGATCACAGACGATCAGCCCGCTGCCGCGCAGCGGCTTGACCGAGACGATGTTGAAGTTGGTCGGCACCACGATCTCACGCAAAAACGCGCTGTACTTGATCACCTTGGTGCCGCCGATGGCCACCTCGGGGCTTTTTCGGGTCAGGTTGAACAGGCCGAGCCTGATGTTGCGGGCAAAGCGCTCGCCGACGATTTCCATCGTCGGCATGCGGCCGCGCACGATGCGCTCCTGGCTGGCGATGTTGTACTCGCGGATGCCTTCGGCCTTGGCCTCTTCGGGCTCGATTTTTGGGCTCTCGCCGCTGATGCCTTGCAGCAGCGCATCGACTTCGTCCTGCGACAGGATTTGCTGGTTCATGCGGGCGAATCCCTCCCAAGCCCAAAAGGCGCGCAAACGGATTGATCGCCGCCCAACAAGCCCAGCAGACGCCGCGGAACCGGCTGCGCCGGGCCGCTGGCGTGCCTTGCAGGCCGCGCCGGGCCGGGGGGCCCGACTCCTCGCCAGGCACGCAAGGTCCACTGGACCTTGCGTGTCCGGGCTCGGCCCCCCTGGGGGGGAACGCCAAAGGCGCTACGGGGGGGGGCCATCACTGGACGATGAAGTTGGAGAAGTGAACCGCCGCCACCGGCAGGTTGGGTGCGGCGGCCTTTTTCTTCTTTTTCTTCTTCTTTGGCGCATCAGCGGCCGGGGCCTCGTCGGCCTCTTCGTCCTCTTCCTCGTCCACCTCGAAGCCGAGCGGCCGCACGGCGGCGTAGAGGATGGATTTGGCCAGCTTTTCTTTGCCCTCGCGGGTCAGCAACTGGGCGGCGGTCTTGTGCGACAGCACCATCAGGATGTTGTTGCGGATGGCCGGCATGTAGACCTTCAGCTCGTCGCCCACCTTGGCGTCGTCGATCTCCAGCGTGACGCCGATCTGGGCATAGCGCTCGCTGTCCTTGTCGGCCAGATTGACAGTGAACGGGTCCAGCGGCACAAAGGTGGGCGGGTGTTTGGGGTCGTGCACCCGGGCGTGGGCTTTGGCGGGCTCCTGGGCCTCGGCTTTGGCGTGGCCGCCGTCGGCACCGTCTTCACCTTCGATCGGCTTCTTCTTCATCAGCACATAGGCGGCGCCAGCGCCACCGAGCAGCACCACCAACACGGCGGCGATCAGGATGATCAGCTTTTTCTTGCCAGCTTTGGCGGGCGGGGCGGCGGCGTCGGTGGCAGCGGGGGCGGCGGACATTCTGAACTCCTGGGCGTCGGCGGTTGACGTGCACCCATTGCGCACGGCGCCACCATCGTCCAATTATTCGGACCCACCAAGCCGTCGATGCGATGAACAGACCTGCAAATCGGCATGACTAAGGCGCCGTGCGATGGCCATTTGCCGATCTGCTGCCCCACCGTCAAACGGCTGCGCCGGCTATTTTTGCTGGACCAGGAGCAGCGCGTTGCGGCATTGAGCGGCAATGCGCGTGGCCACCGAGCCCAGCACCGACGAACGCAGGCCGCCGGCCCCTTTTGAGCCCAACACCAGCACATCGAGCTTGCTTTTGGCGGCGTAGCCGGCGACCACGTCACCCGGGTTGTTGCCAACCAGTTGGGCTTCGGCCGTCGGCAACCCCGCTGCTTGAAGCAGCTTGCGTGCCGGTGCCACCGCGCGCTCAAACGCGGCACGCTGCATCTCGGCCATCTGCGCTGGCGCAAAGCCAAAAGCAGGGGCTTCGCCAAAAAAGCCCGGCACCACCAGGTTCAACAAATCCGGCACGACATGAACCAGCGTGATGGTCGGTGCATCACCAAATAGCGCGCGGTGCTTGACCACATAGCGCACCGCTGCCAGCCCATACTTGCTGCCGTCAAGCGCGATGCCCACTTTCAACGAATCTTTCTTGGGTACGCCATCGCTGCGCACCACCAACAAAGCCGTGTTGCACGATGCCAGCACGGCTTGGGTCACCGAGCCAAACAGCAGCGTCATGAACCCGGTGTGGCCATGTGAGCCCATGACGATCAAATCGGCGGCATCGGCAGCCGCAACGCGACCCACCTCGGTGCCCGGGCTGCCAACCACGGTCTTGGCCAAGGCCTGCAAACCGGCGCGCTTGAGCTGCGCCCGGGCTGGCTTGATGATCTTGTCGGCCTCCGACAATTGGTGTGCCAGCACCAGCTCCCGGCCGGCCGCACGCAGCACACGAGGAGAAACCGGGGTCTGCACATTGAGCAACTCGACCTGCGGTTGGCTCTTGATCAGCGTGCTGCGTGAGGCGATAAAGGCCAGTGCGGCTTTGCTGAAGAGGCTGCCGTCGATGGGCATCAGGATTCGCATGGCTGTTGTCTTTCTTGAGGGTGGTGGCTGAAAAATGCCGGGCCTGTGAGTGAGCCAGGGTGTGGCCGCAGTCAAGCCGCGCATTGAGGCCGGCGACGTCAATCCACCGCTGCGCGATGTTTGATGATCGTCACCGGCACGGTGGATGCCTGCAAAACGCCCTGCGACACCGAGCCGAGCAAGGCGCTGCGCAGGGCGCCCATGCCCCGGGCACCCATGATGATGGCGTCGCAGCCAAAGCGCTGCGCGATGTCAAGCAAGGTCGGCGCCGCATCGCCTGCGCCGATTTCGCGCTCAAAAACGCATCCAGCCGCAGCCAGCAAGGCCTCGGCGCCGACCAGCGCGCGTGCCCCGACGGCGCCGGTGAGGCGGTCTAGCACATCCGCGGCAGGTGGCAACATCAACTCAAAGGCATAGGTGGGCTCTTGCACCGTGGCCAATACAAAGCTGGCGCGCAGACCTTCGCGCTGCAAGTGCAAGGCATGGCGTACCGCGTCGAGCGCCAGCTCGGAGCCGTCTACCGGCAGCAGAATTTTCATGGCTTGCTTTCTTCAAGAGTGCAAACGGTTCAGCCTGAGGTCCGGGCGTCGTGCGGCGTGTTGTGCGGCCCGCTGTCGGGCGTAGCCAATCGACCGGCTCACAATTCACCGTGGCTTTCGATCGAGGTGTTCTTGACCACGGCCAGCCAGTAGGCCACGGCCATGGCCAGCATCAGCGCGGCGGTGGCAAACACATAGTCGGCGCTGACTTCTTTGTAGTCGAGCACGATGACCTTGCGCGCCACGGCCATGAAGGCCGTGGCCAACACGATCTTGATATGGATCACGTTGTCGCGCAGGTAGCTGATGATGTTGATGAAGATCTCGATCGCAATCAGCACCGCCATGAAGGCGCCAAAAGTGGCAAAAATATCGCTGATGTTGAGCAGGTAGTAAGGCTGGGTTGAGACGCGCGAATACAGCACATAGACCACGTCGGCCACCCCCCACCAAATCACCAGCACCATCAACACCGCGAGAATGCGCACCGCGTAGCGAATCGAGCCTGCCAGCAGCCGGATGAACGGCTCGTTCAGCGGTGGATTGGGCAGGGGCGGATCGGGCGGGGTCGGCTTGGCTCCTAGGGTCATGCGGGGCTCCGGTGGCTGCGATGCAGCAGTTTGGCAATCAACTTCTGCGCTTCGTCCAGCCACAGGATCGAGGAGGCCACCGCCAAGGCCAAACCCCAATCCTGCGCCGACAAAGCGGTGGTATCAAAAATGGCCTGCGCCGGTGGCCAGTGCACCACCAGCACTTGCAGCGCCAGCACGGCACCGAGCGCCAGCCACAATTTGCCGTTGCTGAAAAACAGCCGGTTGAAGGTAGAGCCCCGTTCGGTGCGCGCATTGAATACATTGAAAAACTGGAACAACACAAAGGTGGTGAAGGCCAGGGTCAATGCATACGCTTGGCCGTTGGCTTGGGCGTGGTGAAACAAGCCCAGCGTGCCCACCGACATGGTCAGGCCGTAGAGCAGCAGCTTGTTCAAGCGCGCCAGCGACAGAATGCGTTCGTCGGCGCGGCGCGGGGCGTCGCGCATGATGCCGTCGCGAGGCGCCTCAAGCGCCAAGGTCATCGCCGGTGGGCCGTCCATGATGATGTTGATCCACAAGATGTGAATGGCGGTGAAGGGCGTGGGCAAGCCCAGCAATTGCGCGCCCAGCATCGTGAGGATGGCGCCGATGTTGGTAGCAAGCTGGAAGCGCACAAACTTGACGACGTTGTCATAGATGATGCGGCCCTGCTTGACCGCGCCCACGATGGTGGCAAAGTTGTCATCGGTCAGCACCATGGTGGCGGCTTCGCGGGTGACCTCCGTGCCGGCGATGCCCATCGCCACGCCGATGTCGGCGCTTTTTAGCGCAGGCGCGTCGTTGACGCCGTCACCCGTCATGGCCACCACATGACCGCAGGCTTTCAACGCCTGCACGATCCGCACTTTGTGGTCTGGCGCCACGCGGGCAAAGACGGCAGTTTCTTCAACGCAGCGCGACAGCGCCGCAGCGTCGATGCCGTCCAGCTCGGCGCCGGCCAATACCCGCCCGTCCAGGCCGAGTTCACGGGCGATCGCCGCCGCCGTGAGGCCGTGGTCGCCGGTGATCATCTTCACCTGGATGCCGGCTTGCTGGCACAGTCGTATGGCGTCACGCGCCTCGGGCCGGGGCGGGTCGATGATGCCGACCAGGCCGATCAGCAGCCACTCGCCGGCCCACGGCATCAGGTCGATGCCCGGGGTGAAATCCTGCGCCGGGATGTCGCGCCTGGCCACCGCCAGCACCCGCATGGCCTGGCCGGCGAGGGCCGCGTTCTGGGCTGCGAAGGTGGCGCGCAGCGCGGGGTCTAGCGCGGCCTGACCGGCAGCGCCCAGCCAGTGGCTGGCGCGCGCCAGCAGCACGTCGGGCGCGCCCTTGACAAACATGCGCACCACGGGGCCGTCATGGTGGAAGGTAGCCATGAATTTATGGGCTGAATCAAACGGGATTTCGGCGATGCGCGGGTATTGCTCGGCCACCGATTCTTGATCGACGCCACCTTTGGCGGCCAGCGCCAGCAACGCGCCCTCGGTGGGGTCGCCGATCAACTTACCGTCGCGGATGCGCGAGTCGCAACACAGCGCAGCGGGCAGCAACAGCGGCAGAAAATCGGGCACCTTGCCGGCATGGGCCGTGTCGATCGCCGGGCTGACGTTGGGGCTGCCGGTGGCAGCGAGGGCAAGGCTGATGACGCCCCCGCTGGCATAGCCCTCGCCGCTGACCGCAAAGCGCTGCCCTTGGTAGAAGACAGTGCGGGCGGTCATCTGGTTCATCGTCAACGTGCCGGTTTTGTCCGAGCAGATGACCGTGGTGGAGCCCAAAGTTTCCACCGCCGACAGCTTTTTGACGATGGCGCCATTTTTTGCCATGCGGTGCATGCCGATGGCCAAGGTCACCGTCACCACTGCCGGCAGGCCTTCGGGAATGGCCGCCACGGCCAGCGCAATCGAGGTCATGATGGTTTGCAGCAGCGCGTCGCCGCGCCACAGGCCGAGCGCAAAAATCAAACTCACCACCCCACCGGCGATCAAGGCCAGGCGCTTGCCAAGCGCATCAAGCTGCAATTGCAGCGGCGTCGGGTTTTCAGGCGCTGCGGCCAGCAGGCCGGTGATGCCGCCCATTTCGGTGGCCATGCCGGTGGCGCAGACCAGCAGCTCCAGCCGGCCCCGCGTGACCACGGTATTCATATAGGCCATGTTGAAGCGCTCGGCCAACGGGTGATCACCCGGCGGCAGTGCCGCCGCGTGCTTGGTCACGGCATGCGATTCGCCGGTCAGAGCGGCTTCAGCCAGTTCGGCGTTGTGCGCCAGCAGCAGCCGGCCGTCTGCGGCCACGCGGTCGCCGGCCTCCAGCAGCAGCACGTCGCCCGGCACCAGATCGGCGGCCGGGATTTGCAGCACTTGGCCCGCGCGCCGCACCCTGGCGTGCTGCGGCAGCATGTTCTTCAGGGCGGCCAGCGTGGCCTCGGCGCGGTGCTCTTGATAGAAGCCGAGTGCGGCATTGAAAACGATCACGATCAGGATCACGACCGCGTCCTTGACGTCGCCAATGGCACCGGCCAGCACGGCGGCACCGATCAACACCAGCACCAGCAGGCTCTTGAATTGGTCCAACAACTTGCGCCATGCCGATCGTGGCGGCTTGGCGGCCAACTGGTTGCGGCCGTGGCGGCTGAGCCGGTCGCCGGCTTCGATCTGGCTCAGGCCGTTGGCTGCATCGGTATCGAGTTGTGCAACGGTTTGGCTGATGTCGAGCTGATGCCAGGCCGGGGCGGGTGTCTGCGTCGGATCTTGCGTTGTCGGGGTCTGGCGTTGCATACCGGAATCATCAATGGTTTCTTTGCCGGCGATGGCTTTTTTTGGCTTGATGCGCCCGGCGCGGTGCTTTGATCGCGGCGTGTGCTGCCGCACAGACGATGCGGATCAATGCCTCTGGGAGCCTGTCGGGCTTGGGGATCGTCGGCTGCAATTTGGCCGCAGCGGTCCATTTTTGGCTTCGCCGCACTTCGTGAACACCGGCTTTTTGTGCCATAGCTACGGCTATATGAGCCTGCAAACCCGGCAAAAACTGTCCTCGCTGGGGCCAAATTTGGCTACGCCGCACTGCGTGAACGCTTCGACGCCCCAAGTCCGACAGGCTCCTAGTCTTACTGTGTTAGAAAAATCAAGGCATTATGCGCACTTCTTCAAGCAAGAGGTGAACTTTGATGGAAGAGCTTGGCGAGTTTGAGCGGTACATGGCGCACCTGAGTGAGGGACTGGGCCACACAGACCGGCACGC
>JANLOP010000224.1:0-13172 GCA_031366635.1 Betaproteobacteria bacterium | reverse complement strand
TTTTTTGGCGGTGTTCACAGCGATGCGGTACAGCCAGGTGTAGAACGCGCTGTCACCGCGGAACTTGGGCATCGCGCGGTAGGCGCGGATGAAGCTCTCTTGCGCGATGTCCTGCACCAGATCGACATCGCGCACCATGCGGCCGATCAGCCGCTCGATGCGGCGCTGGTACTTGATCACCAGCATCTCAAAGGCCCGGGTGTCGCCTTGCTGGGCCCGCTGCACCAGCGGCAGGTCGGTGTCGTCAGCGCTCATGGCGGGGCCGCGATGGCCGCCGTCCGACGGCCGGCATGGGCCTGCAGGGCCAGGCGCAAGCCGTGCCAGTCAGCGCCCGACTGGCCAGCACGGGCGGCCTGCCAGCGGCGCGGGCCGGCGGCGGGCTGAAGGCGCAGCAGCAGCCAGGCGCCCAGGTCGATCGCCACCACCACCGCCAGCAGCGGAGTTTCGGCCGGCGCCGCCTTGCCGTCTGCCGCCGGGTGCCGGCCCAACGTCCAGCCCTGGCCGTCCCAGCCCAGGTAGGCGCCGTCGGCCGGCAGCGCGATCCGGGCCTGCCAAGCGCCCAGCGCGCCGGCCGCCACTGCGGCCAGCAGCACGCTGGCCCAGGCAGCATCCTGCTGTGTTTGATCGGTGTTTGCCAGCGCCCAACCCGCCAACGCCCAACCGGCCAGCGCCGCGCCGCTGATGGCATACAAGCCGCTGATCAACATGCGCTCAACCCCACCGCCGTGCAGCAGGGCCCGCACCGCTGGGGCCGCGCGCATGCCGGTGCCCGCCCCTGCTCACGCCCGGCGCAAAACCAGCGTGCCGTTGGTGCCGCCGAAGCCGAAGTTGTTTTTCACCGCCACATCGATCTTCATCGGGCGTGCGGTGTTGGCGCAGTAGTCCAGGTCGCAAGCCGGGTCTTGGTTGAAGATATTGATGGTGGGCGGCGAGACCTGGTGGTACAGCGCCAGCGCGGTGAATACCGACTCGATGCCACCGGCCCCGCCCAGCAAGTGGCCGGTCATCGATTTGGTGGAGTTGACCACCAGCTTGCCGGCATGCTCACCAAACGCCAGCTTGATGGCATTGGTCTCGTTCAAATCGCCCAGCGGGGTGGACGTGCCGTGGGCATTGAGGTATTGCACCTCGGCTGCATTGATGCCGGCATCGCGCAGCGCGGCTTTCATCGACCGTTTCGGGCCGTCCACATTGGGCGCTGTCATGTGGTACGCATCCGCGCCCATGCCAAAACCGGCCAGCTCAGCGTAAATGCGGGCGCCGCGCTTTTTGGCGTGCTCGTACTCTTCAAGCACCAACACGCCCGAGCCCTCACCCAGCACAAAACCGTCGCGGTCGCGGTCCCAGGGGCGTGACGCGGTTTGCGGGTCGTCATTGCGGGTGGACAGCGCGCGCGCCGCCGCAAAGCCGCCGATGCCCAGCGGCGAGACCGTGCTCTCGGCGCCGCCGGCCACCATCACATCGGCGTCGCCGTGGGCGATCAGCCGGCCGGCCATGCCGATGGCATGCAGGCCAGTGGTGCAGGCGGTGACGATGGCCAGGTTGGGGCCGGTGAAGCCGTATTGGATCGACAGGTGGCCCGAGATCATGTTGATGATCGAGGCCGGCACAAAAAACGGCGAGATGCGCCGGGCGCCGCGCGCCGCGTACTCGATCTGGGTTTCTTCGATCAGCGGCAGGCCGCCGATGCCCGAGCCCACCAGGCAGCCGATGCGCTCGGCTTGTTCTTCGCTCAGCGCGCTGCCGGTGGGCAGGCCGGCGTCCTGCACCGCCTGCATCGCTGCGGCCAGGCCGAAATGGATGAAGGTGTCCATGTGCCGGGCTTCTTTGGCGGGGATGTAATCCTCGATGTTGAAGCCCTTCACCTCACCGGCAAACCGGCAGGACAGGCCCGACGCATCAAACCGGGTGACATTGGCAATGCCCGACCGGCCCGCCAGCAGATTGGCCCAGCCGTCGGCCACGGAATTGCCCACCGGGCTGATCAGCCCGAGGCCGGTGATGACGACGCGACGACGGGTCATGTCCTCAGTCCCGCCGGGCCGCCCCAAGGGACTGAACGCCCCCTCGGGGGGGCAGCGAACACAGTGAGCGTGGGGGTCATGTTCAGTCCCGCCGGGCCGCCCCAAGGGACTGAACGCCCCCTTGGGGGGCAGCGAACACAGTGAGCGTGGGGGTCATGTTCAGGCTTCAAGCCTTCTGGTGGCTTTGGGCGTAGTCGATGGCCAACTGCACCGTGGTGATCTTCTCGGCCTCTTCATCGGGAATCTCGATGCCGAACTCATCTTCCAGGGCCATCACCAGCTCCACCGTGTCGAGTGAGTCGGCACCGAGGTCGGCCACAAAAGCCTTCTCGTTGGTGACGTCGGCCTCTGGCACACCCAGTTGCTCGGCAATGATTTTTTTGACACGTGCTTCGATATCGCTCATGACTCCTCCGGGAGTGGGAAAAATTCTCAAACAGCCCAGGATTCTACCGGCGCACAAACACACGCTCTGGCGTGCACTGGCGCCGCGCCGGTCGGGCCCATGACCGGCGGGTTGCAAGCGGCGGCGGCGCTGGCAGGCGGCGCCGCCGCAGAAAATATCAGTTCATGAACATGCCGCCGTTGACATGCAGCTCGGCACCGGTGATGTAGCCGGCCAGCGGCGACGCCAGAAAAACAACCGCGTGGGCGATCTCGTCGGGCGTGCCCAGCCGGCCCAGCGGGATTTGCGCCAGCAGCGCGGCCTTTTGCGCTTCGGGCAGGCCCGCCGTCATGTCGGTTTGGATGAAGCCCGGCGCGATGCAGTTGACGGTAATGTTGCGGCTGCCCAGCTCACGCGCCAGCGACCGGGTCATGCCCGCCACACCGGCCTTGGCCGCCGCGTAATTGGCCTGGCCGGCATTGCCCGACGCACCCACCACCGAGGTGATGTTGATGATGCGGCCGTAGCGCTGTTTCATCATCGTGCGCAGCGCCGCCCGGCAGCACCGGAAGACGGCGTTGAGATTGGTGTCGAGCACCGCGTCCCAGTCGCCATCCTTCATGCGCAGGGCCAGCCCATCGCGGGTGATGCCGGCGTTGTTGACCAGCACCTGAAGGCCACCGTCGGTTTTGACGATGCTGTCGATGGCCGACGGCACCGCCACCGCGTCGGTGACATCAAGCCGCAAGCCCCGACCGCCGTGCGGCGCCAGCGCGTCGCTGATGGCCGCCGCACCGGCGTCACTGGTGGCGCTGCCGATGACGGTGAAGCCTTGCGCGGCCAGGGCCATCGCGATGGCGCGGCCGATGCCGCGCGTCGCACCGGTGACGAGTGCGACTTGGCGTGTTTCACCGGTGACGGGCGCGACTTGGTTCTTTTCGCCGGCGACTGGCGCGACTTGACTGGGCCCACTCATGCCAGCATCCCCTTCACCTCTTGCAGCGACGCCGGATCGAAAATCGCGCCGCTCAGCGCCTGCGCGTCGATGCGCTTGACCATGCCGGCCAGCACCTTGCCGGGCCCGCACTCGATGATGTGGCTGACGCCGCGCGCCCGCAGCGCCTGCACCACCTCCACCCAGCGCACCGGGCCAAAGGCCTGGCGGTAAAGCGCGTCGCGGATCGTCGGCGCGTCGCTGGGTGAGGCCACGTCGATGTTGTTGATGACCGGGATCTGCGGCAGCGCCAACGCGGTGCTGGCCAGCCGCTCGCGCAGCGCCTCGGCGGCCGGTTGCATCAGCGCGCAGTGGAACGGCGCCGACACTGCCAGCAGCAAGGTGCGCTTGGCGCCCATCGCCTTGAGCAGCAGGCAAGCCTCGTCCACCCCCGCCTTGCTGCCCGAGATCACCGTCTGTTTGGGATCGTTGAAGTTGGCCGCCGAAACCACCTGGCCGGTGGCCGCTGCGGCTTGGGCGCAGCCGTCAACCACCTGCGCTGCATCGAGCCCCAGGATCGCGGCCATCGCGCCCGCACCCACCGGCACCGCCTGCTGCATCGCCTGGGCGCGCAGGCGCACCAGCGGCAACGCGTCGGCCAGGCTCAGCACACCGGCCGCCACCAGCGCGCTGTATTCGCCCAGCGAATGGCCGGCCAGCGCCGCCGGCAGCGCGCCGCCCTCGGCCCGCCAGGCGCGCCAGCAAGCAATGGCCGCCGTCAGCATCACCGGCTGGGTGTGAGTGGTCAGGTCGAGCTGCACTTTCGGGCCGCTGGCGATCAGGCCTGCGATGTCTTCGCCCAGCGCTGCCGAGGCTTCGTCCAGCGTGTTGCGCACCGCCGGGTGATGCCCCCACGCATCGAGCATGCCGACCGACTGGGCGCCCTGGCCGGGGAAAACAAAGGCAAATGAGGTCATCGTCAGAAGTGCTGCGGGCTGAAAGGCGGGGGGTGGTTGCAGGCGCGTCGGCGGAGCCGCTGGTCAACGGCAGCGGCTCAACGCCGGCGGGTCAATAGTCCAGCAACACGGCGCCCCAGGTGAAGCCACCGCCCACGCCTTCGAGCAGCAGCGTGTGGCCGCGCTGGATTCGGCCCGAGCGCACCCCCACGTCCAGCGCCAGCGGGATCGACGCGGCGGATGTATTGCCATGCTCGTCCACCGTGACGATGACTTTGTCCATCGGCAGCTTGAGCCGGCGCGCGGTGCTTTGCATGATGCGGATATTGGCCTGGTGCGGGATCAGCCAATCGATGTCGGCCTGGCTGCGGCCGGCCTTGGCCAGGGTGGCGCGGGCCGCCTGCTCCAGCACGCCCACCGCCAGCTTGAACACCGCCTGGCCGTCCATCTTGAGCAAAGGATCGCCCAGCACCTGGCCGCCCGCCACCGTGCCCGGCACGCACAGGATGCCGACATGGCGGCCGTCGGCGTGCAGATCGGTGGCCAGGATGCCGGGGCTGTCACTGGCTTCGAGCACCACCGCGCCGGCGCCGTCGCCAAACAGCACGCAAGTGCCCCGGTCATCGAAATCAAGCAGGCGCGAGAACACCTCGGCGCCGATCACCAGCGCCCGGCGCGCGCTGCCGGTGCGGATCATCGCGTCGGCCACGGTCAGCGCGTAGACAAAGCCCGAGCACACCGCCTGCACGTCAAAGGCCGGGCAGCCGGCGATGCCCAGCTTGTGCTGGACGATGCAGGCGGTGGACGGGAACACCATGTCGGGCGTGGACGTGGCCACGATGATCAGGTCGATGTCCTCGGCCCGGCAGCCCGCCGCCTCGATGGCGTGGCGCGCGGCGCCCACCGCCAGATCGCTGGCGCTGGTGGTGGCATCAACAAAATAGCGCGCCCGGATGCCGGTGCGCTCAACAATCCAGTCATCCGAGGTCTCGATGCCGCGCCCGGCCAGTTCGGTGACCAGCTCGGCATTGCTCACCCGGCGCGCCGGCAGCAGGCTGCCGGTGCCGGCGATGCGGGTGAATTTGGGCAGTGGCAATGTGGGCGGCGGCAGTGTGGGCGGCGGACGGGCGGGGCTGCGGTTCATGCGGCTTTGGCGGGGGGCGCGGCAGCGGGGGTGAAGCTGGCAGCGGGTGCAGTGTGGGCAGGCCCGGCCGCGCTGGGCTGACCATTCAGATCGTTGCGGGCATTTTCAACTTCGGGCCAGACCGCCAGGCTGCTGCGGATGCGGTCATGCACCCGGTCCAGCAATCGGTTGCGGGCGGCATCATAAGCCCGGGCCAGCGCGCGCTCGAAGGCAAACGCATCCGACGAGCCGTGCGCCTTGAACACCAGCCCGCGCAGCCCCAGCAGCGCGCCACCGCTGTAGCGGCGGTGGTCGACCCGGGCCTTGAAGCGGTTGAGCACCGGCATGGCCACCAGCGCGGCCAGCCTGGCCAGCGGCGACCGGGTGAACTCTTGCTTGATGAACTGGCTCATCATGCCGGCCAGCCCTTCCGAGGTCTTGAGCAGCACATTGCCGACAAAACCGTCGCACACCACCAGATCGGTCGTGCCCTTGAAGATGTCATTGCCCTCGACATTGCCGTGGAAGTTGATCTGCCCGGCGGCGTCGGCAGCGCGCAGCAACTCGGCGGCGCGTTTGATGGTCTCGCTGCCCTTGATGGCCTCTTCACCGATGTTGAGCAGGCCCACGCTCGGCTGCTCATTGCCGTCCAGCGCGCTGACCAGGGCGCTGCCCATGACCGCAAATTGCAGCAGGTGCTCGGCGCTGCAATCGACGTTAGCGCCCAGATCCAACACCTTGGTGAAGCCGCCGCGCATATTGGGCAGCAGCGCGGCAATCGCCGGGCGGTCGATGCCGTCGAAGGTCTTGAGCACATAGCGCGCCACCGCCATCAGCGCGCCGGTATTGCCGGCCGAGACGCAGACATCGGCGGCGGCCAGGCCGGGCTGGCCGAGTTGGGACGGGCTGGCCTTGAGTTGCGATATCGCCACCCGCATCGACGAATCGCGCTTGCGGCGCAGCGCCACCTCCACCGCGTCGTGCATCGCCACCACCTCGCTGGCCGTCACCGGCGTGCAGCGCGGCCAGCCCTGCGCCGGCAGCAGCGCCTGGGCCGTGCCCACCAGCAGCAGATCGGCCTGGGGGTGGGTGTCGAGAAAGCGGCGGCAGGCCGGCAGGGTGACAGACGGCCCGTGGTCGCCGCCCATGCAATCAACGGCCACGCGCACCCGCGTCAGCGGCAGCAATGCGGCGGGCTGGGCAGGGTGCGAAGGGGTCTGCAGGGGCACGAGGAGGGTTCGCTGCGGCCCGTCAGGCCTGGGGAAGAGGCGACATCAGACATCGATCCGAAAACCCGTTGCGCCGGCACCAACGGTAGGCGATGCGCGCAGCCGGCACAAGCCGGGCCGCCCCGCAAGCCGGCCCCGGGCCGGCATGGCCCTGGTCGGGACGGCCGCCAAGTTGGCCGACCGGACCAGCGCCGGGACCACCGCCCAGGCGACCGCCCAGACGACAGAACCCGGCCGCGCCAAAGCGGGGCCGGGTTCGGGTGTGGCAAGCTTGTTGCACGGGCAACACAAACCCCATCAGGCCCGCCGGCCCGGTGCGCGCAGCATGCACCGCCGACGGCCCAACCCCGCAGGGCGAAAGATCAGGCGTCGGCCTTGGTCTTGAACACCTTGCGGCCGCGGTAATAACCGGTCGGACTGATGTGGTGGCGCAAATGCACCTCACCGGTGGTGGGCTCGATGCCGAGGCCCGGGCTCACCAGCGCGTTGTGCGAGCGGTGCATGCCGCGCTTGGACGGCGACTTCTTGTTCTGTTGAACGGCCATGAAATTCTCCTGATCGGTCTGGGGCGCGTATCGGTCTGGGCTGCGTATCGGTCGGAAGTGCTTTAAGGTTCTGAACGCGGCCAGCCAGGCACCCTGCAAAAAACTGCGGCGGCCAATGCAGATCGCATCGCCACCGGGGAAAGCCTATGAGTGTAGCACTGTGGTGCCAGCCCAGAGCCATCGCAACCGGCGCTGGCGGCTCAGTCTGCCGCGCCGCCTGACCGCCCACCGCCGGTCTTGAGCGCCAGCAACGCGGCGAAGGGGTTGGGTTTTTTGTCGGCGGGGTCGGGCTCGGGGTCAGCATCAGCCGCATCGTCAACCCCGTCACCCGACTCGGGCTCCAGCCGCACTTCCATCGGCAGCGGCTGCGGGCAAACCGCGTGGCGCGGCACCAGCGGCAGGGCCAGCAGCAACTCGTCCTCCACCAGCTCCCGCAGATCCAGCCAGCGGCCGAGTGCCAGCACATCGTCGTCTGATTCGGCGTCCAGCGTCTCGGCCTGCGACTCGCCGTGCACAAAGCGCAGCCGACGGTCGAGCACCAGCGGCTCTTTCATCGGCTGCAGGCAACGCTGGCAAGTCAGCCAGACCGGCGCGTCGGCGGTGAGCGCCAGCCACAGCTCGGGCTCACCGGCGGCCGGCCGGCGCTCACCCCGGGCCTGCCAGGCCACATCGGGCGGGCCCATGTCCTGCGGCGGGGTTTGCAATTCGGCCAGGCGGGCCAGGGTATGCCCCGGCCAGTGGCCCGACAGCACGGCGCCGTCGGCGGCAAAAGCGGCCATGTCCAGCCGCAGCGCATCGTGTCGCGAAGATTTCATCGGGCCAGTGTACGGTGGCCCGATGGGACAATCCGGGCCATGCCGCCGCTTGCCATGCCCCCTGTGCCGCCGCTCAAAACGCGGCTGATCCTGGCCTCCACCTCACCCTACCGGCGTGAGTTGCTGCAGCGCCTGCGCTGGCCTTTCGACTGCCAATCGCCCCAGGTGGACGAGACCGCCCGACCGGGCGAGCCGCCGGTCGACCTGGCCCGCCGGCTGGCGCTTGAAAAAGCCCAGGCCGTGGCCCGGCTGCACCCCGACGCGGTGGTGATCGGCGCCGACCAGGTGGCCGATCTGGACGGTGTGGCCCTGGGCAAGCCGGGCAGCCACGCCCGCGCCGTGGCCCAGTTGCAGGCGCTGCGTGGGCGCAGCGTGGTGTTTTACAGCGCGCTGGCCGTGGTGCGCGCCGACACTGGTTTTGCCCGGGTGTGCACCGTGCCGGTGACGGTGCGCTTCAGGCCGCTGGGCGACGAGGAGATCGAGCACTACCTGCGCACCGAGACGCCTTACGACTGCGCCGGCAGCGCCAAATGCGAGACGCTGGGCATTGCGCTGCTGGACGCCATCGACAGCGACGATCCGACCGCGCTGATCGGCCTGCCGCTGATCCGCACCTGCGCCTTGCTGCGCGCAGCCGGCATCGATGTGCTGGCGGTGCCGGCATGACAGCCGCCAAAGGCCCGCTGGTGGGCCCGTTGCCGGGCAATCTGGTGCTGGTGCCCAACACGCTGGACCTGGGCACCGACCACGAGGTGGACTTGCGAGACGTGCTGCCGCAAGCGGTGCTGCACCGGGCGGCGGCGCTGGCTTTCTGGGTGGTCGAAAACGCCAAGACCACCCGGGCGCTGCTGAAGCGGGTTGACCGGCTGGTGCCGCTGGCCTTGCCGCTGCAACAAATCCAGATCACCGAGCTGCCCCGGCCGCCAAAAGGCGGGGCTGCGGGGCGCGGCGGGCCGGGCACGCCCGACCTGAAACCGCTGCTGGCGCCCGCGTTGGCCGGGCATGACGTGGGTTTGCTGTCAGAAGCCGGCCTGCCGGCGGTGGCCGACCCGGGCGCTGCGCTGGTGCAGGCCGCGCACACGATGGGCATTGCGGTGCAGGTTCTGGCCGGCCCCAGCTCGTTGTTGCTGGCGCTGGCCGGCAGTGGCTTGAATGGCCAGAGTTTTGCGTTTGTCGGCTATCTGCCGGTGGACGCCAGCGCGCGCGCCGCCCGCATCCGCGAGTTGGACGCGCTGTCGCGCCGCCTGGGCCAGACGCAGATCGTCATCGAGACGCCTTACCGCAACGACGCGCTGCTGGGCGCGCTGGTTGAGCATTTGCAGCCCGGCACCCGGTTGAGTGTGTCCAGCGGCCTGACGTTGCCCGGTTGCCGCACCGACACCCGCACCGTGCAGCAGTGGCGGGCGGCGCCGGGCGCCGCGCTGGGTGGGCGCATGCCGGCGGTATTTTTGTGGCTGGCGGGCTGAGAGGCCGATCAGAGCTTGCCGCCGCCCAGCAGCGACGCCACCTTGCGCTTGCTGCGGATATTGGGCGACAGGCCACGCGCCGGGGCCGCTGCGGCCACTTTCTGATCCCAAGCGGGCTTGTTGGCCGACAGCGCCGTGGGCTCGTAGGGTTTGTCAAAAAACGGATCGGCCGGCGCTGCCGATGGCGCAAAGCTGCGGCGCGGGCGCTCAGTCTCGCGGGCGTAGTGCTCGGGCTCACGCGCAAACCGCTCCACATCGCGGGGCGCACGGTCGGGCTCGGACGCGCTGCGCTCAAATTCGGAGGCGCTGCGCTGAACGGGCGGGTACGGGCGCTCGGCCTCACGCGCTGGCCGGTCATCGCCACCGTCACGCGCCCGGTAAGGCGCCCGGCGCGGCCGGTCATCGACCAATTCAAACGGCTCCAATTCGATCTTTTTCTTGATCAGCCGCTCAATGTCGCCCACCAGCCGCACATCGTCGCGGTCGACCAGCGTGACGGCCAGGCCCGACGCGCCGGCCCGGCCGGTGCGGCCGATGCGGTGCACATAGTCTTCGGCGTTGTACGGCACATCAAAATTGAAGACGGCCGGCAGATCGACGATGTCGAGCCCGCGCGCGGCCACGTCGGTGGCCACCAGCACATCCACCTCACCACGCTTGAAGGCGTCGAGTGATTTCAGCCGCTCATCTTGCGATTTGTCACCGTGCAGCGCGGAGGTCTTCAAGCCCTCGCGCTCAAATGACCGCGCCAGCCGGGCCGCGCCCAGCTTGGAGTTGACAAACACCAGCGCCTGGGTGAGCGCTCGTGTCTTGATCAACTGGTGCACCACCGCCCGCTTGTCGTCTTCATTCACGCTGTAAAAGCGCTGCTCGACATTGGTGGCGGTGGCATTGGGGCGCGCCACCTCCACCGTGATCGGGTCTTGCAGATAGCTTTGCGCCAGCTTGCGGATCTCGGGCGAAAACGTGGCCGAGAACAGCAGCGTCTGGCGCTGCTTGGGCAGGTAGCTGAGGATGCGTTGCAGATCGGGCAAAAAACCGATGTCGAGCATGCGGTCGGCCTCATCGAGCACCACGTATTCCACCTGGTTCAACACGCAGTTCTTGGCCTCGATGTGGTCGAGCAGCCGGCCCGGCGTGGCGATCAGCACCTCCACGCCCTTTTTTAGCTCAGCCGTCTGCGGCTTCATGTCGATGCCGCCAAACACCACCATGCTGCGCAATTGCGTGTGCTTGGCGTAGGTCTTGACGTTGTTGGCCACCTGGTCAGCCAGCTCGCGGGTGGGCGTCAGCACCAACGCCCGCACCGGATGGCGGGCCGGCGACATCGACGCCGTCTCGTGCTTCATCATTTTTTGCAGCAGCGGCAGCGAGAAAGCCGCTGTCTTGCCGGTGCCGGTTTGCGCCGCGCCCATCACATCGCGGCCGTCAAGCACCAGCGGGATGGCCTTGGCCTGGATCGGCGTCATCGACGTGTAACCCGACTCAGTGACCGCCCGCAGCAGCTTGGCATCCAGCGCCAGCGTCTCGAAGCGCTGCGGCAAGCTGTCGATCACTGGGGCATCGTTTGCGGGCACATCCTGCACCGGTGTGTCGGGCATCGGCGCAGCGGCGGTTTGGGCAGCCCGTGGCAGCGTGGCTGGCATCAAGGCGGTGATGGCTTCAGCAACCGAAGCGTCGGCGTAGGAGGTGTTGTCGGTCATTAACCCCTGATTATCCCTGATTGCGTGAAATGGGTGGCGCTGTAGCGCTGGCGCGCTGGTTGGCGGTGATGGCGGTGCCTAAAATCTTGCGGTTTGAGCGGATCAAACTGATCGGCGCTGCGGCAAACCCTCAAGCCCTAATTCATCGATGAAAATTGTTCTGTTGGGGCCTGACGGCCAGGTGGGCTGGGAGCTGCAGCGGGCGCTGGCGCCGCTGGGTGAGGTGGTCGCCCTGCCGCGCTTGGCGCCCGGCAGCACGCTGTGCGGCGATCTGGCCCAACCCGAGCGGCTGGTGGCCAGCTTGCGCGCTTTGCAGCCCACGGTGTTGGTCAATGCCGCTGCCTATACCGCCGTTGACAAGGCCGAAAGCCAGCCCGCGCTGGCCCACACCGTCAATGCGCTGGCGGTAGGCGCGGTGGCGCGTTTGATGGCCGAGTTGGGCGGCTGGCTGGTGCACTACAGCAGCGACTATGTTTTTGACGGCAGCGGCAGCCAGCCGCGTGATGAATCAGCGCCCACCGGGCCGCTGAATATTTACGGCCAGACCAAACTGGATGGCGAGAACCTGGTCCGCGCCAGCGGCTGCCAGCACCTGATCCTGCGCACAAGTTGGGTGCACGCGGCGCGCGGCGGCAACTTTGCCCGCACCATGCTGCGGCTGGCGGCTGAGCGCGACCGGCTGACCGTCATCGATGACCAGATCGGCGCGCCCACCGGCGCGGAGCTGCTGGCCGATGTCAGCGCCCACGCACTGCGCCGCGTGTTGTTGCAAACCAGCCGGGATGCTGCTGTCAGCGGCACTTACCACGTGGTGGCCGCCGGCGAAGTGAGCTGGCACGGCTACGCCCGGCATGTGATCGGCTGGGCGCAGCAGCGCGGCCTGGCCCTGAAATGCGGCCCGGACGCGGTGCTGCCCATCGCCACCAGCGACTACCCCACGCCGGCCCGCCGGCCGTTGAACTCTCGCCTGGCCACCGGCAAACTGCGCAGCACCTTCGACCTGACCCTGCCCGATTGGCAAACGGGCGTGGACCGCATGCTGCGCATCGCGCTGAACCTGCCCTGAAATTGCCTCGACTCCCTGCTGATCGGCCGCCATGAAATTTACCGCCACCCGCCTGCCCGATGTCGTGCTGATCGAGCCCGCCGTTTTTGGCGACGACCGGGGCTGGTTCATGGAGACCTTCAGCCAAAAGCGCTTCAACGACGGCCTGGCCGCACTGGGCCTGCCGCAACCCCGGCCTTTTGTGCAGGACAACGAATCGCACTCGGCGGCCGGCGTGCTGCGCGGCCTGCACTACCAACTGCCGCCGCACCCGCAAGGCAAGCTGGTGCGGGTGGTGCAAGGCGCGGCGCTGGACGTGGCGGTGGACATCCGGCGCGGCTCAGCCACCTTCGGCCAGTGGGTGGCCGATGAGTTGAGCGCCGACAACCGCCGGCAACTGTGGATCCCCGAAGGCTTTGCGCACGGCTTTTTGGCGCTGCAAGACGACACCCGCTTTTTGTACAAGACCACCGATTTTTATGCCAGGGACTGCGAGCGGGCGATCCGCTGGGACGACCCCGCCATCGCCATCGGCTGGCCCGCCGGCCTGCGGCCCCGGCTGGCGCCCAAGGACAGCGCCGCGCCGGTGCTGGCTGAAGCCGACGTTTTTTAAGCCCGTCAACCGAGAAGCCTCCGCCATGCCTGATTCGACCGAGGGCCGTTTGCCTGATGCCCGTTTGCCTGATGCCCGTTTGACCGAGGCCGGGTCCACCGACGCCCACCCACCCGAGCCGACGGCCTACGCCACCGCCCAGGCGCAACTGCGCGAGCAGCCGCGCACTTGGCTGGTCACCGGCGTGGCCGGCTTTATCGGCAGCCACCTGCTGGAAACATTGCTCGGCCTGGGCCAGCGGGTGGTGGGGCTGGACAACTTTGCCACCGGCCACCGGCACAACCTGGCCGCCGTGCAGGCGCTGGTGGGCCCGGCGGCCTGGGCCCGCTTCAAC
>JANLOP010000222.1:0-39825 GCA_031366635.1 Betaproteobacteria bacterium | reverse complement strand
GGCCGGCTCGGAGTGGCCCTGCACAGCGGCGAGCGTGGCCGGCGCAAAGCCCGACAAGTCGCGGTCGGCGCGCATCACCATCTCGCCGATCATGCCGGCCAGGCCCATGCGCTGGCCGTCCTCGGGGCTGAAGATGCGCACGCCCAGCGCCGACAGCGCGCGGATCTCGGCCGGCACGATGACGCCGCCGCCGCCGCCAAAGACCTGGATGTGCTCACCGCCCCGGGCCTTGAGCAGCTCGACCATGTAGCCGAAGTACTCGTTGTGGCCGCCCTGGTAGCTGCTGACGGCAATGCCCTGCACGTCTTCTTGCAGCGCGGCCGTCACCACCTCGTCCACCGACCGGTTGTGGCCCAGGTGGATCACCTCGCAGCCCATGCCTTGCAGGATGCGCCGCATGATGTTGATGGCCGCGTCGTGGCCGTCAAACAGGCTGGCGGCGGTGACAAAGCGCACTTTGTGGGTGGGCCGGTAGTGGGCCAGGGCTTGGTAGTCGGCAGACAGATCGGTCATGTTGTGCGTCTCCTGATGGCGGATCGGGCGCTGGCGTCGGCGGGCGGGATCGACCGCTGCGCGCGCAGCATGCAGCGCCGGCCAGTCTAGACCCGCTGCCGCCGCCGCACGCTGGCGCGAACGCGCAGCGGGTTGACACAATTTGCCAGAATCAGCCGATGGCAATGCCTGCTGTGCCCGCCGCTGTGCCCGCCGCTGTGCCCGCCGCCGGGCCTGCCGCCCTGCCGGCCGCTGTGCCCGGCGCTGTGCCCGGCGCTGTGCCGGCAAGCCCGCCCGCCGCATGAAGGTGGGCAGCTTTGCCATGCTGTGCCACGCGCTGGCCGGCCAGCCGACGCTGGGCGCAGCCTTGCGGCAGGCGCTGCGCGGCTTCGAGCTGTTTTTGGACGACATCAGCGCTGCGCTGCGCGTGGCCGGTGGGCTGGCCAGCGTGGTCATCAGCAACCGCATCGCGGCCGGACCGCTGGCGATCAATCCCCAGGACGCCGATGCGCTGGACGCCCGCCGCTTTGCCGACGAAACCCTGCTGGTGATGTTGCACGGCCTGCTGTGCTGGCTGGCCGGGCGGCGGGTGGCGCTGGCCCGGCTGGACTGGGCCCGTCCGCAGCCGCCGCGCGCCGATGAATACCGGCGCATGTTTGCGCCGCTGCTGCGCTTCGATGCACCGGCCACGGCCCTGCATTTTGATGCCCGGTTGCTGCACGGCGCGGTGACGGTGACCGCTGCCGGCTTGCGCGCTTTTTTGCACCAGGCGCCGCAATCGGTGTTTCTCAAGCAGGTGGGCGCCAGCGGCGTCACCGGCGTCAGCGACCGGGCGCGCCGGCTGTGCCGCGACGCGCTCGACCGGGGCCAGGCTGCGCCCACGCTGGTGCAGTTGGGCGCGGCGCTGGGCTTGTCACCGGCCACACTGCGACGCCGGCTGGACGCCGAGGGCGCCGGCTGGGGCCTGTTGAAAGACGCGGTGCGGCGTGATCTGGCCTTGCAGCATTTGAGCGAGGGCCGGCTGAGCGTGGTCGAGATTGCCGACCGGCTGGGCTTCAACGATGCCAGCACGTTTTACCGTGCCTTCCGCAAATGGACCGGCAGCGCGCCCGGCGCCTGGCGGGCGGCTGCGGCTGCGGCAGCGGCAGCGGCAGCGGCAGCGCCGCGCACGGGCGGATTGCGTTGACACAGTGTCCCCGGGCCGGTACACGGCGGGCCAGCGGGTGCTGGCGCCGCGCCGATTCAGCCGCCGTGCACCGCCCGTGCACCCACCAGCGGCATCGGAACGGCGCTTGCTACTGACAGGGCATGCGTCTGATGTCGCCCGTCAACCCCCAAGCCGTCGCGGATGCTTTGCCGCCAGGTTCTGCCGCCGGGCCCAGCTCGGCCCGGGTGATCACGCTGCGCGCACCGGGCCGGCTGCACCTGGGTTTTCTCGATCCGGCAGGCACGCTGGGCCGGCGCTTTGGCAGCCTGGGGCTGGTGATCGACGGCTTCGAGACCGAGATCGAGCTGGCCGCAGCGGCCACCGACCAAATCACTGCCGGGCCCGATGCCCAGGCCAGCGACATCGACCGCGTCGCCAGGCATTTGCATTGCCTGCGCCAGCGCAGCGGCTGCCACCAGCCGCTGGCGCTGCATTTGCACCGCAGCCTGCCGCCGCACAGCGGCCTGGGCTCGGGCACCCAGTTGGCGCTGGCGGTGGGCCGGGCGTTTGCGCACTGGCATGGCCTGGCGCTGGGCACGGCCACGCTGGCCACCTGGCTGGGGCGCGGCCAGCGCTCGGGCATCGGCATTGCCGGCTTTGACCAGGGCGGCCTGCTGCTGGACGCCGGGCCGGGCGCTGACGGCAGCCCGCCACCGCTGCTGGCCCGCCTGGCCTTGCCGCCGGCATGGCGGACCATCGTCGTGCAAGACCCGTTGCACCGTGGTTTAGCTGGCAGCGACGAGGCGCGCGCCATCGCCGCGCTGCCGCCGCTGCCGCAGGCCAGCGCGGCCGACATCTGCCACCAGGTGCTGATGCAAGTGCTGCCAGGCGCGGCGACCGACGAGTTTGCCGCCTTTGCCAGCGGGCTGAACCGGGTGCAGCGCTTGCTGGGCGCGCATTTCGCCCCGGCCCAGGGCGGCAGTGCCTGCACCAGCCCGGCCGTGGGCCGGCTGCTGCACTGGATCGGCCAGCAGACCCGTGGCGCAGCGCCGCTGGCCGCCACCGGCCAAAGCTCGTGGGGCCCGACGGCATTCGCCATCGTGCCCAGCGCCGACGCAGCGGCGGCGTTGCTGGCCGCTGCAGCGGCAGCCGGGGTGATCGCGCCGCAGTTGCAATGGCGCACCGTGGCCAGCCGCAACCAGGGCGCGGTGCTGGTGGATCGGCGGGCGGGCGTTGCCCGCGACGCCCACCTTGATCTGCGCCCGTCCGGGCGGTGACGGTCGCCAGTCCCGATCCTGTTCCCGTTCCCGTTCCCCAGACCGTTTATCCCCGCCAGACCCACCCAGCCACCCCTGCCAACCCCCCGCCATGGACCGCCCTTACATCCTCCACATGTTCACCCCGGGCCGCCAGATGAGCCCGTTCGACATCAATATGGCGGCCGACGCTGGCTACCAAATGGTCGTGCCGTACACCGAAGTCGGGCTGGCCAGCATCGCCGGGCTGACGCAGGACACCATCTTTTCGCGCGGCCCCAAAGGCGTGGCGCGCACCGGCATCTTCATCGGCGGGCGTGATGCGCTGCTGGCCGCCGACATGCTGGACGCTGCGCAGGCGGCGATGGTGCCGCCGTTTGTCGTCTCGCTGATGGCCGACCCGAGCGGCGCTTACACCACCGCCGCCGCGATGGTGGCCTGTGTTGAGGCGGCACTGCTGCGCTTGTCGCCAGACGCTGCGCAGCGCGGCTCGGCCGGCGCCCTGTCCGGCCTGCGCGTGCTGGTGCTGGGCGGCACCGGCCCGGTCGGCCGCATGGCCGGGGTGATCGCCGCCCGCGCCGGCGCCCAGGTGTTTTTGTCCAGCCGCAACAGCCAAGCCGCTGCCGAGCAGGCCGCTGCCGAGACCGGCCAGCGCTTTGGCGTGCGGCTGCACGGCGCTTCAGGCGCCGACAGCGCGGCGCTGCGCCAGTCCCTGGCCGGCGCCGATGTGCTGCTGGCCTGCGCCGCCGCCGGCCACCAGGTGGTCTCGGCCGACGATCTGCGCGCGGCCGGTGCGCTGCGCGTGGCCGCTGATGTCAATGCCGTGCCGCCCACCGGCATTGCCGGCGTGGCGGTGATGGACAACGGCGTGCCGTTGGCCGGCATCGGCGCCCTGACGGCGGGTGCGGGTGCAGGCGCGCTCGGCATCGGCGCGTTGGCGGTGGGCAATGTGAAGTACCAGACCCAGCAGCGCTTGCTGCTGCAGATGCGCCAATCCGACAAGCCGCTGGTGCTGGGCCTGGATCAGGCTTTTGCCACGGCGCGGGCCTGTCTGGCTGAGCGGCTGGCCGAGCGCAAGCCCGGCTGACACCAGGCCGCGTGATGGACCGGCCGCTGGCCAGTTGCCGATTCACCGCCGATGCCCACCCTCGCGATTGCCGCCTTGTCCGCGCGGGCGCTGGCCCAAGCCGCCGCCCGCGACGGCCACACCGTGCTGGCACTGGATTTGTTTGGCGACGCCGACACCCGCCGCGCCGCTGCCCGCTGGTGGCCGGTGGGCGATGCCGATCAGCAACGCATCGATCCGGCGCGCCTGTGCACTGCGTTGCGCCAGGCGGCCAGCCGGCACGGTGCCGTCGGCTGGATTGCCGGCAGCGGCTTTGAGGCCGATCTGGCGATGCTGACGGCCGGCGCCGCTGTGCTGCCGCTGATCGGCAACCCGGCAGCGCTGTGGGCCCGGCTGCAAGACCCGGCGCTGTTTTTTGCTTGCCTGGATAACCACGGCCTGCCGCATCCGGCGCTGCTGCGGCAGGCGCCGCCCGACTTGGCGGGCTGGTTGCGCAAAGACAGCGCCAGCAGCGGCGGCAGCCGGGTGCAAGCGGCGGCTGCGTTTTCATCCAGCGGCGCGGCGGCGGCTGCGCTGCCGCCCACCGCCTGCTACCAGCGCGTGGCGGCCGGCGGGCCGGTGTCGGCCACCTTTATTGCCAACGGCAGCGCGGCGCTGCTGCTCGGCTTTAACCAGCAGCGGGTGCAGGCCCTGCCGGGCCGGCCGTATGCCTTTGCCGGTGTGGTGGGGCCGGTGGCGCTGCCGGCAGCGGCGGCCGGCGTGATGCGGCGCGCGCTGGCCGTGTTGGTGGCCGAGTTCGGCCTGCGCGGCCTGGGCAGCCTGGACGCGATGCTCGACGGTGAGCAGATCAGCCTGCTGGAGATCAACCCCCGGCCGCCGGCCAGCCTGTCGCTGTACCCGCGCTGCGGCGGGCTGGGGCTGGTGGATGCGCATTGGCAGGCGTGTTGGCACGGCATCCTGCCCAATCTGCCCGGGCCGCACTGCCCATCGACGCGGCCCACCACGCCTGATTCGGCTGTCGCCGGCCTGGCCACCGTTTACGCCTGGCAGGCGATGCAGATCGACAGGGCGGCCGCAGCGCTGATCGCCGGCTGGCCGGGCGCGCACGACCTGCCGCTGCCCGGCACCCGGGTTGCAGCCGGTGATCCGCTGTGCAGCCTGTCGGCCAGCGGCGCCGATGCGCCCGCCGTGCACAGCCGGCTCGACCAGCAGACCGAGCGCCTGCTGGCCACGCTGGCGGGCCCGCCGCCTGCGCCCGGTGCCGACGTGACCGCCGCCAACCTGCCCGACGCCCGATCCACCACCCGATCCACCACCCCATCCACCACCCCTGAGACTTGCGCCCGATGACCGATCCCACTCCGCCGCTGGCCCACTGCGGCCTCAGCGTCAACCATCATGTGCAGCCCTGGGTGCAGCGGCTGCTGGCCCAGGCCGTGCCCTTGGGCGTGGCCGTGGCCACCGACGCCAGCGGCGCCTGCCTCGTCGATGCCGGCATCGATGCGCCCGGCAGCATCGCCGCCGGGCTGCTGATCGCTGAAATCTGCCTCGGCGGCTTTGGCAGCGTGCGCTTGCGTGCCGCGCCGGCCGACGGCTGGCCCACCTGGCTGCAAGTGCACAGCGCCCAGCCGGTGCTGGCCTGCCTGGCCAGCCAGTACGCCGGCTGGGCGCTGTCGGCCAGCAAGCAAGAGACCGGCGGGAAGAAGTTTTTTGCCCTCGGCTCGGGCCCGGCGCGCGCGCTGGCGCTCAAAGAGCCGCTGTTTGCCGAGCTGGGCTACCGCGATCCGGTGCTGGGCCCGGCGCTGGATTCAGCACTCGATCCGGCGCTTGACGCAAGCCGCCATCCCGCCGGCAACCCCGCCAAAACCGGCGTGCTGGTGCTGGAGGTGGACCGCCCACCGCCGCCGGTGGTGGTGGCCAAGATCCTGCGCGATTGCGGCCTGGCGCCCGACGCGCTGACCCTGGTGCTGACGCCCACCACCAGCCTGGCCGGCAGCACCCAGGTGGTGGCGCGGGTGCTGGAGGTGGCACTGCACCGGGCCCACGCGCTGGGTTTCGCGCTGGGCCACGTCGTCGAGGGCAGCGCCAGCGCGCCGCTGCCCGCGCCCAGCCCGGATGGTGTGCTGGCGATGGGCCGCACCAACGACGCCATCCTGTACGGCGGCCGGGTGCACCTGGTGGTGCGCGGTGACGACGCGGCGGCGCGTGATCTGGCGCGGCGCCTGCCGTCCAGCCAATCCGCCGACCACGGCAAATCGTTCTCCGAGCTGTTTGCAGCCGCCGGCTTCGATTTCTACAAATTGGACCCGGCGCTGTTTGCGCCGGCCGAGGTTTGGGTCAGCAACCTCGACAGCGGCAACACCTGGCATGCCGGCGCGCCCGACATGGCCTTGCTGCGCCAGTTGTGGCTGCAACCGGCCTGACGGTGGCCGGCTTGCGCGTCGCGATCATGACCGACGAGGTGGGCTGGCATACCCGCCAGTTGCAGGCCGCGCTGCGCCAGCGCGGCGCCACCGGGCGCTGCATCGATCTGGCCGACTGTCACATCGATTGCCGCAGCGAGGGCCACCGCGACGGCCACCGCGCTGGCCGTGCCGGTGGCCGGAGGCCCTGGCACGGCCTGCTGCTGCCCGGCTTTGGCGCTGATCTGCCCGACGCGGTGCTGGTGCGCGGCCTGGCCGGCGGCAGTTTTGAGCAGGTCACCAAGCGGCTGGGCGTGCTGCATGCGCTGCGCGAGCTGGGCGTGCCGGTGTACAACGACGCCCGGGCCATCGAGCGCAGTGTGGACAAGGCCATGACCAGCCTGCTGCTGCTGGCCGCCCGCGTGCCCAGCCCGCCCACCTGGGCCACCGAATCCGCCGCGCTGGCCCAGCGCGTGCTGGTGCGCGAGGCTGCCGCCGGCCACGCGCTGGTGCTCAAGCCGCTGTTTGGCTCGCAGGGCAAGGGTTTGCAATTGGTCGGCTGGGTGGACGGTGCGTTCCGCCCGCTGCCGGCGCTGGACGGGGTGTACGGCGGCGTGGCTTATTTGCAGCGCTGGATTGCGCCGCTCCAGCCCGACGACCCCGCCGCCAGCCAAGCCCCCGGCTTCGACTGGCGGGTGCTGGTGATCGGCGGCCGGGCGGTGGCGGCGATGCGGCGCATCAGCACGCACTGGATCCACAACCTGGCCCAGGGCGCGCGCTGCGAGGCGGCGCCGCTGACGGCCGACCTGGCCGCGCTGGCCGAGGCCGCCGCCGCCGCGCTGGGGCTGGATTACGCCGGCGTCGATCTGATGCCCAGCGCGGCGCCCCAGGCGCGCCGGTCCGCGCCGCTGCAAGTCATCGAGGTCAACGGCATTGCGGCCTGGCAGGGTTTGCAGCGGGTCACCGGCTTCAACATCGCGCGGGCGCTGGTCGATGACTTGCTGGACCGCAGACTGGCCGGCGCCGGGCCGGCCATTCCCGCCGCGCCGGCCGCAGCCATTCCTGCCGCCCCCGCCGCCGTCGCGCGCACCGCGCCCGCCGCTGCCAGCGCCTGGCCGCGCCGGGCTTGAGCGGCGGGCGCCGCGTGTCCGCATCCACCGCCGCCTTACACGCCAGTTTTTTGCGCGCCTGCCAGCTCGATGTGGCGGTGCGCAAGCCCGGCAATGTCAGCGCCGCATCGCCCGGCCACGGCATGGTGGCGGCGCAGTTCATTGCCAGTGCGCTGGCCGCCGCCGGGCCGCTGTTGGCGCCGGGTGGCCGGGTCGGCACGCGCATCGACGCGGCCGGTGCCGCCAGTTGGGCAGCGGCCGGCTGCAACACCAACCTCGGCATCCTGCTGCTGTGCGCGCCGCTGGCCGCCGCCGCCGAGCGCTGCCCGGCGCCGTGCAGCGCCGCCGCGCTGCGTGCCGCGCTGCAAGCGGTGCTGGCGGGGCTGGACATCGATGACGCCCAAGCCGCCTTCCGCGCCATCCGCCGCGCCAACCCGGGCGGCCTGGGCCAGGCCGACGCGCAAGACGTGCGCGCCGCGCCCAGCGTCAACCTGCGCCAGGCGATGGCCCTGGCCGCCGGGCGCGACAGCATTGCGCTGCAGTACGCCAACGGCTATGCCGAGCTGTTTGGCCTGGCGCTGCCGGGCTTGCCGCCCGGCCTGCTGGCGTTGCCGGATACCGGCAGCGTGCCCGCTGCCACCGCCGCTGCCGTGCAGCGGGTTTACCTGGGCCTGCTGGCCCGTCTGCCCGATTCACACATTGTTAGAAAGCACGGCGTCGCGCTGGCACAGACTGTGATGAAACAGGCGCAAGCCTGGTGGCTGCGGGCGTTGGCCGGTGAGCCGCTGCACGCCGACGCCGGCTTTGCCGCCTGGGACAGCGCGCTCAAGCAGCAGCGCATCAACCCCGGCACCAGCGCCGATCTCACCGTGGCGGCGCTGTTTGCCGGCGCTTTGCTGGCCGGCCCTGCCGGCCCGCCGGCAGCCAAGCTGGCCACCCCGCCCGTCACTCCGCCCGTCACCCCGCCCCCACATCGCCAGCGCTGACGTGGCACGGATCGTGATAACGATGTGCTTGCGCCGGCCGTTTGACCGGTGTTTAGATTCGACCCCAAACCCTGAGGAGACAGCAACACCATGGCAAAAATTGATCGCATGATGGTCGGCGAATCGCTGGTCGGTGACGGCAACGAGGTGGCCCACATCGATTTGCTGATCGGCCCGCGTGGCTCGCCGGTCGAGTCGGCTTTCGCCAACGCGCTGACCAACAACAAAGACGGCTTTACCTCGCTGCTGGCGGTGGTGGCACCCAACCTGATCACCAAGCCGGCCACGGTGATGTTCAACAAGGTCACCATCAAGGGCGCCAAGCAGGCGGTGCAGATGTTCGGCCCGGCCCAGCGCGGCGTGGCGATGGCGGTGGCCGACTGCGTTGAGGACGGCACCATCCCGGCCGACGAGGCTGACAACCTGTTCATTTGCGTCGGCGTGTTCATCCACTGGCTGGCCGAGGACGACAAGAAGATTCAGGACTACAACTACCAGGCCGTCAAAGAGTCGATCCAGCGCGCCGTCGCCGGCTCACCCACCGCCGCCGAGGTGGTGGCCAAAAAGGGCTCGTCAGCGCATCCGTTTGCGGCCCATCTTTAACGCTTGATCCGGCCGGGCGCCCCGCCCGCCAGCCAGCCAGACCGGCCCGGTGTGCAGCCCAGCGCACCGGGCCGATTTGCTTCGATGCCTCAACGCCCGCCCGGCACCATGCCGCTGCCGATCAACTGCAGCACCGCCGCTGCGCGTTGTGGGGCGGTGGCCGGCGCCGGGGCGGCGGCTTGCGGCGCCCAGCGCTCGATCTGCACGCCCACCGCCGACAGATCGTCAAATTTGTGCGGCTTGGCCACCTTCACCCGCACCCACAGCGCGCCAAACTCGTCGATCAAAATCGCCGCCAGTGCCTCGGCAAACGCCTCCAGCAACTGCAAGCGGTGCTCACGCAGCAGGCGGTGCACCCGCTCGCGCACCAGGCTGTAGTCGATGGTGTCGGCAATCCGGTCGGTGGTGGCCGCACGGGCCGGCTGCTGGCGCGCCGCCGCGCCGCCGGGCAGGGCGGCCGGCCGGCCCGCCACCAGGTCAATCAGCAGCGGCTGCGGCCGGTGCAGCTCGGATTCATGGATGCCGATCACCGTCTGGCCACGCAGGCCGTCGATGAACACCAGGTCCAGGGCCGCAGTGCCCGGGGCCGGGCCCGCGCTGGATACGGCCGAGGGTGCGGGCAGGTCAGACAGCAAGGGTGCGCTCAACGGGCTGGGGATCAAGAGGGGGCTCCTGCGGTGGGGCCGCCAGACGCGGCCATCCGGCAAAACTGCAAATACCGGGCCTGACCGAATCAAAGCCCGCTTGCCACAAGCTGTTGCAACAACGGCTCCGTGTTTTCACCCGTCCCGCCCTGGATGAGCGGCCGGACAATTCGCAGTGGTGATCGCGCAGTGGTGATCGCGCAGGGCGGGTTGCACAGAATCGGAGAGTGGCATGGCATTGACAGCGCCTCATGCAGGGCCTCATGCAGGATTTCTTGCAGGACGTCAGGCAGATCGGCACGCGGACCGCATCCTTGAATTGGTGCGCACCGGCCTGCATGAGCAGGCCAGTGACGCGGTGGCCCAATCCTGGCGCCGCTGCCTGAACGACTTCCAGTTGCACCCGTCGCGGCCGCAGCAGCCGGCCTTCACCAGCCGGGTTGAGCTTGAAGAGCGCCGCGCCCGCTGCGCTGACGTGATCACCTGCGCCCGCTACGAGATGACCACGCTCTACCAGCAACTGGCCGACACCGAGACGGCGGTGCTGCTGACCGACACCGACGGCGTGATCATCCACATGGTGGCGGCGCCCGAGTTCAGCGCCGAGCTGGGCCCGCTGGGCCTGCGCCCCGGCGGCCTGTGGAGCGAGACAGCGGCCGGCACCAACGGCATGGGCACCTGCCTGGCAGCGGCCGGGCCGGTGTCGGTGCGGCGCAACGACCATTTTTTCACCCAGTTCACCGAGCTCACCTGCTCGGCGGTGCCGGTCTATGAGCCGTCGGGCAAGATTGCGGCGGTGCTGGATGTCACCAGCCGGTCCAGCCTGATGCAGCAGCATTTGCTGGTGCTGCTGGGCATGACGGCCCGCATGATCGAAAACCGGCTGATCGACCTGCGCTTCGGCAATGCCCACCCGCTGCACTTTCACAGCCGGCCCGAGTTTGTCTACACCCTGCACGAGGGCCGGCTGGCGGTGGGCGCCGATGGCCGCATCCTGGCGGCCAACCGCAGTGCGCTGTTCCAGTTGGGCCTGACGTCGATGGACGGCATCCTGTCGCAGCGCATCGAAGACCTGTTCCAGACCTCGCTTGAGGACATGTTGCAGCGCAGCTCGTCGTCCAGCTTCCACCCGGTGGTCACTTACCGGGCGAATGCCGCGCTGCGCTTTTTTGCGGTGGCACGGCGGCCAGCGCTGGAGGCGCCGGGGCTGGGCCACGGCCGGCCGGCGGGGCTGCCGACCGGCGTGCTGGCCGGCCCGGTGATCGGCCTGGCGACCGAGCCGACGGTTGATCCGGCGGCCGGCCCGGCGCTGGTTGCAACGGCGGGCCCGGCGACCGTCGTGTCGCCGGCCACCGTGCCGGCGCTGCCGGGCGCCGCTGCCGACCGGCGGTTGCTAGCGCGGGCGCCGCTGCCGCCGCTGGCGCTGGCGGCCGACTGCACGTTTGGCGATGCCGGTTTGCTGGCCCACCTCGACACCGCACGCCGCGTCATCGCGCGCCAGACGCCGGTGCTGCTGTGCGGTGAGACGGGTTCGGGCAAAGAGGTGTTTGCGCGTGCGGTGCACGGCGCCAGCCCGCATGCCGGCGGCGCGTTTGTGGCCGTCAACTGCGCCAGCCTGCCCGAGACGCTGATCGAGTCCGAGCTGTTTGGCTACCGCGCCGGCGCCTTCACCGGCGCCCAGCGCAGCGGCCGGCGCGGCAAGATATTGCAGGCCGACAAAGGCACGCTGTTTCTCGATGAGATCGCCGACATGCCGCTGGAGCTGCAAGCCCGGCTGCTGCGCGTGCTGGACGAGCGCCAGGTCACGCCGCTGGGCACCGAGGACACCTACCCGGTGGATTTCCAGCTCATCAGCGCCAGCCACCAGAACCTGCCGGCGCTGGTGCGCGAGGGCCGCTTCCGCGAAGACCTGTACTACCGCCTGGCCGGCATCGAGTTGCTGCTGCCGCCGCTGCGCGAGCGCAGCGACAGGCGTGAGTTGATGCGCAAAATGCTGCTGGCCGAGGGCGGGCCCGACGCCAGCCTGTTGCCCGAGGCCGAACGCGCGCTGCTGGCCCATGCCTGGCCCGGCAATATCCGCCAGTTGCGCCATGTGCTGCGCACCGCCACCGCGCTGGCCGACGGCCAGCCCATCGGCCACCAGCACCTGCCGGCGCTGCGGCTGGATCTGACGCCGGCCGGGTTGCTGCAACTGGCCGCCAGCCCCGTCAATCCGCTGCTGGCGGGGCTGAACGGGCTGACCGCTGGCGCGGCCCATGCCGACAGCGCGGCGGCCCGGGCGGCGGCCAGCGTGGCCGCGCACCTGGGCCAGGGTTATGCCGGCAGTGCGGCCGGTGGCGCAGCGGCCGGCGGGCTGGCTGCTGCCGGCGCGTTGCCGGTCAAGTTAAACCAGATCCAGGCCAATGAGCGGCAGGTGCTGCTGCAATTGCTGGAGCAGCACCGCTGGAATGTCAGCAACGTGGCCAAGGCGCTGGAGATCAGCCGCAACACGCTGTACCGCAAGCTGCACAAACTGCACATTGAAATCTCCCACCCTGATTGATGGCAGCAGCGCCGCCGCTGCGGTGGGCGGCGTGGCGGATGGCGCGGTGGAGCGTGCGGCTGATCGTGCGGCGGATCGTGCGGCTGATCGTGCGGCGGATCGTGCGGCGGATCGTGCGGCGGATCGTGCGGGCGACCTTGCTGGCCCCGGCCCGGCCGGCCGCCCCGCCGCGCGGTCCCGATTTGCCTGGTGCGTCACCGGCTCGGGCCACGGCCTGGACGAATCGCTGGCGCTGGCCGCCCGCCTGCCGGCGCTGGACCTGTTCTTGTCCAGCGCGGCCGAAGAGGTGCTGCCGATCTACCACCACGCCATCGAGGCGCTAAGACCCCGCTTTGCCCCAGGGTTCAAGCTGTTTCGTGACAAAACCGCCAGCGCGGTGCCGGTGGGCATGCTGTATGGCGACGCCTACCACACCGTGGTGCTGGCGCCGGCCACCAGCAACACGGTGGCCAAGTGCGTGGCCGGCATCAGTGACACGCTGCCGACCAATATGCTGGCCCAGGCCGGCAAACTGGGCATCCCGGCTTTGGTGTTTGCCTGCGACACCCAGCCGGTGGTCGTCACCCGGTCGCCGCACGACTGGGTGACGTTGCGGCCGCGCCGCATCGAGCTGGCCAACGTGGCCCGGCTGCGCGAAATCGAGTTCTGCCAGGTGGTGTGCTCCATCGACGAGTTGCAAGCCGCGCTCAGCGCCCGGCTGGCCGAATTGCAGTTGGCATGGACCACCTCGTCTTCCTGACGGGCCGGCTGGCCCAGCCGCAACTGCTTCGGCTGCTCGGCAGCCTGGCCACCCGCACCCTGGCCCCGCCGTTCAGTTGGGAGGTGCGTGAGATCGGCCTGCAAGTGGCCGCGCTGATGACGGCCGAGATGATCCGCCGCCGCGTGCCGGTGCCGGTGGTCACCACCACCCAGGCCCGCGACCTGGCCGACGAATCGATGCCCGACCTGCCGCCAACACCCGCCAGCCGGCTGGTCGTGCCAGGCCGCTGCCGGGGTGATCTGGCCGAGTTGAGCCGCCACTTCGGCATCCCGGTGCAGCGCGGGCCCGAGGAGCTGAAGGATTTGCCCGCCTTCTTCAACCGCGAAGCCCGGCCGGTGGATTTGAGCGCGGTGGGCACGCTGATCTTTGCCGAGATCGTCGATGCACCGCGCCTGTCGGTGGCGGCCATCCTGGCCCGGGCCCGGGCGCTGGTGGCCGACGGCGCTGACGTGATCGACCTGGGCTGCCTGCCCGACACCCGCTTTGACCACCTGGACGACAGCGTGCGCTCGCTCAAAGCCCAGGGTTTTGTGGTCAGCGTTGATTCGGTCGAGCCCGAAGAGTTGCTGCGCGGCGGCCGGGCCGGTGCCGACTATCTGCTGAGCCTCACACTCGACACGCTGTGGATTGCCGACGAGGTGGCCGCCACGCCGGTGCTGATCCCGCGCACGCCCGCCGACGAAGCGTCGTTGCATGCGGCGGTGGCGCTGATGCAGCGCCGGGGCCGGCCGTTCTTGGCCGATGCCATCCTCGACCCGATCCCGTTCGGCTTCACCGCGTCCATCGTGCGTTACCACAGGCTGCGCCAGCGCTTCCCCGACGCACCCATCCTGCTGGGTGTGGGCAATCTCACCGAGCTGACCGAGGCCGACACCAGCGGCATCAACGCGCTGCTGTTCGGCATCGCCGCCGAGCTGCGGGTGGCGGCGGTGCTGACCACCCAAGTCAGCGGCCACGCCCGGCGCGCGGTGCGCGAGGCCGACTGGGCGCGCCGCATCATGCACGCCGCAGCCCAGCAGCAGCGCCTGCCCAAAGGCCTGAGCGACGCGCTGATGACGGTGCATGCCAAACAGCCCTTCCCCGACAGCGCGGACGAGATTGCGGCCACGGCGGCCCAGGTGCGCGACCCCAACTTCCGGGTGCAGGTGGCCGCCGAGGGGCTGTTTGTCTACAACCGCGACGGCCTGCGCCGGGGCCAGGGCGCGTTTGAGCTGTGGCCGCAACTCGGGCTGGACGGCGACGCGGCCCATGCCTTCTACATGGGCGTGGAACTTGCAAACGCCGAAACCGCCTGGCAGTTGGGCAAGCGCTACGTGCAAGACCAGCCGCTGGACTGGGGCTGCGCGGTAGACCGCCCGGCCGATGATCTGGCGGCCTGGTGTGCGCCGGGCAGCACGCGGGCACGCGGCGCGGCGCTTGAAGCCGGGCAAAATCCGACTTCGGCCGCGCCGCCCGAAGCGTTAGAAGCGCCAGAAGCGCCAAGTTGACAAAGCCGTGACTGCACCCCCGCCCCGCCCGCTGAGCCGATGAACGAAGCCATTTTTGAGACCGTGCTGACGACGGTGGATGCCGCCGGCATGCCGCATGTGGCGCCGATGGGCGTGCGCTACCGGGCGCGTGCCGACGGCCGCGCCGGCGTGGTGCTGATGCCGTTCAAACCGTCCACCAGCCACGACAACATCGTGCAGACCGGCTGCGCGGTGCTCAACATCGTCACCGACACGCGGGTGTTTGCCACTTGCGTCACCGGCCGGCGCGACCCAGCGCTGCTGCGCCTGCTGCCGGCGCAGCAGATCCCTGGCCAGCGGCTGGCCAACGCCCTGCGCCACCTTGAGCTGCAACTGGCCGAGCGGCAGGACGACGCCCAGCGCCCGGTGCTGCAAATGGCCGTGGTGCAGGCGGTAGACCACGCCCCCTTCATCGGCCTGAACCGGGCCCAGGCGGCGGTGATCGAGGGTGCGGTGCTGGTCAGCCGGCTGCACCTGCTGGCGCCCGAGAAAATCGCGCGCGAGATGGCCTATCTGCAGATCGCCATCGACAAAACCGCCAGCGCCACCGAGCACGAGGCCTGGCGCTGGCTGTGCCAGGCGGTGGCCCGGCACGCGGCTGCCGGCGCGCCTGAAGCAGCGCCGCCGGCCCACGCACCGCCCCTTTCCCCACCGCAGGACTTTTGATGCCGATGCGATTGCTGATCAGTGTGCGCAATGTTGAAGAAGCCTTGCTGGCGGCCAGCGGCGGCGCCGATTTCATCGACCTGAAAGAGCCCGGCCAGGGCGCGTTGGGCGGCTTGCCGCTGGCCATGATTGGCGCCATCGTGGCGGCGCTGCGGGCCCGGCACCCCGGGCTGCTGATCAGCGCAACCATCGGTGATGTGCCGATGGTGGCGTTGGCCGACATCCAGGCCCGGGTGCTGGCGGTGGCGGCCTGCGGCGTCGATCTGGTCAAGGTCGGCATCGAGCATTGCCCGCACGCCGGCGCGGTGCTGGATTGGCTGGCCGGCTGCGGCCACGCCGTGGTGCCGGTGTTCATCGCCGACCACGGCATCGACGGCGCGCTGTGGCGCCGGGCCCTGGCCTTGCCGCTGGCCGGCGTGATGATCGACACCGCCGACAAGCGCGCCGGCAGCCTGTTTGATGTGCTGTCGAGCGCCGATTTGGCGGCCTGGCTGGCGCAGGCCCGGGCGGCGGGCCGGCTGTGCGGCCTGGCCGGCGCGTTGCGGCTGCCGCACCTGGCCCGGCTGCGCGCACTGGCGCCTGACTTTGCCGGCTTTCGCAGCGCGGTGTGTGATGCGGACCGCAGTGGCGCGCTGGTGCCCGCGCGCCTGGCCGCGCTGGTGCAGGCGCTGCGCGTGCTGCCGGGCCAGGCGCCCATCGCATCGGCAGATCACGCGCCAGTGCATGCAGCGCCGCAGGCGGCAGGCCACTGACGGGCGGCAGCCGTCGCCGCGCAGCCTGGCGCCACCGCAGAGCGTGCTCAAGCTTGTGGAGGCAGGGCCCCCTAGCTTGCTTGTTGCGGCGTGCCGCTGCTGAGCCTAGTATTTTTTGCATGCGGTTGGTGCGCGATTGCCCCATCCCCAACAGGAGACCCACATGAACATGAAGCCGATGGATGGTCAGGTTCTTGGCGACATGCCGCCGGCTGACCCGGTCGAAGGGTCCACGCTGACGAGCCCGGCATCGGGTGACATGCCCAGCGGTGCCATGCAGGCGGGTGAAACGATGCTGGTCGATGGCGTGCCGCCTGAGACGGCCGGCCAGGCCGGAGAAATGCCCGGCCTGCTGCAGCAGATGGGCGAGGCCACCAGCAACATGCCGCTCGGTGCCATGACCGAACCCGGCGGCGCCATGACGGATACCGGCAGCGCAGCGGTGGTCATCGAGATGCCTGCCGGCCTGATGGATAGCGCCGCCGACATGGGCCGGGCCCTGGGCAATGCCGCCTCGGCCGATGCCACGGTGATGGAACTCAGCGGCCAGTGGCGCATGTCGTTCTGGGTATCACCCAAGTCCTGAAATCCGCAATCCCGAGCAGAAGGAAGACAGCGATGGCCAAACAATCACCCAAGCCGGGTTCAGTCTCCATGACCGAACTGGTGCAACTCACCGGCGAAAAAGACTATGTGCCGCAAGCGGCCGGGCTGGCCGAGGGCGCGAAGGGCCGTGATGTTGAGCGCTTGCAGCGTTATCTGAAAGAGTTCGGCTACAGCCAGGGCGCGCACCTTGAAAGCTTCGGCGCCGATATCAGCGCTGTGGCCGAGCCGCCCGCCAAATTGGGTGTGTTTGATGGGCACACGGCCGACGCGCTGAAGGAATTCCAGCGCTTCAACGGCTTGCCCATCACCGGCCAGCTTGATGATGCAACGCATGCCCTGATGACGCAGCCGCGCTGTGGCTTTCCAGACGTGGCCGAGTTCGTGCTGCAAGGCAGCAAGTGGACGCGCAACAACCTGACCTACGGTTTCCAGAACTTCACCGCTGATCTCACGGCCGCCCAAGTGCGTGCCGCCATTGCCGAGGCCTTCGGTCTGTGGTCGGCGGTGACACCGCTGAGCTTTGCCGAGGTGCCGATGTCGAGCAGCCCCGACATCGTGATCCGCTTCGTCGCCGGCAACCACGGCGACGGCAGTAACTTCGACGGGCCTAGCGGCGTGCTGGCCCATGCCTACTACCCGCCGCCGGGCGGCGGCGCGTTGGCCGGCGACACCCACTTCGACGAGGCCGAGACCTGGTCGATCACCCTGCCGGCGTCGGGCATTGACTTGGTCACCGTGGCCGGGCATGAGTTTGGCCACGCGCTCGGCCTGGCGCATAGCAACGTCAACGGCGCATTGATGTACGCCTACTACGGCGGCCCGCACCGCCGGCTTGAAGCCGACGATGTTGCCGGCATCCAGGCGCTGTACGGCGCCCGGTCGCGGTGGCTGGGCTGGGAAGACCTGGGCGGCCTGCTCACCTCGGGTGTCGGCGTGTCATCCTGGGCGGCGAACCGGCTTGACACCTTTGTGCGCGGCACTGACAACCGCATGTGGCACAAGTGGTGGAACGGTGCCGGCTGGTTCGGCTGGGAGAACCTCGGCGGCGGGCTCACCTCGGCGCCGGCGGCGGTGTCGTGGGGCGCCAACCGCATTGACACCTTTGTGCGCGGCACCGACAACCGCATGTGGCACAAATGGTGGAACGGCTCGGGCTGGTTTGGCTGGGAGAACCTGGGCGGCGTGCTCACGTCGGGCATTGGCGTGTCCTCGTGGGCGGCCAACCGGCTTGACACCTTTGTGCGCGGCACCGACAACCGCATGTGGCACAAATGGTGGAACGGCTCGTCCTGGAGCGGCTGGGAGAACCTGGGCGGCGTGCTCACCTCGGCGCCGGCAGCGGTGTCCTGGGGCCCCAACCGCATCGACACCTTTGTGCGCGGCACCGACAACCACATGTGGCACAAGTGGTGGAACGGCGCGTCGTGGAGCGGCTGGGAAGACCTGGGCGGCGTGCTCACCTCGGCGCCGGCCGTGTGTTCATGGGCCGCCAACCGGCTGGATTGTTTTGTGCGCGGCACCGACAACCACATGTGGCACAAATGGTGGAACGGCGCGGTGTGGAGCGGCTGGGAAGACCTGGGCGGCATCCTCACCTCCGAGCCTGCAGCAGTGTCCTGGGGCCCGGGGCGAATCGACACCTTCGTGCGCGGCACCGACAACCACATGTGGCACAAGTGGTATCCGGCCTGATAGCGGCGGCCGGTCAAGGCGAATGCCGACATGATCAAGCGCAAATGACCAAGCGAAAATGATCAAGCGCAAAACACCGCATGCTGGCGAGCCGACGCCTGACGACCCGTCCGCGCTGGCCCCGGACGTGTTGGGGCAGTTGCAGGCAGCGCTGATTGACGCGGTGCTGAGCGGCACGCCGCTGGCTGGGCAAAGCCGTGCGCTGAGCATGCCTGATCGGGCGCAATTGGTTGGCCAGTCCCCGGTCGTTCTGTCAAGCGACAACCTCGGCGGCCCCCTTCACTTAAAGCAGGCGGGCGCAGCGCCGCTGCAAATCCTGTCGGCGCAAGCCATTCAGCAACGTGCGAAGAATGATGGTGGGTGGTACTACCTGCGCTTCGAGCCGCCGCAGCCGGTGGCCAACGGCGTACGGTTGACGCTGCAATTGCAGGCCGCGCGGTCTGGGCAGGGTGGGATGCCCAACCTGGGTATGAGTGCCGTGCAGGTCAGCTTCGAGCACACCCGCCAAGGCTGGCGTGCACTGGACGACAGCGCAGCCCTGTCGTCTTGACGTGTTCTTGCGTCGGCCGGCTTGACCGGGCAGCGCAGTCGGCGTTGCTGCTGCGCTGCCACCCGGCCACCCGGCTGCCCCAGCACCTGCAAGGCGGGTTGGTAGGACTTCAAGGATTCGGCAGACTGGCGCTGGCACGCCCGCCGCCAATCAACAGCGACCGCATCGCCGCCAGGTCGGCCTTGTAAACCACGTCGATCGGAAACACAGCGCGCCGGGCGCGCCGGGCAAAAGCGTTGTCCAGCACACCGGCCTCACCCAACTGGCCCAGGCTGATGCCGGGCTCGATGGCGCACGACTTGACCACCACCAGGCGCTCGGCGTTCAGCGCGATGGCCAGGTCGAGCGCCATGCTGTCGGCGCTGTGCTCCCAGTCGGTCTGGGCGTCGGCCGTGCTGCGCGTCTGGTCCAGCGGCAGCCACAGGGCGGCATGCCCGCTGTGCAGCACGCGCAGGATGTCGGTGGCCCGGGTGGCCAGGCGCAGCGCCGGCTGCAGGCCATGCGCCAGGTAGGCGGTCTGGGCCATCGCCAGCACGGCCATGTTGTGCGCGCTCAGGTCATTCACCTGCCAATGCGCCTGGGCCTGGCGCACCTCGTCGGCAAAGCGCCCACCGCCACACACCACCGTCACCCGGCCGCCGCCCAACTGGGCCAGCAATGCCAGCCACTGTGCCAGCAGCGGATCACGGTCGAGGCTGCCGCCGAGCTTGACGACCCACATCAGCGCGGCTCCCGCAGTGGGGTGCGGGCCGGCGGCACGGCCGGCATGGCGGCCGCGCCGGGCCGGGCTGTGCGGGGAAGGGCGCGTGGGTGTTTGGTTTTGGGCGCTGGCCCGCTGTCATTCAGCAGCAGCGCGGCCACCGCCACGCTTGGCGCACACACCTGGGCCCAGGCGGCGCTGCCAGCCAGCGCATCGGGCGCCAGCCGGGCCACCGCCTGGGCATACGGTCGGCAGCGCGGGCTGGCGCCGGGTTTGCCCGTGGCATCGTCCGCAGCCCCCGCCACCAGCAGCGGCGCCAGAAAATCACCGCAGCCGGCGGTGATCAGCGTCGCCTGCGGGCCCAGGCCGTGTTGATCGACCACCCGGGCCAACTGGCCCCGCAGCTCAGCCACCTGCTCGGCGCGCCAGGCCTGGGCCAGCGCCAGCCAGTCGGCGTCGGGGGCGTCATGCGCGTCCAGCCCCACCAAACGCGCCAGCCGCTGCCGGCTGGCGGCCAGCGTCTTGGCGGCGCCGTCGGCGCTGGGCTGCTGGTCATGGGCGGGCGCCAGCTCACCGGTGAGGCGGTAGACATCGGCACTGGTGGCAAACAGCTCATTGATGACATTGATGCGCTCGCCGCGCCACGGCAGGCGTCGCGCCAGCGCGCAAAGCGGCGTGCGCACGACGCCCTGGTAGACCAGCTCGCCGCTGGCCAGCCGCTGATGGTCGGTGCGGGCGCTGGTCAGCACCCGGCCGCTGCGGAAGGCGATCAGATCTGTGGTGGTGCTGCCGATGTCGATCAGCACGCCTTCGCCGTTGCGCTGGCCGTCGGCGCTGCCTGCGCCGGCAGCGGGCCGGCCGGCCAGCGCCAGCGCGGCATGGCGGGCGCTGGCCAGCCAGTTGGCCGACGCGATGGCCTGCCAGTGCGTGGCCACGTCGGCAGTGCGGCACCAGCCGGCATCACCGGCATAAAAATGCATCGTCGGGCCGGCGCCAAGCTGCTTGGCCAACTGCGCCGCGATGCGCTGCACACCGGCCTGGCGGTCGGCAAACAGGTCGGTCATCTCACCCGTCATCGTCACCGCATGCCGGGCCTGGCCCAGGCCGGGCCAGCGGGCTTGCGCCGCCGTCAACACCTGCGCCAAGTGCGGCAAGCCCAGCCACAGCGGGCAAGGCCATTGCACGACATCGTGCACCTGGCCAGCGCGCAACCGGCAGGCCTTGACGTGGGCGCCGCCGATGTCCCAGCCAAAGGTGTCAGCCGGGCCGACCGGGGGGTCGGCCCGGGCCGGGCTGGCGCAAGCCGCGCTCACGCTGGCGCTCCGGCACAGGCGGCATTGAGTGGACAGGCGGCACAGGCGGCATGGAGCGCACGGACGGCACGGACCGCATCGACGGCACGGCGATACTGCTGCCGACCCCGGTGCATCACCGTCCGCTGCTGGTGGGCGCGTTGCAGCGCCTGCCGGACCCCCATCCTGTCGTGCAACAAGGCTGCCTCATGGATTTGATCCCCGTCATCGACCTGCTGCGCGGCCAGGTGGTGCGCGCCATCCGCGGCAACCGCCAGACTTACCTGCCCATCGTCTCGCAGTTGTGCGCCGGCAGTGACCCGGTGCAAGTGGCGCGCGCGCTGCTGGCGCATTGCGCGGCGCGCCAGTTGTACGTGGCCGATCTGGACGCGCTGCAAGGCGGCGCGCTGCAAACCACTGTGCTGCAAGACTTGATGCAGGCGCTGCCGGGCATCGAAATCTGGCTCGACGGCGGCTTTGGCGATGCGGCGGCCGCCGACCCGCTGCGCCGGGCACTGGCCGGCGATGCCGCCCGGCTGGTGACGGTGTTTGCCAGCGAAGCGATGACCACACCCGAGGCGCTGGCGCGCTGCTTTGCCGCACCGGGCGCGGCCCAGCGCGGTGTGCTGTCGCTGGACCGCCGCGATGGCCAGCGGCTGGACGCGGCGGGCGCCTGGGATTTGCCGCAGCACTGGCCCGACCGGGTGATTGTGATGACGCTGGAGCGGGTGGGCGCCGACGCCGGCCCCGATCTGGACACGCTGGCCGCGCTGCGCCACCGAGCGCCGGTCAAGCGCTTTATCGGCGCCGGCGGGGTGCGCAACGCCGATGACCTGGCGCGCGCCGGCCAGGCGGGTGCGGCGGCCTGGCTGGTGGCCAGCGCGCTGCACGACGGCCGCTTGCCGGCGGTGCAGGGGCCGGCGGTGCAGCGGCCGGCGCCGGGTTGAGGCGGCGCGTGCAGCGGCCAGCGCGGCAGCCCGCCGGGCGGGTGTGCGCAAGCAAGTGCGGGTGGGCATCGGGGTGCGGCAGCGGGCAGGCATGGCCACGGCTGCATCACGATTCGTGCCACCGCCGCTGGCCGGGCGTGCCGGTGGGCTTTGGCCTGCGGCGCAACGCCGCAGGCCAGCCGCTGCCCCGCCACCCGCCGCCCAGCCGCCGCCGCCGGAATCGCCACACTGTGTGGCGCTTCTGGCCGGCCATCGCCGGTGCCGGGCTCGGGCCTTGGGTGGCGGTGAGTGCGGTCAGTGGCTGGCGTTGCGGGGCGCCGGCTGACGCCAACGCCCTGCGGCAGTCGATGGCACATCGCTTGCGTCCCCCGCCGGCATGACCACCACCGCCGCCGCAGCCGCCCGGCCCGCAACGCCTGCCGGGCCCTGGATCTGCCCGTTCTGCCCGCTGCTGTGTGAGCACCTCGGGGTTGCGCTGTCCGCCGGGCCGGCCGCTGCGCCGTCCGCCGACCCGCCAGCGCGCCTGGTCGGCGCCGACTGCGCCCGTGCCACCCGGCGCCTGGGCCGCCTGCTGGCGCAGCCCACCGGGGCCAGCGCCACCATCGACGGCCAGCCGGGCACGTTGCACGCGGCGCTGCAGGCAGCGGCCGACATCCTGCGCGCCAGCCGGCAACCGCTGCTGGGCGGCCTGGGCACCGATGTGGCCGGCGCCCGGGCGCTGTACCGGCTGGCCGAGGCCACTGGCGCCATCAGCGACAGCGCCGCCGGCGCGTCGCTGACCGAGGCCCAGCGCGCGCTGCAAGACAGCGGCGGCTACACCACCACGCTGTCCGAGTTGCGCACCCGGGCGGATCTGGTGCTGTGCATCGGCGGCGTGTTTGCCGACGCCGCGCCGCTGTTTTTTGAGCGCTGCGTTTTGCCGGCGCGCCATGCCGACGATGCAATCGGCCCTGCGGCAAGCCGTGCGGACCCGCCCAGCCCGCGCCAGGTGGTGGTGCTGGGCGCGGCCGATCCGGCCGGCCCCGCCGACCCGGCCAGCCCCGCCGCTCAAGCCGATCAAGCCGTGCTGGCCCGGCTGGCCAGCGCACCCGGCGTGGCCTTGCAGGTCTTGCCGCTGCACGGTGATCTGCACCAGACGCTGGCGCTGCTGGCCGCCCTGGTGGCCGAGCGCGAGATCGATGACCCGCCGCCTGCGCTGGTGGCGCTGGCGGCTGCACTGCGCGCCGCCCGCTACAGCGTGATCGTCGGCGCGCCGGCTGATCTGCCCCGGCACGGCGGCCTGGTGGTGGCTACCGTGCACCGCATCGTCGAGCGGCTGAACCAGCACACCCGCGCCGCCGCGCTGTGGCTGGGCGGCGGCGAGGGCGAGGCGACGGTCAACCAGGTGTTCACCTGGCTCTCGGGCCTGCCGCTGCGCAGCCGGCGCAGCCCGCTGGGGCTGGACCACCAGCCGCTGGCTTTTGATGCCGCGCGCCTGCTGGCCGACGGCGCGGTGGACGCGCTGCTGTGGGTGTCATGCTTCGATGCCGACTTGCTGCCGCCGCCCGCCGCATGTCCGCGCATTGTCTTTGGCCCGCCCGCGCTGGGCCGGGCCCTGCAGGCGCAAACCAGCGGCGTGGCCAGCGCCGCCCAGCGCACCGTGTTCATCGCGGTGGCCACGCCCGGCCTGCACAGCGCCGGTGAGCTGTTCCGCAGCGACGGCGCCTTGCTGCTGCCGCTGCGGCCCTTGGCCGGCAGCAGCGACCACGGCCTGCCGCTGCTGGCCGGCGTGCTGGATGACTTGCTGGGCCGGCTGGGTCCATCCGGCAACCCGCCGCAAAACCCGGTGCAAAACATGGCGCAAAACATGGCGCAAAACACGGCGGGCGCGCGATGAGCGGCGCCACGCTGCGGCTGCGCGGTGGCCGCGTCGTCGATCCGGCCCACCCCGGCAGCGGTGAGGTGCGCGACCTGTGCGTGGCCGACGGCCGCATCAGCGCCATCGACCCGCAGGCCCCGGTCGATCAAGAGATCGACGCCAGCGGCTGCGTGCTGATGGCCGGCGGCATCGATCTGCACACCCACATCGGCGGCGGCAAGGTCAATCTGGCCCGGCTGCTGATGACCGAAGACCACCGCGACGGGCCCAACCCGATCCCGCTTTCGGTCGGCCAGCCCAACGCCGTGCGCCAGCTCGCCAGTTGCGGCACCTGCACCCCGGGCACGCTGGCCACCGGCTACCGCTACGTTGAAATGGGCTACACAGCGGCCTTTGAGCCGGCGATGGTGCCCAGCAACGCCCGCCATGCGCACATGGAAATGGGCGACACGCCCATCCTCGACCACGGCGCCTACGTGATGCTGGGCAATGACGAGTTGTTTTTGCAACTGCTGGCCGAGGGCGGCCCGGCCGGCCGCAACTACGCCTTGCTGCGCGACTACACCGCCTGGACGATGCATGCCAGCAAGGCGCTGGGGGTGAAGATCGTCAACCCGGGCGGCATCTCGGCCTTCAAGTTCAACCAGCGCAAGCTCGATGTCAACGAGCCGCATGTGCACTGGCAAGTCACGCCGCGCCAGGTGCTGCACACGCTGGCCCGGGCGCTGCGTGAACTGGGCGTGCCGCACCCGCTGCACATCCACGCCAGCAACCTGGGTGTGCCGGGCAATATCGAATCGACGCTGGAAACCATCGCAGCGCTGGAGGGCCTGCCGGCGCATTTGACGCACATCCAGTTCCATGCCTACGGCCGCGACGGGCCCAAAAAATTCTCGTCCGCCGCGCTGCAACTCAGTGAGGCCATCAACGCCCACCCCGAGCTGAGCATCGACGTCGGCCAGATCATGTTTGGCCAGACGGTGACCGCGTCGGGCGACACGATGCGCCAGCATGCCAATGCCGGTTTTGCCAGCCCGCGCAAATGGACAGGTGGCGACATCGAGGGCCAGGCCGGCTGCGGCGTGGTGCCATTCCGCTACCGCGAGCAGAGCTTTGTCAACGCGCTGCAGTGGGTCATCGGGCTGGAGATGTTTTTGCTGGTCAAAAACCCCTGGCAGGTGGTGCTGACCACCGACCACCCGAACGGCGGGCCGTTCACCAGCTACCCGCATTTGATCCGGCTGCTGATGGACCGCAGCTTCCGTGCCGAACAACTGGCCAAACTGCACCCCGAGGTGGCCAGCCAGTGCGCGCTGCGCGCCATCACCCGCGAGCTGACGCTCGATGAGATCGCCATCATGACGCGCACCGGCCCGGCCCGGCTGCTGGGCTTGACCGACCGCGGCCAGTTGGGCCTGGGTGCGGCGGCGGACATCGCGGTCTACCGCGAGCAGGCGGATTTTGAGGCGATGTTCCGCCAGCCTGAATACGTCTTCAAAGACGGCACGCTGGTGGCGAAAAACGGCCGCATCACCGCGCTGCCGGTGGGTGGCACCCACTTTGTCGAGCCCGGTTACGACCCGGCGGTCGAGGCCGTGCTGCGCCGCCGCCTGCCCGACCACACCGACGTCGGGTTCGATCAGTTGGTGATCAGCCACGACGAGCTGTGCCGCTGCTGCAACGGCGGCCGGCTGCTGCCCGCTGCCTGTTTTGCGGGTGCGCCATGAGCGGCGGGGCAGTCACCGACCACGGCGCGCTGCGCCAAAACGAAGTGCTGATCGACAACGGCGTGCTGATCGACAACGGCGTGCTGATCAACAACGGCGTGCTGATCGACAACACATTTGCCGAAGCCTTCCCGATGAAGGCGACGCGGCTGATCGTCACCGCCCACACGCTGGCCTGGGCGCGCCAGGCGGCGGTGTCGGCCACCGGCTTTGCCACCTCGGTGATCGGCTGCGGCTGCGAGGCCGGCATCGAGGCCGAATTGACCGCCGAGCAGACCCCCGACGGCCGGCCCGGCATCAGCCTGCTGCTGTTTGCGATGTCGGGCAAAGAGCTGGCCAAGCAGGTGGAGCGGCGGGTCGGCCAGTGTGTGCTGACCTGCCCAACCACGGCGGTATTTGCCGGCATCAGCGACGGCGAGGCCATCGCGCTGGGCAAGAACCTGCGGTTTTTTGGCGACGGTTGGCAGCAGTCGAAGTTGATTGACGGCCGGCGCTTTTGGCGCATTCCGGTGATGGACGGTGAGTTTGTGGCCGAAGAGACCACGGCGGTCGTCAAGTGCGTGGGCGGCGGCAATCTGCTGCTGCTGGCGCGCGACACCGACAGCGCGCTGGCGGTGGCCGAAGCGGCGGTGGCGGCGATGCGCGCGCTGCCCAACGTGATCATGCCGTTCCCGGGCGGGCTGGTGCGCTCGGGCTCCAAGGTGGGCAGCAAATACCCGGCGCTGGGCGCATCGACGAACGGCGCTTTTTGCCCCGGCCTGCGCGGCCTGGTGGCGGGCAGTGAGCTGACTGCCGCCACCCGCTGCGTGCTGGAGATCGTCATCGACGGCCTGACCGAGGCCGATGTGGCCGCCGCGATGCGGGCCGGCATGGTGGCTGGCTTGGGCCTGGGTGCGGCCGGTGGTTTGCTGCGCATCTCGGCCGGCAACTACGGCGGCAAGCTGGGGCCGTACCACTTTCACCTGCACAAAATCCTGGCCGGCGGTGCGGCATGAGGGCCAAGCCATGACCGGCTGGACTTTGGCCCTGCGCCAGCCGCCCACCTTGCGGGTGGACCTGCGCGGCATCACGCCGCTGGCGCTGGCCGGCTTGTCGGCCTTGCAGGTGGCGCAGTGCCCGGTGGTGCAAGGCAAGGAGTTGCTGCCGCTGGGTGAGTTTTTCAGCGTCACCGCCCGCGATGACGATGTGCTGCTGCTGGACGGTGACCTGTCGCGCTTTGACCGGGTGGGCTGGCAAATGGACGGCGGCCAGATGCAGGTGCAAGGCGCCGTGGGCGACCATGCCGGCGGCGCGATGGCCGGCGGCGCACTGCGGGTGCAAGGCGATGCCGGGCTGCTGGCGGCTTGCGAGATGGCCGGCGGCCGGTTCGAGATCACCGGCAACGCGGGTGATTTTGCGGCGGCCAGCCTGCCCGGCAGCCTGGACGGCATGCGCGGCGGCGTGTTGATCGTGCGTGGCAATGCCGGTGAACGTTTTGCCGACCGCATGCGCCGGGGCACGGCACTGGTGTTTGGCGATGCCGGTGATTTTTTGGCGTCGCGCCTGGTGGCGGGCACGGTGGCGGTGGGCGGCCGGGTGGGCGCCCACGTCGGCCACGGCATGCGGCGTGGCACTGTTGTGCTGGTGGCTGACACGGCAGCCCCACCGGCGACGTTTGTACCGGCCGGCGCTGACGCACCGGTGTTCTGGCAACTGCTGGCGCGTGATCTGGCCCGTCTCGGCGGCGCCGGCAGCGTGTTTGCCAGCCTGGCGCAGCGCAAGATCAAACGCCATCTCGGCGATCTGGCGGCCGACGGCAAAGGCGAGCTGGTCTGGCCGCTGTAGGCGTTTTTGCCGCTTCTGCCTCGTTGCTCAGCGTTTTCCCCATTCGTCCTGCCCCGATCCTTTCCCAGCCGGGAGAGGGCAACCAACCTGGAACCCCTGACCCATGAGCAACGACCACCTCTTCCACGCCGGTGAAGCCACCGTGCTGGCGCGTGACGGCCAGTTCACCGACGCCATGCCCGAGATCCTGATCGGCCGCACGTCTGGCCCGGTGGGCCAGGCGTTTGCCAACCTGATGGCGCAGAGCAAGGGCCACACCGCGATGTTTGCGATCCGCGCCTGCAACCAGTTGGTCCGGCCGGCCACCATCGTGGTGCCCAAAGTCACGCTCAAGGACATGGCCAATGTCGATCTGTTTGGCGGCGTGGTGCAGAGCGCCACAGCCGATGCGGTGGTCGATTGCCTGATCGACGGCACCATCCCGCGTGATCTGGCGAATGATCTGTGCATCATCAGCCTGGTCTGGATCGACCCGCGCTGCGCCAAAGACCCGCACCTGGACAAGGCCGACATGTACCGCACCAACCACCAGGCCACGATGCTGGCGATCAAGCGGGCACTGGCCAATCAACCGTCGGTGGACGAGCTGATCGCCAACCGGCACAAGATCAAACACGACATGGACGACTGGAGCTGAGGCCGGTTGGCGCGCGGCCTGCCACCGCCCGGCCCGCTTCGGCGCGCAGCCATGAACCTGGCCCTGTTCGACCTCGACCACACGCTGATCCCGTTTGACAGCGGCATGGCGTGGACGCGGTTTCTGGTGGATGCCGGCGTGCTGCCGCCCACCGCCAACGACGACTACCTCGCCTTCTGCCAGCAGTACGTGGCCGGTACGCTGGACATCCACGCGATGCACCGGGCCAGCGTGCGGCCACTCTCGCAGGTGCCGCGCGATGTGCTGGCGCAGTGGGGCCGCAGGTTCGAAGCCGCGATGGCGCCGCAAATCCCGGCCCAGATGCGCGCGCTGGTGCAGCGCCACCAGCAGGCCGGGGACTTGTGCGCCATCGTCACGGCCACCAGCCGCTTCATTGCCGAGCCGCTGGCCCGGCTGCTGGGCGTGGCGCACCTGGTGGCCACCGAGCCGGCCGTCCTGCCACCCAACCTCCCACACGATCAGCCACACGATCAGCCACCCAACCGGCCACCCAACCGGCCACCCAACCGGCCAGCCGACGCCGACGCCTTGCTGACGGGCGAGATTGCCGGCCTGCCCTGTTACGGCCCGCACAAGCCGGCGCGTGTGGCGGCCTGGCTGGCTGGCCTGCCCGCTGGCGCGGTGGCGGCGGTGACGACCCGAGCGGGGGCCGGGTTGGCGGATGGATTGGCGAGGTTCAGCCGCAGTTGGTTTTATTCCGATTCCGCCAGTGACCTGCCGCTGCTGTGCGCCGTGAGCGATCCGGTGGCCGTGGCGCCCGACGCCCGGCTGCGCGCCCACGCCTTGGCCGCCGGCTGGCCGATCATCGACCGGCCCGCAACCCTCAGCCGGCGGGTGGTCTGATCCTTGCAATGTTTTTCGCGCTGGCTGCGGCGCTGGGCTGGCCCCTTCCCCTTTTGAGACAGGTTGACCGGATGAATCGCAGACATTGCCTGGCCCTGGCCAGCGCGCTTGCCCTGGGCAGTGGCGCCTGGCCCGTGGCGTCCCAGCCGGCCAACCCGCCGCTGGGCGTGCCGCCCGCCGTACCAGCGGCCCCGCTGCGCAGCCTGACGGTGCTCGACTTTGAGCTGGTGGACGAGCAGAACAACCCGCTGACCAAGGCCGCGCAGGTGCTGCGGCTGGCCCAGGCCACCCAGCAAATCCAGCGCGAATTGACCGAGCGCGGGCTCTACCGGGTGCTTGACCCATCGCCGTCGGCCGACCTGCAGCGCAAACTGCGCGACCAGCAAGAATTTTTGTACCGCTGTGACGACTGCGCTGAGCAGGTGGGTCTGCTGCTGGGCGCTGATCTGGTGATGGCCACCTGGGTGCAGAAGGTCAGTGAGCTGATCCTGAACCTGAATGTGCAGATCTACGACGTCAAGGCGCAAAAAGTGGTGCTGAGCAAATCGGTGGACATGCGTGGCAACGAAGACCTGTCATGGACCCGAGCCGTGCGTTACCTGGTGCGCGACATGGCCGAGAAGCGCGAGCGCAACCCGCGCTACGGCCAATAGTCGAAGCCGGCTTGCAGGCCGGCACGACCGACACGACTGACAAGCGGCTCGGTCTACTGCTCCAGCCGCAGGATTTCGAGCTGCTCGGGCACGGTCTCGAAGGTGCCGGTGCCGGCCGGCATCTGCATCAGCGGCTTGCCCTGGGCGTCGAGCAGCCAAACACTGGGGTAGACCAGCAATCTGGCGCGCTCATCGCCGATGCTGCGCTGGAAGTCGGCATACGGCAGGCTGCGCTCACCGATGCGCAAGAACAATTTGTCAGCGCTCATCAACAGCCGGCTGCGCAAATCGACCAGCAAGAATTTGTGGGCGTTGAACTGCGGCAGCAGCTCGTCGGCGCTGCGCGCCAGAAACGCCTCGTAGCGGCGGCAGTACGGGCAATCGCTGGCACCCAGGTAGACGTAGAGGCGCTTTTTCTCGCGCCGGGCCCGGTCGAGCGCGGGGTTCAGATCAAACTCGGCGCGGTCTGGCCCGCCGGCCGGTTGCAGCACGATGGCGCTGTAGCGCTCGGGCAACGCGGCGCGCGCGCTGCCAGGCGCCAGCGCCAGCAAGACCAGCAGCGCCAGCAGCAGCCCAACTGCCAAGGTGCCCAGGCTGGCCAGGCAGCGCAAACCGGCGCGCCGCATCAGCCCAACCTCAGCGCGCCGGAAAAGCGCGCGTCGTGCGAGTCTTCGACCTCGGCGCGCAACTCACCCGGGCCGGGCGGCACAAAATTGAAGCGCACCGTCGGGTTCTCGCTGACCGAGAAATCAAGGTCGGCGTCAAACACCGGCGCGCCGCCGTAGCTCACGCGCAGGGTGCGCACAAAGTGTGGCGGGATGTACATCACCGTCACCTGGTTCAGCTCAAAGCCGGTGTCGTTGGGGTGGATCACCGTCACCTCAGCGCTGTTGATCTCGCCAAAACGCGGCGCGGCCTGCAATTTGAACTGGGTGCGGCCGATCAATTGCAGCGCCCCCCGGTTGGGCGGCGCCGAGCAGCCGCCCGAGGTCTTGATGTAGCGCGAGTCGGTTTGCAGCGTGCCGTCGTTCAGCTCACTGACCACCCGCACATGGCTGTACTCGTCTACCCGCAGCCGCAGCTCAAAGTCGGCCTGGCCCAGCGCCGGGCCCAGCGCCAGCACGGCGGCCACCGGCGACGGGTTTTTGTCCACCAGCACCGTCAGCCGGCGCACCCAGCGCTGCGGCGTCTGGGCCAGCCGCGAGACGATTTTGACCGGCACCGACGCGCCGTAGGCCGCGCGCAGCGGGGCGATGAGTTGCACCACGCTGCCGTCGGCGGCCACCGGCCGGCCGCCAAACAGCTTGTCGCGCAGCAACTCCCATTCGGGTGAGCTGTCGTTGTGCGCGGCCGACGGCAGGCCGCCCACCGCCGCCTGGGCCCACAGCGCGGGCGTGCCCAGCGCGGCGGCGGCCAGGGTTTGCAGGGTGCGGCGGCGGTGCGGGATCATGGGCGGGCTCCGGGGTGGGCTGGGACGGGGGCAGGCGATGTTGCTGCCAAATACGGGATGCGGCAACCGGCGGATGCAAGCGGATCAGCGCAGCAACTGCTCACGCTCAAAGCGCAAAAACGCGATCGAGGCGTTGCGCCGGTGGATGGTGTCGTACTGGTCCCAGCCGGCAAACTCGGCCAGTTCGGTGGCCTCGGGCACGGTGATCAGGGACGCGCCTTCGGCCACCAGCGCCTGGGCGCGGGCGCTGAGCTGGGCCAGGTAGCGCGCCACGGTGCCGACCAGCGCTGGCGGGCTGGCCGGGCCGTGGCCGGGCACCACCTGCGTCAGCGGCAGCGCCTGCAAGGCGCTGAGCGCACGCTGCCAGCCGGGCAGGTCACTGTCCTGAATGTCGGGGATGCGGCCGGCGTCCAGCAGGCCGCCGGCAAACAGCACACCGCTGGTGACATCGAACACGGCGATATCACCTGGCCCGCTGCTGTGGCCCTGCCACAACACCTGCACCGGTCGGCCGATGGTTTGCCGCAGCAGCACGTCGTCAAACAGCGCGTCGGGCGGGTACATCGTCGTGCCCTGCATGGCTGGGGCGCCCACTTGCTGGACCAGCGCCTTCAGGCAGGTTTCACAGCGCGCCGCCATCAACTGGGCGCTGCGGCGGTGCATTTGCACCGGGATGCCTTGCTCGCGGTAGGCATTGCCGCCAAACAAGAATTCAGGCCGGGTGTGGCTGACCAGCACCGCCCGCACCGGCTGCGCGGTGACGGCGTGGATGGCGGCCAGCAGCGCCCGGCCGTGCGCCAGCGACGTGCCGGTGTCGATGGCCAACACGCCCAGCGGGCCGACGATGAAGCCGGCATTGCCAATGCGGCCGAGGTTTTGGGCATCGGCCACGCCGCCGCTGCCGGGCAGCCAGTACACGCCGTCAGCCAGGCGCTGGGCGGCGTGTACTGGCTGCCCGGCAGCGGCCTGGGGCAGGGCAGCGCAGCCGGCCAGGCGCACCGGCAGCAGCAGCAGCAGCCAGGCCAGGCCCCAGGCCAGCCGGCGGGCGGCGGGCAGGCTCAACGGCCCTCCGCCAGCTTTTTCAGGTTGGCCAGCCCGGATTGGTAGACGCCGGTGATGGCGCGCACCGCCGCCTCGTCGTTTTGCTCGGGCGGCGGGTCGTTGTTGCGGTAGCCGCGGTAGAAGGCGCCGCGCCACTCGACAATGCTTTTTTGCTCGCCATCGGCGCGCACGCTCAAAGTGGCGGTGTAGTTGGTCACCGGCAGCGCGCCGCCATCGGTGGCGCGGTAACTGGTGCGCATCTTGGCTTCGTCATGGCTTTCCAGCGTTTCAGTCAGGGCGCCGCCGCCTTTGAGCGTCAACTGGCGCACCGACCCTTCGGCGTTGCCTTTGTCGGCCGGGCTGTCGGCCACCGCAGGGTGCCAGTCTTTGAGCGCATCAAAGTTGTGGATGCGCGCCCAGACGGCGGCGGCCGGCGCGTCGATGGTGATGCTCTCGGTGACTTTCTGGCGCGTCGGCCCGTGCGCCAGCGCCGTGCCGGTGGGCAGCAGCGCGGCCGGGGCGAAAGCCAGCAGCGCCGACCAGAACAGGGCCTGGCGGCGGCGCGGCGGAAAAGGGGGGTGCGGTGCGGTCATGGGTGTTTTAGCGACTGGGTGGTGCTGGGTGGTTGGGGCGGATCGGGATCGGTTGGCCAAAAATGCGGGGCCAGGCGCGGTGGCAGCGCGGCGAGAGAGTGGCTTGGCCGGGCGCCTCAGCGCGCCGGCACGGTCAGCGTGGCGCTGGCGGACGCATGCAGATCGTCGGTATCGACCATGCGCGCCAGCAACTCGCCGCCTTGGCCGGGCAGCACAAAAAAGCGCAAATGCGGGTTTTCACTGATCGAGAAATCCACTTGCGCCGACAGCACCGGCCGGCCAGCCAGCGTGACATCGACCTGCCGCACAAACTGCGCCGGCGTGAATTGACGGCTCAACTGGTCCATTGCCATGCCCGAATGGTTGGGGTGGCTGATCTGCAACTGCACGGCCAGCGGCTGGCCCGTGACGGGCACGCCCTCCACCTGCAAGCGCATCTGGCCGAGCCGGGCCAGCGCGGCCTGGGCGTCGCCAGCGGCCGGTGCCGAGCAGCCGCCCGATGCCTTGACATAGCGCACCGCCATGATCAGGCTGCCGTCGTTCATCTCGGCAATCGCCCGCACATACGAGTAGGCGTCTACCCGGACGCGGGTTTCAACGTCGGCCCGGCCGGACTCAGGCGTGAGCCAGACCATCAGCCCCAGCGGCGACGGGTTGCTGTCGATCACCAGCATCAGCCGACGCACATGCTGCTGCTCGGTTTGCGGCAAGCGTGAGCGGATGGCCATCGGCACCACGGCAGCGTCCACCGCGCGCAGCGGGGCCTCCAGCACCAGGGTGTCGGCGCGCGCCGGGGTGATAGGGCGGTCACCGAACAAGGTTTTGCGCAGCGCCAGCCACACCTCACTGCCGTCGGGGTTGTCGCCCGACGGCAATTGCGCCTGTGCTGCCGGCGCCGCGCCGGCCAGCCACAGGCCCAGCGTGGCGGCACCCAGCAGCGCACCCAGGCGGCCCGCCCGAGCAGCCCAAACCGCTTGAAGCGCTTGAACGCGCCGGTCGGCGCGTGCCAAAACCTCACCGGGCCGGGGCGAGGGCTTGGGGCGCGGGGTGGACGGGGTGGGCATGGTGGGCAGGGCGGATTTGGGCAGCGCGAAGCAGGCCGCCGGCCGCGGTTTTGGCGATCAGCGCGGCCCGCTGCCGATGAAACAAGCGTTGCGGGCGCGCGCCTGCACCTCGCGGTAGCGGGCGATCTGCGGCTTGAGCGATTCGTTGTCGCGCAGGTCATTGCCGCGCTCGCCGCCGATGGTCATGGCGTTGACCACGGTGACCATGCTGACGTAGTCGTCAAACGGCACCTCGCGCGCCACCACGTCCAGCGCGCAAGCGCATTTGCTCACCATCTCGAAGTTGGGCCCGGGATGGTTGCGCATGCACTCTTGCACATACAGCACCCGGTCGAGGGTGGGGTAGTCAAACGCTTGCGCCGTCCCGCACAGCGTCAACAACACGGTGGCCAGCGCAGCGACGCGCGGCATGGGGGCGGATCGGGCGGATCGGGCAACGAGGCAGGACGGTTTCATGCAGAGCGGCTCAAATAAAAGGGGCGGGTCGGATGGGCCAGGCCGGCGCTGTCAAGGTTGCTTGCGCGGCGCTGTCGCAGCCGCGGCAGCGGCCGCTTTGGGCAGCGCGGCGGCCGGCGCGGTACCGATCAACTGCATCTCTTCAACCCACAGCGGCGTGGCAGCGCTGCCGCCAGGGGCCGCCCCGCTGCCGCCCGCCACCCGGGTGCGGATGCTGTGCACACCGCCCGGCACGGCGGCCGACAACGTGAAGATGTACTCCTTGCCGGCCATCTGCTCAAAGCGGCTGCGCAGCGGGTCATCAAGGTAGGGCGAGATCACGATCTCCTGGCCGTCCACCGGCTTGCCGGCCCATTCAAGCTGCACCGGCCGCACCGTGGCGCCTTGAAACACCGCCATGCGGATGCGTTTGCGAAAGTAGTTTTGCTTGCCCTGCGTCAGGCGCTGCATCTCGCGGATGTCGCGCTCCAAGAAATACAGGATGGCCGGGTTGCCCTGGGTCGATTCGATGTCGGGCAGCTTGAGCTGGCGCTCACCGTGCAAAAACTCGGCGCTGGCGGCGCAGCAAGTGCCTTCGTCCGACCGGCGCAGCGTGATGGCCACGGTGTCGTCAAAGCCCGGCTCCAGGCTGCCGGTCTTGCGGTAGGCGTAGCGCAGGGTCAGCGGCGGCTTCAGCGTGCCGAGCTGGTTGTCGATGAACAGTGCTTTCTCGGCGGCCGAAAAATCGTCCGCAGCGTGCAGCAGCGGCGGGTACAGGGCCAGCGCCAGCAGCGCAGCGGCCAGCGTGGGCAGGTTTTTGAAGATCATGTCGGGCAGGGTTGGATTGACGGGTCGGTGGCTGTCGCACTGGATGGGGGGCTTGACGGATTGAGCGATGGATCGGCCCGCGCCTGCGCTAAAAGCGGGCCGGCCAGGTTTTGTCGAGGCACAGGCCCTGCCGCGTCCAGCGTGCGCTGCGGCTGCAAGCGAAGCGCGCAATCCAGCGCCTGCCGGGCGGCGGCGGGCTGGTCAAGTTGGTGCAGCGCCAGGCCCAGCAGATACCAGGGCTCGCCGTCCTGCCCATCGTCATGCAGCCAGCCCTGGGCCAGGCCGGCCAGATCAACCCAGCGTTGCTCGTGCACCATCAGCGCGGCACGCAAGAAGCGCGGCTGCCGGTCGCCCTGCACTTGCCAGAACGGCAGCGCCGCCGGGTCGAGTGCGGCCACGGCCGGCAGGCCTTGTTGCCGGGCTGTGGCCAACAACTGGCTGACCCACAGGGCCGGTGCGGCAAAGTAGTGCTGCTCGCCACCGCGCAGCCGGAAGGTCAGGATGCCCACCAGCCGGCCGTCGGCATCGAACAGGCCGCCCCCGCTGGCGCCCGAGTTGAAGCCGTTGGACGTCTGCACCACCTGGCCACCGTCCAATCGGTGCAAATCCACCACGGCGCCAATGCTGTGCTGCAAATCCATGCCGCCGCTGTAGCCCAGCGCCGTGACCTGCTGGCCAATCACCGGCGCGTCGGCCTCGCTCTCGGCCAGCGGCACCACGGCGGCCTGCACGCCAGGGGCTTGCAGCAGGCACAGGTCATGGGCCAAGTCGGCGCGCTGCGCCGTCACCGGCCAGCGCACGCCACCGCGCACCACCCGCAAAGTGTCAGACTGGCGCGTGACATGGCAGTTGGTGACCACCAGGCCCGGCGCCACCAGCACCCCCGAGCCGAGTGAAAACCCGCCGCCGGGCTGCGGCGCCTCAATGCGCAGCACGCTGGCCGACAGGCGCACGGCGGCCGCGCGGGCCGACGGATCGGTGGTCGGTGCCGGTGTTTGCGCCGCCGTGCTGGCCGTGCCCAGCAAGCCACTGAGCAAAACAGCCAACAGCCCTGTGCATCGGGCCCGCGCGGGCATCGTCGCGCTCATCAGCGCCGGGCCGGTGACGCCGCTGCGTCATCGACCAGCGGCACGCCAAACTCAAGCAGGATGGCGTCGATCTCGGCCCGGCGCGATTCGATCAGCGTCTCGACCTGCTGCTTCCATTCACGCTCACCGTGGCGCACACCCATCGCCATCTGGAAATCGAACTTGACGCCGGGCTCGGATTTCATTGGCACCACCACCAGTACGGGCGTGCGCACGCGCTGGGCAAAGTAGCCGGCAATCGGGCCCCACACGATGGCCACGTCGATCTTGCCGGCCGCCAGGTCTTTTTCGATGATCTCGCCGGGGTATTGCTCGGGGTCGGCATTCATGATCTGGTACGGCACACCGCGGTCCACCAGATCGTGTTTGCTCAGCCACTCGGAGGCGGGCGAGCGGTCATACAGGCCGATGCGCAGTTTGGCCAGCCTGGCGGGGTCGAGTTTGAGGAAGTCGTCGCTGCTGCGCACGCCGTCCAGCCCGGTGCCCTTGGCAAACACCATCGCGTAAGTGGAGCGGTAATACGGCTTGGTGACCGACACCTGGTCGAAGCCCACCGGCACGCCCATCACGATGTCGCAGCGGAAGTCTTCGCCGGGCAATTTGTAGCGCAGCGTGTTGCGGATGAAGGCCAGCCGCTGCGGGAACGAGAAATACGTCACCGGCAGGCCGAGGGCCTTGCCGAAGACCTCGGCGATGCGGTTCTCGATGCCCTCACCGCGCAGGTTCGAAAACGGCAGGTTGTTCGGGTCTTGGCACACCCGCAGCGCGGCGCGCGGGGCGGCCGTGTCCTGGGCCTGGGCTAGGGTGGTGACACCGGTCAACAGGCCAGCCAGCAACGGCGCCAGTCGTAGCACCCTGTAAAACCCTGTTCGGCAAAAACGGCTGATTTGATGCAACCGGCGGACCGGCATGGTACGGCGGCCGGCCGTCATGGCATCTGCTCGACCTTGGCGCGGGTGATGGCGCCGTCCGAGCGGCCCTTCAGGTAGGCGTAGAGCTGGTCCATGTTGTCCATCACCTGCGGGCTGGTGCCAAAGCTCTGCATGCCTTTTTCAAGCCGGCCTTCGCGCACCGTCTTGACGAACTCTTCTTTGGTCAAAACCTTGAGGCTGTTCACCAGCGATGGCCCGACCAGGCCCTCCTGGTTGGCGCCGTGACAGCGATCACAGGCTGCGGCACGCCAGGTGCGGAAGCCTTTCATCGTGTCGGCATCCACCTTGTAGCCGTCGGTGACCTGGTACAGCGGGGTCTGGGCAAAGGCGCTGCTGGCAAGGGTGCAATGGGCCGCAGCCAGGGCCAGCAGAAACAGCGATTTCCGAATCATGTGCAAATCATCCACAGTGAAAAAAAGGGGGGACGGGCCACCTGATGGCGCCAATCCCCCGGGTATTGCATGGCTGTCGTGTGTTGATCACGGGCCGGGCGGTTGGCACCGCGCGGCCCGCAAGCCCATCAGTTGTTGGGCAGGGCGAAGATGGTCAGTGAGCCGCCCAGTTCGGTGTACTGGTTCAACTCTTTGTAACCACCCACGGCACCCAGGCCGTCGCTGTCTTTCTCCAGCCCCGCTGCCATGCCGATGCCGGCCCAGCCGCCAATGCCCGAGAACACTCCGATGAACTGCTTGCCTTTGTGCTCATAGCTGAAAACGTTGCCGATGATGCCCGACGGTGTCTTGAACTTGAACAGTTCCTTGTTGATGTCCTTGGCATCTACGCACTTCAGATAACCCTCCAGCGTGCCGTAGCAAGACAAGCCGCCAGCGGTGTTGAGCGCGCCGCTCCAGACCGAGAACTTCTCGGCATGGCTCTGCACGATCTTGCCGGTGCCGGCGTCCCAGGCGATGAAGTTGCCCATGCCGCCGTGGCTGCCCGGCGCCGGGTACATCGACAAGGTGGCGCCCACATACGGCTGGCCAGCGGTGTATTCGACCTTGAACGGCTCATAGTCCATGCAGACATGGTTGGTCGGCACGTAAAACAGCTTGGTATTCGGGTCAAACGATGCCGGTTGCTGGTCTTTGCTGCCCAACGCCGCCGGGCAGATGCCCTTGGAGTTGACATCCGGGCCGGCTTGCGCGGTGGAGTACTTGCTGACCACTTGCGGCCGGCCGGTCTTCATGTCGACGTGGGTGGCCCAATTGACCTTCGGATCAAACTTCTCGGCCACCAGCAGCGCACCGGTCACGCGGTCCAGCGTGTAGCCAAAGCCATTGCGGTCGAAATGCACCAGGGCCTTGGTCGCCTTGCCCTTGACCGAGATGTCGGCCAGGATCATCTCGTTGATGCCGTCGAAATCCCACTCGTCGAACGGCGTCATCTGGTAGACCCAGTTCACCTTGCCGCTGTCGACATCACGCGACCAGATGCTCATCGACCACTTGTTGTCGCCCGGGCGCTGCGACGGGTTCCAGGTGGACGGGTTGCCGCTGCCATAAAACATCGCGTTCAGCGCCTTGTCGTAGCTGTACCAGCCCCAGGTGGTGCCGCCGCCAATCTTCCACTGGTCACCCTTCCAGGTCTTCAGTGAAGAGTCTTTGCCGACGGGCGCCATCTTGCCGTCGGTCCAGGTCATGGTCTTGTCGGGATCGATCAGCATTTCACTGTCGGGGCCCACGCTGTAACCCTTCCAGGCCAGCTTGCCGTCGCTGATGTTGTAAGCCGCGATAAAGCCGCGCACACCCCATTCACCGCCTGAAATACCAGTGATCACCTTGTCTTTGAAGACGTGGGGTGCATTGGTGTTGACAGCGCCCAGCTTCGGGTCGCCGTTCTTCACCGACCACACCACTTTGCCGCTCTTGGCGTCGAGCGCGATCAGGTTGCTGTCGGCTTGCTGCAAGAAGACCTTGCCCTCGGCATAAGCCAGGCCGCGGTTGACGGTGTCGCAGCACATCTGCGGAATCACCGCCGGGTCTTGCTTGGGCTCGTATTTCCAAAGGATCTTCTGGGTGTCCAGATCGACCGCAAACACCTTGTTGGGGAACGGTGAATGCAGGTACATCTTGCCGTCAATCACCAGCGGCGAGCCCTCATGGCCGCGCAGCACGCCGGTGGAAAACGTCCAGGCCACCTGCATCTTGCCGACGTTGCTGGTGGTGATCTGGTTCAACTTGCTGTAGCGCTGGTTGAACATGTCGCCAGCCTGCATCGCCCAATTCTTGGAGTTGGCGATGTTTTTCTCGACATCGGCGTTGGCCGATACCAATAGGGGCGCGGCCAGCATGGCCGCACCCAGGGACGACCACAAAAGCCGCCCGGAATACCTGGAAAGTCGCATGAAAGTCTCCTGTTGAAATGACCGGCGTCAAAACGGTGTGGCTGACACGATAGTCAGACCGACCACAGCCTCGCACTTGCGGCAAGCGCCTACTGCAAGTCTCGCGCCCGTTTTTTTGGGCCGCACCAGCGCGACCTGGCGATGTCGCGGGCCCGGTATTTGACTGCGCCGCACAAGCCATTCGCTCGTCAGCACAGGGTTGTGCCGCGTCAAAAAAGTTGCCCAAACAATGCAGCGGGGCGATCTGTTGGCAGCGGCTGTCGGCAATTTCGGCGCGCCCGACTAGGGAAAACTATGAGCACGTTGGGCCACCGCTGCGCCGGCGGCAGCGTTGTTCTTACCGGTCGGATGGGGCTGACGAACAAGGTGCGCCGTGACGGATGCGTCGAGCTTGGCACAGAGTGTTTCAGTCGTTGCGGCGCGATGCCGTATCGATCGGTCTGGCAGGTCATCCGGCAGCCGGCGCGGATGGCCGCTGTCGCCGCACGGTGGCATGGCTGCGTCACTCGGCCAATGGGCGCCGAGTGACGCATGGCGAGCAGGCAAGCAGGGCCTGCCGGATCGCCCGTCCTGCTCAACAACACAATCGACGTGTGTCTAACTGGAGCACGGCTTGCCACCACCGATCAAATTGCAACGCGACGGCCATGCCGCTTTGAAGCGGCTGCGCTGCGCCAAGTGCCGCCCGGGTGCACATCACACGGCGCCGGGCATCGCGCTCAGGTCCCAGCAGGCTGTCGGGCTTTGGGTCGGGCCCGACCCAAAGC
>JANLOP010000269.1:0-8270 GCA_031366635.1 Betaproteobacteria bacterium | reverse complement strand
TGCGCGCTGGCGTATTCCAACGCCTCCACATGCTCGTAAATGGCCACCGACAGCACGCGGGTCTGGCCCGGGATGTTGCCGCCGATCATCAGCACCACGCCAAACTCACCCACGGTGTGGGCAAAGCCCAGCACGCTGGCGGTGATCAGGCCGGGCCGGGCCAGCGGCAGGGCGATGGTGAAGAACCGGTCCCAAGGCCCGGCGCGCAAGGTGGCGGCGGCCTCCAGCGTGCGCTCGGGGATGGCCTCGAAGGTCTGCTGCAGCGGCTGCACCACAAACGGCATCGAATACAGCACCGAGCCCAGCACCAGCCCGGCAAAGGTGAAGGGCAGCCGGCCCAGGCCCAGCCAATCGGTGGCCTGGCCCACCGGGCCGTGTGGGCCCAGCAGCAGCAGCAAGTAAAAACCCAGTACCGTGGGCGGCAGCACGATGGGCATGGCCACCAGCGCCGACCACAGCGGCTTGAGCGGTGAGCGGGTGCGCGCCAGCCACCAGCCCAGCGGTGCGCCGATCAGCAGCAGCAGCCCGGTGCTCACGCCGGCCAGCTTGGCGGTAAGCAGGATGGCGGTCCAGTCGGCGTCGGTCATCGGGGGGATGTCATCGAGGGCAGGTCATCGAGTGCAGGTCATCGGGATCAGGTCATCAGACAGCAGCGTGGTGGCCCACCGTTGGCCGCCAGCTAATCCGGCAGGCCGTAGCCATAAGACCGGATCACCGCCCGGGCCGGCGCCGTCTTCAGATAAGCCAGCAGCGCGGCGGCTGCCGGCCGGTTTTCACCGGCTTTGAGCAGCACGGCGTCTTGCCGGATCTCAGCGTACAGCGTGGCCGGCACGCGCCAGACCGAGCCGCCCACCGGCTGGCCCGGCGCCGCCACTTGCGACAGCGCGACAAAGCCCAGCTCGGCATTGCCGGTGGCAATGAACTGGTGGGCCTGGGCGATGCTTTCGGCCGTCACAAGCCGGGGCGCCAGCGCATCGCTCAAGCCGCGCGCCGCCAGCACCTGCTGCGCCGCCCGGCCGTAAGGCGCCAGCTTGGGGTTGGCGATGGCCAGCCGGGCGAAGCGGCCACTGGCCAGCACGGCGCCCTGGTCGTCGACAAAACCTGGCTGGGCACTCCACAGCACCAACTCGCCGATGGCGTAAGTGAAGGCGCTGCCAGCCACCGCCAGCCCGTCGCGCAGCAGCTTTTGAGGCGTCTTGTCGTCCGCGGCCAGCAGCACCTCAAACGGCGCGCCGGCCACGATCTGGCTGTAGAACTTGCCGGTGGCGCCGGCCGTGGTCTTGAGCCGGTGGCCGCTGGCCGCTGCAAAGCCGTCGGCCAGCGCCGCCAGCGGGCGGGCAAAGTTGGCCGCCACCGCCACGGTCACCTCGTCGGCGTGGGCGGTGGGGGTGGCTATCAGGGTGGCTATCAGGGTGGCTATCAGGCTGGCTATCAGGCTGGCCATCAGGCTGGCCATCAGACTGGCCAGCAGCCCGGCAGCCGCCCGGACGCGCAGCCAGTGGCAGCGATCCTGGCCGGTCATTTCAGGCCGTGGACGGCCGCCGGTGCGGCCAGTGCAGCCCTTTCCACCCCACCGGCCAGACCCGCCCGGATCGCCCGGCCGGCCAGCACGTCGCAGCGCTCGTTGTGCGGGTGGCCGGTATGGCCTTTGACCCACTGCGTCTTCACCCGGCGCTGGTCGGCCGCCGCGTACAGCGCTTTCCACAGCGCCAGATTGGCCACCGTCTCGCCCTTGCTGTTGCGAAATCCCTTTCGCTCCCAGCCTTGCCGCCATTCGGTCAGGCCTTTCAGCACGTATTGCGAGTCGGACACCAGCAGCACGTCGGCGCCGGCCGGCGTCATGCCCAGGCCGTGCAGCGCGGCGCTCAGCTCGGCGATCTGGTTGGTGCCGTGGCCCAAGAAGCCGGCGTTCTCAGTGGCAGCGCCAGCGGGGGCAATCACCACCGCGCCCCAGCCGCAAGGCCCGGGATTGCCTTGGCAGCCGCCGTCGGTGTAACAAGTCCAGATCGACATCGTGGCAGGGTCTCGGGTTGAAAGGCTTGGGTGGGCACGGCGCGGCCTGCGCTGCAATGCGGTTGATTGTCGATGTTGCGCGCGCTGGCGCTCGTTGCGGCGCAATTGCATCGCGGGGTGAACCTGCTGCACGCTGCGGGCGGGGGCGGCCGACAACCCCTGCAGCCGCTTGCCGGCCGCCACCGAGGGGCCGTTTCCGGCTGACGGCAGCAACCGCACCCGCGCCGGCGTGGCCAATGTGCTGGCGCTGGCCGACGTGGTGCGCAGCGACATCCGCAGCAGCATCGGCGGCCTGTCTGGCACGGCTGCCGGCGTGCCGTTGACGCTGACGCTGACCCTCGTCAACAGCCGCGCCGGCTGCGCCGCGCTGGCCGGCCATGCCGTCTAACTGTGGCACAACGACCAGGCAGGGCTGTATTCGATGTATTCCAGCGGCGCCACCGAGCAAAACTACCTGCGCGGCGTGCAGGTGAGTGACACCCAGGGCCGGGTGAGCTTTCAGACCATCTTCCCCGGCTGCTACGCCGGGCGCTGGCCGCACCTGCACTTTGAGGTGTTCCGCAGCCTGGCCGCAGCCAGCCGGGGCGCCCACAGCGTGCTGACATCGCAACTGGCCTTGCCGGTGGCCACCTGCCAGCAGGTCTATGCCAGCCCGGGCTACGCCAGCAGCCCGCGCTGGCTGGCGGCGCTGACACTGGCCGGTGACTTTATATTTGCTGACGACGGCGCCGCGCTGCAACTGGCCAGCGTCAGCGCCAGCGTGGCGGGGGGCCTGGCGGCCACGCTGCTGGTGGGCGTGGCCTGACGCAAACCGGCCGGGGCGGCCGGCGCAGCAAGCACTCCGAAGAGCGCCAAGAGCAGCCGGGCGATGTTCTGACGGCGCAGGGGCCGGCACTTCAGGCCCTGACCAGCCGCTTCATCCAGTCCAGCAGCACCAACGGCAGCAGTGCGGGTTGGGTCAGGCGGGCGTAGTGGCGGGCACCAAACAGGGCCGGCAGGTAGGCGTCGGCACGGTGGTCCACCGTCAGGCAGAACGGAAACAGGCCTTGCAGCCGGGCTTCGACCACCGCCTGGTGGGTGTCTTCAATGCCGTAGCGGCCGTCATACTGGTCCATGTCATTCGGTTTGCCGTCTGACAGCAGCAACAGCAGTCGGTGGCTGGCGCTTTGCTGCAGCAGCGTGGCGCTGGCATGGCGGATGGCCGCCCCGGCGCGGGTGTACTGGTCGGGCGCCAGTGCGGCAATGCGCCGGGCCACGTCGCCGCTGTACGGCTCGTCAAACCGTTTCACGGTCTGCACCGCCACCGCCTGCGGCCCGTGGCCCGAGAACGCTTGCGCCGCAAACGGCTCACCCATTGCCTGCAGGGCGACGCAGACCAGTAGCAAGGCCTCGCGCTCAACGTCGATCACGCGGCGGTGGGCGGAGATCCAGCCATCGGTCGATCCGCTGATGTCGATCAGCAGCAGGATGGCGATGTCGCGCCGGCTGCGCCGCTGGGCCAGGTACAGCGCCTGCGCCATCGGCAGGCCGGCGCGAAAATCAGCCTGACCGTCGATGCAGGCGTCAAGATCGATCTCGTCGCCGTCGGCCTGCCGGTGCAGGCGGGTGCGCAGCGCACGCAGCAGCGCAAAGCGGCGCCGCAACTCGGCCAGCAGGGGCCGGTGCGTGGCCAGGGTTTGCGCAACCCAAGCCTGCGGGCCCTGCGGCGCCGGGCAAAACCGGACCGTGGCGCCCGGGTGCCGGTAGGACTGCGCCCGAAAGTCCCATTCTGGGTAGCTGACGGTGCTTGCGCAGTCGGGCGTGATGCCCAGCGCGGCCGTCGGCTGCCGGGCCAGGGCCCCGGGCGGGTCGTCTGACAGCAGCACCTCCCGGGCGGTGCCGGGTGTGCGCACCAGCCGGGCCTGCGCCAGATCGGCCAGCGACTCGGCAAAGTCTTCAGCGGCGGTTTTTTCGTCCCGATCGGTGGGCCGCTGCAGGCCGAGTGGGTCTTCGGCATGCTCATGCGGCTGCGCGGGCTGCACCATCCAGGCGCCCTGGTGGGCATCGTCTTCGTCGTCGCTGCAGGCGCGCGCCTCGGGCCGGCGGCTGAGCCGGGCGCTGCGGGCAGGCGCTGCAGTGCTGTGGTCCCCGGTGGGCGCGGGGCCTGGCGCTGCTGATGCACCGGCCTCGGGGGCCCGCAGCTCACCGGTCCAGCCGTCTTTGAACAGCGGCGCTGCGCGCTCGGGCGCGCTGGCGTCACTGACCGGCGGCCACTCGCCTGCCAGGCGGCAGGCCAGCAGCAGCGACGCATCGGCGCTGGGTGGCGTTGCCGTGCCACCGTCAGCGCCACGGCCGGGGTGGGCCAGCAGGGTGCGGGCCAGCAGAGTCTGGGCCAATGACTCCAGCGCCTGCGCCGCGCCGCGCAGCGTCAACAGGCCTGGCCGGCCAGCCAGCGCCTGTTGGCGCAAGGTGTTCAACGGCCCGGCCAGGCCGGGCAGCAGCGCGGCCAGCGCGTCATCGGCCGCCTGTGCCTCCAGCAGCAGGTAGACATCGCGCTGCAGTGGCGTGAGCGGTGTGACCAGCCGGCCCAGGCGCTGCGCGCTGCCCCGGTGGGCGCGCATGGCCTGCTGCAGCGCGGTGTTGCGCCAGCGTGTGGTGGCCAGCATCGCATCGGCCGTGCTGCCATCGTCAGGCAGCCAGATGCACGCGCCGTCGGTGGCCGGTACCGCGCGCTGGCCGGCGCGCTGCCGGCCGTGTCGGAAGACGGCGGCCAGCAGCGTGGCGCGCGCCGGTGGCTGCGCCGGTCGAATCGGGTAGGTGGTGCCAAACACGGCGGTGATCAGCAGGTGCAGGCGGGGCAGGCTGTCGGCCAGCCTCGGCGGCGATGCTTGCGGCGCGGCAGACCGGGCGCGGTGGCGCTGCCAAAGCGCCTGCACGCCGGCGGTGGCATGGCGGGCGGCGTCGATGATGACGTCTTCGGCTTCGGCCATGCGGGGCTGGCTCTGCGGCGGACCGGGCAGTGGACTGGGCGGCTGACGTTGCGCTGCCTGCGCTCAGACGAAGGTGGCGTCCACCAGGTCGCGCATCGCGCCCACCAGCAGTTCATCGTCTGACAACGGCGCGACGATGGCGCTGTAGCAGGCCGGCCGCACGCCGATGCCGCTGGCCATCAGCGCGGCGGCGGCCACCAGCAGCCGGGTGCTGGGCAGCTCAGCCAGGCCCTGGTCACGCAGCGCCCGCAAGCGACCGGCCAGCGTGGCCAGGGCGTGCGCGGTGGCATGGTCAACGCCGGCTTCGCGCTCAATGATCAAGGCCTCACGTCCGGGCGCCGGAAAGTCAAAATCCAGCGCCACAAAACGCTGGCGGGTGCTGGGTTTCAGGTCTTTCAGCAGGCGCTGGTAGCCCGGGTTGTACGACACCACCAACTGGAAGCCCGGCGCTGCACTGAGGGTCTCGCCGGTCTTGTCGATGGCCAGCATGCGGCGGTGATCCGTCAGTGAGTGCAGCACCACCACGGTGTCTTGGCGCGCCTCGACCACCTCGTCCAGGTAACAAATGGCGCCGTCGCGCACCGCGCGGGTCAACGGGCCGTCTTGCCAGGCCGTGCCGTCGTGGCGGATCAGGAAACGGCCCACCAGGTCGTTGGCGGTGAGGTCGTCGTGGCAGGAGATGGTGACCAGCGCCCGGCCCAGGCGCCAGGCCATGTGCTCGACAAACCGGGTCTTGCCGCAACCGGTCGGGCCTTTCAGCAGCACCGCCAGGCGCTGGCTGTGGCAGTGCTCAAACAGCCGCACTTCATCGCCCGTGGGCAGGTAAAACGGCTCGGGCGCGCCGGCCGGTTTGCCGTGCACGGGCTACAGGGCGGCCGAAGCCGCTGCCCTGCGCAACGGCGCCAGTTGATCGGGCTCAATGGCCAGATCGAACTGCGGCGCATGCCGGAAAAAATCAAAGATGAACAAGCCCACGCCGATGGTGAACAGCGATGCCGTGGCCAGCAGCATCACAAAATGCACCTGGATCTTGAGCTGCGCGTCCAGGTAGCCCATGCCCAGGATGCGCTCCAGGTAGACCTGGCCAATGCCGGCGGTGGCAAACGACAGCGTCATGCCGAACATGCCGCCCAACTGAAGCCAGAACGCCCAGTAGCCGATGCTGCTGCCGCGCTCAGAGTGCCCGGGCGCCATCGACGGCAGGGCAAAGGTGATCATCGCCAGCACGATCATCGCGTAAGCGCCATAAAACGCGGCGTGGCCATGCATCGCGGTGATCAGCGTGCCGTGGGTCCATTTGTTGACATCGGGGAAGGTGTGCGCCAGCCCCAGCAGCCCGGCGCCAAACAGCGTGAACACGGCGCTGCCGATTGTCCAGTGCAGGGCCAGCGTATTGGGGTGGGCCAGGCCGGACCGGCGCATCGCCGAGTAGGCATAGACGGCCATGCCGATCAGGGCCAGCGGCTCCAATGCACTGAACAGCCCGCCAATCGGAAGCCAGTAGGCCGGCACGCCCACCCAGTAATAGTGGTGGGCAGTGCCCAGGATGCCGGCGATGAAGACCAGGCCGACGATCACGTACAGCCATTTCTCCATCACCTCGCGGTCAGCGCCCGACAGGCGGATCAGCAGGTAGGCCAGAAAGCCGCCCTGGATCATCTCCCACACGCCCTCTACCCACAGGTGGATCGTCCACCAGCGGTAGAAGATGGCCACGGTGTAGTTGTCAAACTCCAGCAGCGCCGGCAGGTACAGCAGCGCGGCCAGCCCCAGGCCCAGCACCAGCACACCCTCGGTGGTGGTGAAGCGCCGCGACTGCCAGATCGTCATGCCGATGTTGTAGAGGAACAGCAGCATGCAGATGACGATCACGATCTTGTGCGGCAGCGGCTGCTCGAGCAGCTTGTTGCCGGTGCCGTAGCGGAACAGGTAGCCGACCACCGCTGTCACGCCCATCAGTGTCCACAGCCCCAGTTGCAGATAGGCCAGCTTGACGCTGAACAGCTCGCAGCGCGATTCGTCCGGCACCATCCAGTAGGTGGCGCCCATGAAGCCGGTGAGTACCCAGACGATCAACAGGTTGGTGTGGATGACCTTGGTGACGTCAAACGGCAGGATGTAGAGCAGCGGGTCGGGCCCCAGGTACTTGGCCGCTGACAGCAGGCCGAACACCAGTTGCAGGCCGAACAGAACCATCGCCACCGCGAAATACCAGTAAGCCACCGATTGCGACCTGTAGCGCATGTGGGCTGTCCTCAACTACTTGAAGGTGGCCAGGTAGGCCGCCAGTTGCGAAACCTGGTCGGGCGTCAGGTCTTTGCCAAAGGTATTGGGCATGAACGACACGCCGCTGGCCGAGTACATGGCGCCAGGCACGATGTAGGCGCCGGGCTCGGTGATCGACTCCCGCAAATAGCCTTCTACGTCCTTGGCTTTGCCGGTGTAGCTGCTGGCGGCAATCGTTTGCTGAGCGCGCGTGGCCACGCCGGCCAGGCTGGGCCCGGCCTGGTCGGCCCCGGGCAGCAGCGAGTGGCAGGCGTTGCAGGCCGGCGTGGCGGTGCGAAACACGGCCTGGCCAAGGGCGATCGGGTCTTTGGCAGTGTCTGCGGTCGCGCCCGTCGGCAGCCCGGGCACGCCCACGGCCTGGGCCTGGACGGGCACCGGCACGCCGGCAGCGCCAATGCCAGCGCCGGTGACCAGCAGCGGGCGCGGTGGCCAGCCGTTGTTGTCCACCTTGCTGATCCAGTCAAGAAATGCCACCAGATCGGCAATCTCGCCGTCGCTCATGTCTTGCTTGGGCATCAGCCGGCGGTGGCGCTGCTCGTCATAGAACTTGGCTGGGTCGCGCAGATAGGCCTGAAGGTAGGGCGCACCGCGCTGCTGGGCGATCTTGGTCAGGTCGGGCGCGTAGTAGGCGCCCTCGCCAAACAGGGTGTGGCAATTGATGCAGTTGTTCTTGTGCCAGACATTCTTGCCATGCAGCACGGCGGGGGTCAGGTTCTGCGCGTGGGTGAGCTTGGGGAACTGGCGGTGGCTGTCGACCGTCAGCCCGATGAAGGCCAGCGCCGCCACCCCCGTGCAGCCGATGGCAAAAAGCCGAGCCTGGCGCTTGTTCACTGTCGCATCCTCGTGATCTTCTGCTGGCGTCTAGGAGCCTGTCGGGCTTGGGGATCGTCGGCTGCAATTTGGCCGCAGCGGTCCATTTTTGGCTTCGCCGCACTTCGTGAACACCGGCTTTTTGTCCCATAGCTACGGCTATGGGCCTGCAAACCCGGCAAAAACTGTCCT
>JANLOP010000218.1:0-6706 GCA_031366635.1 Betaproteobacteria bacterium | reverse complement strand
GATGAAGCCGGCATCCAGTTCCGCATCTTGAACAGCAGCAAGGGGCCGGCGGTGCGGGCCACCCGGGCGCAGGCCGACCGGGTGCTTTACAAGGCCGCGATCCGGCAGCGGCTGGAGAACCAGCCCAATCTTTGGTTGTTTCAGCAGGCGGTGGACGATCTGCTGGTTGAGGCCGATGGTGGTGTTGACCGGGTGGCGGGTGCGGTGACGCAGATGGGCATCACCTTTCGCAGCAAGACGGTGGTGTTGACGGCGGGCACGTTTCTCGACGGCCGGGTGCATGTCGGCTTGCGCAACCATGCCGCCGGCCGTGCCGGCGACCCGCCGGCCGTCACCTTGTCAGCGCGGCTGAAAGAGCTGAAGCTGCCGCAGGGCCGGCTCAAGACCGGCACGCCGCCGCGCATCGACGGCCGGTCGATCAATTTTGCCCGGCTGACCGAGCAGCCCGGTGATGGCGGCCCGCTGCCGGTGTTCAGCTTCATTGGCCACGCCGGCCAGCATCCGCGCCAGGTGCCGTGCTGGATCACCCACACCAACGCGCGCACCCACGCCATCATCCGCTCGGGCTTCGACCGCAGCCCCATGTTCACGGGCGTGATCGGCGGCGTCGGGCCGCGCTACTGCCCCAGCATCGAAGACAAGGTGAACCGGTTTGCTGACAAGGACAGCCACCAGATATTTCTAGAGCCCGAGGGCTTGAGCACGCGTGAGTTTTACCCAAACGGCATTTCCACCTCATTGCCGTTTGATGTGCAGTTGGCGGCGGTGCAATCGATGCAGGGGCTTGAGAACGCCCACATCCTGCGGCCCGGCTATGCCATCGAGTACGACTACTTTGATCCGCGCGCGCTGACCCCCAGTTTTGAGACCCGGGCGATTACCGGCCTGTTTTTTGCCGGCCAGATCAACGGCACCACCGGCTACGAAGAAGCCGCAGCGCAGGGCCTGTTTGCGGGTGCCAACGCCGCGTTGCAAGCGCAGGGCCGTGATTCGCTGGTCCTGCGGCGCGACCAGGCCTACCTGGGTGTGCTGGTGGACGACCTGATCACAAAAGGCGTGACCGAACCGTACCGGATGTTCACCAGCCGGGCCGAGTTCCGCCTGCAATTGCGTGAAGACAATGCCGACGCCCGGCTCACCGACATCGGCCGGCAGATTGGCCTGGTTGACGATGTGCGCTGGGCGACTTTCAACCGCAAGCGCGATGCGGTGGCGCGCATGGCCGAACAGCTCAAAAGCACCTGGGTGCGGCCCGACACCCTGCCGGCCGCCGACAGTGAGCGCCTGCTGGGCAAGGCCATCGAGCATGAATACAGCCTGGCGGATCTGCTGCGACGGCCCGGCATTGGGTTTGATGCCGTGGTGGAGATTGCGGCGTTGGCGAGTCTCGGCGCGCCATCGGCGCGGCGCGGTGATCGCAGCCCAGCCGGGGCGGTTGTTTCACGTGAAACATTGACGGATGAACTGGGGTTGGACCTGGCCACCGCCGTGATCGAGCAGGTTGAAATCGCCACCAAATACGCCGGCTACATTGGCAAGCAGGTAGAGGACGTGGCCCGCGTCGCGCACTTTGAGCAACTGCGGCTGCCTGCGGGCTTGGACTACGACCGGGTGCCGGCCCTGGGCTTTGAGGCGCGGCAAATCCTCAGCCGGTTCCGGCCCCAGACCTTGGGCCTGGCATCCCGACTCTCGGGCGTGACGCCAGCGGCGATCTCGCTGTTGCTGGTGCATTTGAAAAAGGGTCATCTCAAAGGCGAGGCTGAGCCTGCGCGGGATGCTGCCTGACATGGCCGCCAGCCTTGCGGCAGACCGCAAAGCGCGGCTGGTGGCGGCGTCAGCGGCGTTGAATCTTGATTTGAGCGAGCCCACGCTGGCCTGCTTGATGGCCTATCTGGCGCTGTTGCAGCGCTGGAACCAGGTTTACAACCTCTCCGCACTGCGTGATCCGGACGCGATGCTCAGCCACCATCTGCTGGACTGCCTTGCCGTATTGCCCGCCTTGCGCCGGCATGCTGCGACCGTGGCCAAGCGATCGCTGCACATCCTGGACGTGGGCAGCGGCGGCGGCTTGCCCGGCGTGGTGCTGGCGGCGGCCCACCCTGAGTGGCAAGTGAGCTGTGTCGACACGGTGGGCAAAAAAGCCACTTTCGTGCGGCAGGTGGCGGCTGAGTTGCGGCTGCCCAACTTGCGCGGTGTGCATGCCCGGGTGGAGGCGCTGCGCCGGGCCGATGGCCAATACGACGTGATCACCGCGCGCGCATTTGCCTCGCTGGCTGACTTCACCAGGCTGTCCGCCGGTGTTTTGGCCACGCAAGGGGTGTGGATGGCGATGAAGGGCAAGCCACCCACGGACGAGCAGGCGGCGTTGCCCGACGCCGTGCAGGTGTTTCACGTGGAACAACTGCAAGTGCCTGGGCTGGACGCCCAGCGCTGCCTGGTCTGGCTGCGCGCGGCGTGACCGTCACCAAGGCCGCCCTGCCGGCGGCGATACTGCCGGACATGGCCAAAGTTTTTTGCATCGCAAATCAGAAGGGTGGCGTCGGCAAGACCACCACCACCGTCAACCTGGCGGCCGGCTTGGCCAAGCTGGGCCAGCGGGTACTGGTAGTTGATTTAGACCCGCAGGGCAATGCCACGATGGGCTCGGGCATCGACAAACGGGCGATGACGCTGTCGGTGTACGACGTGCTGTTGGAGTCGGCCAGCGTGACCGAGGCGCGCCAGCACGCAGCCAGCGCGGGTTACGACGTGCTGGGTGCCAACCGGGAGTTGGCCGGCGCCGAGGTCGAATTGGTGGCCCTGCCACACCGCCACGAGCGGCTGCGCAACGCCCTCGCCGCGCTTGCCCGTGACGCCACCGGTGCTTACGATTTTGTGCTGATCGACTGCCCACCGTCGCTGAGCATGCTCACGCTCAACGGTCTGTGCAGCGCCCACGGCGTGATCGTGCCCATGCAGTGTGAATACTTTGCGCTCGAAGGCCTGTCTGATCTGGTCAACACCATCAAGCAGGTGAATGCCAATTTGAACCGCGATTTGCAGATGATCGGCCTGCTGCGGGTGATGTTTGATCCACGCATCACCTTGCAACAGCAGGTCAGCGAGCAGTTGAAAGCGCATTTTGGCGAGAAGCTGTTTGCCACCGTGATCCCGCGCAATGTGCGCCTGGCCGAGGCGCCCAGCCACGGCCAGCCGGGCGTGGTGTTTGATCCGGCGTCCAAAGGCGCGCTGGCGTATGTTGCGTTTGCGCAAGAGCTGGTGCAGCGGGTGGCAACGCTGGCTGCGGCGCTGCCCGTCGCGCGCTGAGCAGGCGCCACCGAAGGAACCTGCGATGACCGCCGCGATGAACCCGCATCACTTGCCCGAGTCGCTGTTGTCGCGGGTGGAGGACGCCGGCATCAATGCCAGCGCACCGCCCCAGCAGCGCTGGATCGACGGCTGGTTGGTGCGCTTTTCACCCGGCAAGGCCAAGCGCGCCCGCTGTGTGCAGGCGGTGGCCGCCGGCCGCCTGCCGCTGGACGAGCGGCTGGCGCTGTGCGCGGCGGTGCTGCGCGATGCCGGCCTGCCGCTGGTGCTGCGCATGACGCCGTTCAGCCAGCCTGCCGGGCTGGACCAGGCGCTGGCCAGCCGGGGCTTTCAGCGCCTGGACGACACCCGGGTGATGGTGCTGCCGGCAATCGCTGCCTTGTCGGGCGACCCGACGGCCCCGGCCGACCGTTGGCCCGACGCGCTGCGGCTGGACCGGCTGTCGGCGGCCGAGTTTGCCGCCGTGGTGGGTGGCCTGCGCGGCTCACCGGCCCATCAGCGTGCGGCGCAGGCTGAGCGGCTGGCGCTGTCGCCGGTGCCCTACCAGGGCTGGGCCCTGCGCCGCCGCAGTGACGGCGCGGTGCTGGCCTGTGGCCAGACCGCCATCGAGGCCGATCTGGTGGGCCTGTACGACGTGTTCAGCCATCCCGAGGCGCGGGGCCAGGGCCTGGCGCGCCAAATGTGCGCCGCGCTGCTGGTGCAGGCCCGGGCGGCGGGTGCGCGGCTGGCCTATCTGCAAGTGGACGCCGACAACGCGTCGGCCCGGGCCATCTACCACCGCCTGGGTTTTACCGATGCCTATGCCTACCACTACCGCACGCCCGAGACTGACCCGGGCTGATCCGGTTGCTGCGGGCTGACCCGGGCAGACGCGACGCAAGCGCCGGGCTCAATCCAGCCCCAGCCCTTCGTCCAGGCCCAGGTGCACATTCATCGATTGCACCGCCGCCCCGCTGGCACCCTTGCCCAGATTGTCCAGCCGCGACATCAGCAACACCTGGTGCTCATTGCCAAACACAAACAACTCGCAGCGGTTGCTGTCGTTGCAGGCTTGCACGTCAAAAAAACCCTTGTCCAGCGTGGCGGGGTCGGCCAGCGGCATCACCCGGACGAAGCGCTCACCGGCGTAGTGCGCCGTCAGCGCCCGGTGCAGCGCGGCGCCGTCGGTGCCGGGTGGGAGCTGGCTCAAGTGCAGCGGCACGCTCACCGCCAAACCCTGGTAGAAATTGCCCACCACCGGCATGAACACCGGTGCCCGGGCCAGGCCGGTGTGGGCCACCATCTCGGGCAGGTGCTTGTGCGCCAGGGTTAGCGCATACGGGCGGGGCGATGCCAGACGGCTATCGCCGCCCAAGCCGCCGCCCAAACCGCCGGCCAAGCCACCACCTGCCACGGCGCCCGCCTCGTACTGCTCGATCATCTTCTTGCCGCCGCCCGAATAGCCGCTGATCGATGTGGCGCTGAGCAGCAGGCTGGCCGGCACCAGCCCGGCGTCCACCAGCGGGCGCAGCAGCAGGATGAAGGCACTGGCATGGCAGCCCGGGTTGGCGATGCGTTTGCTGGCGCGCAATTTGGCACGCTGGTCGGGCGCCAGTTCAGGCAGGCCAAAAGCCCAGCCTGCGGCGGTGCGGTGGGCGGTGCTGGCGTCGATCAGGCAGGTGGCGGGGTTGGTCACCAGCGCGGCGGCCTCTATCGCGGCGGCATCGGGCAGGCACAAGAACGCCACATCGGCAGCGTTCAACAGGCGGGCGCGCTCGGCGGCGTCTTTGCGCTGGTCGGCGGCGATGCGCAGCACCTGCACATCGGGCCGGCGGGCCAGCATCTCGTGGATGCGCAAGCCGGTCGTGCCTTCTTGACCGTCGACAAAAATGCGGTAAGTCATGGCGCGTGTCGGGGGGTGACAGTGAAGAACAGGCCACGAGGATAAAGCAAGCGCGGGCAAGCCGAAAGCGCGCCCGGTGCGCGGCCGATCTGCGGCCAAGGAGCGCCCGATGAGCGCCCGATGAGCGCCCAGAAATCTTGCGGCTGCGGGGCTGGCGAACCGCCAGCACCTGCGACAAGCCCCGCTGGCGCCCCGCCAGCACCCGGGACAAGCCGTGCTGGCCCAGCGGGACGATCACCGACAATCCGGGTCATGGTTACCAAGAAACCCAAGGGCCTCGGCCTCGGCCTCGAAGCCCTGCTCGGCCCCAGAGTGGCCGATGCGTCACCCGCTGACGCCTCGCGCCCCACCCGCCTCAAGCTCAGCCAGGTGACCGCCGGGCGCTACCAGCCGCGCACCCGAATGGACGAGGGCTCGCTGTACGAGCTAGCCGAGAGCATCAAGAGCCAGGGCATCATGCAGCCCATTCTGGTGCGGCCGGTGGGCGCCAGCGGCTACGAGATCATCGCCGGCGAGCGCCGCTTCCGTGCGGCCAGACTGGCCGGGCTGGACGAGGTGCCGGTGCTCGTCAAAGACGTGCCCGACGAGGCCGCTGCCGTGATGGCGCTGATCGAGAACATCCAGCGCGAAGATCTCAATCCGCTCGAAGAAGCGCAAGGCCTGCAGCGGCTGGTGACCGAGTTTTCACTCACGCATGAGCAGGCCGCACAAGCCGTGGGCCGTTCACGCAGCGCCGCCAGCAACCTGCTGCGCCTGCTCAACCTCACCGCCCCGGTGCAGCAGATGCTGATGGCGGGCGATCTGGACATGGGCCATGCCCGGGCGCTGCTGGGCCTGGACGCGGGCCAGCAAGTGGCCAGTGCGAATGAGATCGTGGCCAAAAAACTGTCGGTGCGCGAGGCTGAAAAGTTGGTCGTCCGGGCCCAGTCGCAATCCCAAACCCTGGGCCGCCAGGCCACCTTGCTGCGCGCCAGCAAAGCCAAATCACGCGACATCCTGCGGCTGGAAGAGCAATTGGCCGACGCGCTGACGGCGCGGGTGGATATCCGCATCCTGCGCAGCACCGAGCGCGGCCAGCAAGGCGAGGTGGCGATCTCGTTCGGCTCACTCGATGAGCTCACCGGCCTGCTTGAAAAACTGGGCGTCACCGAGCGCTGACCCGGTGCCTGCCGCTGCCGTGCCGGCGGTACTGGTCGGCACTGCTGGTTGGTGCTGCTGGCCGGCGGCCCCCAGCCTGACCCTGCTTTGAGACGCCACAGCCCCGGCGCGTCAGGGGCCGCCACGGCGGCAGCGCCATGCCGGCTGCCGCACCGATGCACCATTCACCGCAGCCTAGGAGCCTGTCGGGCTTTGGGTCGAGCCCGCGTTGGGCCTGCAAAAGGGGCTCAGCCTAGGCGCAAAGCGCAGCCATACCGTTTGGTATGGCGAGCATTTGCAACGACGGATCAGCCCCTTTGCAGGCCCAACCCTTAGGGCCGGGGCGATTTTCGGCGCCAGGCGTCGTTGCCAACTCGTTGT
>JANLOP010000210.1:0-7327 GCA_031366635.1 Betaproteobacteria bacterium | reverse complement strand
GGCGCAAATCCTGGCCGCCGTCAATGCCTGGCCCACCGATGACCCGTCGCTCGACTGGCGCACCGAGCGGGTGCGCACCGCCGCCTACCTGGTATTTGCCGCGCCGGCCTACCAGGTTTTGAACTGACGCCGCCCCGCCGGCCCGCCCGCAAGCCCTGAAACCGCGCCAGGAGCCCACATGTCCCAGCCATTTTTTGCCCACCCGCCGCACCCCCTGCACGGCGCCCACGGCCCCGGCCATTCACCTCAGTGGCAGCTGCCGGCCGACCCGGCCGCGCTGTCGCGCCGGCGCCTGCTGGGCTGGAGTGGCGCGCTGGCCGCCGGGGCCTTTGGTGCGCCGCTGTTGGGCTCACTGCTGTCGTCCAGCGCCAGCGCCGGCACCGACGACTACAAAGCGCTGGTCTGCGTGTTTTTGTACGGCGGCAACGACGGCATGAACATGCTGCCGCCGCGCGATGCCACCCGCCATGCGCTGTACAGCGCGGTGCGTGGCCCGCTGGCCTTGCCCCGGTCCAGCCTGGTGCCGCTGGGCACGGACCACGGCCTGCACCCGTCGATGGCGCCACTGGCCACAGCCTGGGGTGACGGCGCGCTGGCGCCGCTTTTCAACGTCGGCCCGCTGTTTGCGCCGTTCACCAAAGCCCGCTTCCGCGCCGCTGGGCCGGCGGATCCGCTGCTGCCGGACAGCCTGTTTTCGCACGCCGACCCGCAAATCCTGTGGGAGGCCGCTGCCACCGACTCACTTGAGCGCACGGGTTGGGGTGGCCGGGCAGCGCGGCAGATGGCCAGCACCAATCCGGCCATCTCGTTTGGTGGCAATGCGCACTTCACCCTGTCGGATGTGGACGCGCCGTGGGTCTTGCCAGGCCCGGGGTCGGATTTTGGCGCCAATGGATTTGCCAACTGGACACCCATCCTGGCGCGCCGCGCGGCACTCGACGCCATCATGCGCGAGCCGCAAAAAAGCCCGCTGGCGGATGCTTACGCCCGCACCACCCGCGAGGCGTTTGAGCTCGAGCGCCGGCTGGGCGCGCTGATCGCCGATCGGCCTGACCCGGCCACCGATGCCAGCGGCGTTGCACAGGCTTTTGCCAGCATGATCAGCGACGGCTCGGTCACCAACCCGCTGGGCAGCCAGCTCTACCAGGTGGCGCGGTTTGTGCATGCCCGGGCCACGGTGCGCGGCAGCCGGCAAATCTTTTTTGTGCAGTTGGGCGGCTTTGACAACCATGCCGGCCAAGTGGGGGCCAGTGCGCTGGACGGCGAGCATGCCGCCGTGCTGGGCACGCTGGCCAGCGCGATGGCGGCGTTCTGGCAAGCGCTGAAAGCCATCGGCATGACCGACCGGGTGACGCTGTTCACGCAGAGCGACTTTGGCCGCACCTTTGCGCCCAACCAGACCCAGGGCACCGACCACGCCTGGGGCAACCACCACCTGCTGCTGGGCGGCGCGGTGGCCGGCCGCCGCAGCTACGGCACCTACCCCACGCTGGCGCTGGGCGGCCCCGACGATGTGGGCGTGGACGACTGGGAATTGCAGGGCCGGTGGATACCCACCACCTCGGTAGACCAGTACGCCGCCACGCTGCTGCGCTGGTGGGGCCTGGCCGAGCCGCAACTCGATGCCGTGCGGCCCAACCTGCGCAACTTTGGCGCGGCGCGCAACCTCGGTTTCATGCGGGCCTGAGACGGGGGTCAGGCGGTCCGGAGCCCAGGCTGGCGCAGCCGGCGCTCAGTTTTCCAGCGCTTTGCTGACGATCTCACGCACACCGTCACTGAGTTTGGGGTGGGCCGCCACCCGGGCCACGGCGCTGCGGGCCGCGCTGCGCCAAGGCTCGGCCAGCACGCACCAGCGGTCCATCGTGCGGCTCATCTTGGCGGCCAGTTGCGGGTTGATCGCGTCCAGCTCCAACACCCGGTCGGCCCAGAACACATAACCCGCCGCATCGGCACGGTGAAACGCTGCCGGGTTCTCGCGGCAGTAGCCGGCCAGCAGGCTGCGCGCGCGGTTCGGGTTTTTCATCGAAAAATCGGCGTGCTGCATCAGTGCCTTGACCTTTGGCAGCACGCTGCCGGCGCTTGAGTCGTCAGCGGCCAACAGCGGCTCAGGGGCGCGGGCCTGCAGGTTGAACCACTTGTCGATCACCAGCTCATCGCCGGCAAACAGCGCCTGGAAGCGCTGCAACGCGGGCTCGGCCAGCACCGAGTGGCCGTCCACCAGCGCCACCAGCGCGGCGTAGCGGTCGGTCATCTGGCCGGCATCCTTGAAGCGCTGGTAGGCCCGGCCTGGCCACACCGCATCGCCCGTGCGTGCGGCGTCCAGCACCAGCATTTGCAACGCCAGGTTGGCCAGGGCGCGGCGGCCGGTCTGCTCGGGGTTGGGCCGGTAGCCTTCAAGCACCTGATGCGCGTCGAATGCCCAAGCCCAGTCGGCATGCAGGCGCTGGGCCAGTTGGCTGCGCAATTGCTCACGCAGGCGGTGGATGCGCTGCGGGTTGACCACGGCGCAGCACTCGGCCAGGTAGCTTTCACTCGGCGGGGTGAGCACCAGCTCTTTGAAGGCGGCGTCCAGCGCCGGGTCGCGCAGCACCTGGCGCATGGCTTGCACAAACGCCTCGTCCAGCAGCGGCAGATCGGGCCGGTCTTGTGCCGCGCCGGTCAGCGCGGCCATCAGCCGGCTCAAAGCCAGACGTTGGCCGGCCTCCCAGCGGTTGAAGGCGTCGCTGTCGTGCTGCAACAGCACCAGCAGCGCGGCGTCGTCCAGCCCGTCGTCCAGATGGGCCGGGGCCGACAGGCCGCGCAGCAGCGACGGCACCGGCGCCGACGCGACGTTGACGAAGGTGAAGGTCTGCTCATCTTCGGTGAGAACCAGCACCCGCTCGCTGCCGGTGTTCTGGGTCTCACCCACCAGCCGCAGCGGCAAGGGCTGGCCGTTGTCGGCCCGCACCAGGCCCATCAGCACCGGCATCACGCTGGGCAGTTTGCTGGGCTGGCCAGGCGACGGCATGGCGCTTTGGCCCAGTGTGAGCGCGTATCGCAGGGTGACCGGGTCGTACACGCCACGCGCCCGCAAGGTGGGCGTGCCGGCCTGGCCATACCAGCGCTTGAAGGCATCCAGGTGGGCGGCCAACGCGCTTTGTGGATTGGCATCGGCGATGGCTTGCGCAAAATCATCGCAGGTGACGGCCTGGCCGTCGTGGCGCTGAAAGTACAAATCCATGCCGGCCCGAAAGCCCGCCCGGCCCACCAGCGTGGCCATCATGCGCACCAGCTCAGCGCCTTTCTCGTAGATGGTGGCGGTGTAGAAATTGTTGATCTCGGCGTAGCGGTCGGGCCGTACCGGGTGCGCCATCGGGCCGGCGTCCTCGGGGAACTGCATCGCCCGCAAACCCCGCACGTCGTCAATGCGCTTCACTGCCCGAGCCGAGGCCGAGCCGGCCATGTCCATCGAGAACTCTTGATCCCGGTAAACAGTCAGGCCCTCTTTCAGCGACAGTTGAAACCAGTCGCGGCAGGTGATGCGGTTACCCGTCCAGTTGTGGAAATATTCATGGCCGACGACGCTCTCGATACCGGAAAAATCACTGTCGGTGGCGGTGGCCGGGCTGGCCAAAACGTATTTGGTGTTGAAGATATTCAGGCCCTTGTTCTCCATCGCGCCCATATTGAAGTCGCCCACCGCGACAATCATGAAGCGCTCAAGATCCAGCGGCAGGCCAAAGCGGGCTTCGTCCCAGGCCACCGAGGCAATCAGCGAATTCATCGCATGCTCGGTTTTGTCCAGGTCACCGCGCCGCACATACACCTGCAACAAATGGTCTTTGCCGGCGCGGGTTTGAATGCGCTGCTCGCGGCATACCAGGTCGGCGGCGACCAGCGCAAACAAATAGCTGGGCTTCGGGAAAGGGTCATGCCAGCGCGCCAAATGGCGGCCATTGTCGAGTGTGGTTTGCGCCAGCAGATTGCCGTTGCTCAGCAGCACCGGGTATTTGGCCTTGTCCGCGCGCAACGTCACGGTAAACACCGCCATCACATCCGGCCGGTCTAAAAAATAGGTGATGCGGCGGAAGCCCTCGGCCTCGCACTGGCTGAAAAACCCGCCGCCGCTGGTGTACAGGCCTGATAATTGGGTATTTTTCTCGGGCGCGCAAGTGTTGCGGATTTCCAGCGTGAAGGTGGGTGAGTCCGGCGGGTTGTCGATCACCAGAAAGCCGTCTTCATGGCGGAACGACACGCTGTCACCGTCGGCCAGGCAGCGCAGCAGGATCAAATCCTCGCCGTGCAATTTCAGCGGCTGGCCGGGCGCAGCGTCGGTATTGCGCTCGATGGCCAGTTTGCTGGCAACGATGGTCTTGGTCGGGTCGAGATCAAAGGTCAGATCAACGCTGCGAATCCAGAACGCCGGGGCGGCGTAATCCTCGCGGCGGACCAGGGTGGCGGGGCCTTCACGCATGGTGCGGTCTCAATTCACAAAAGAGTGGACAAGCAGGCCGCTGGCTTGGGCGGCAAGGGCCAACTGGCGGTCGCTGGTGGCCAGCGCTGCGCATTTCAATTCGATGGCACTGGCCAGGTGCAGCGCGTCCAAGGTGGCCAGCGGCGCTGCCAGATCACGCATCAAGCCGGCGGCCCGACCAAAGCTGGCCACTTCGAACGGCTGCATGGCCCAGAGAGCGCCGCTCAGGTCGTTGGCAAAACTGCTGCGCGCCCGGGCGGCAAAGCTGGCCTCGATCAGACCTTGGCGCAGCAGCCGCTGCAGGATCGACTCAAATTCGGTGGCCACCAGCGGCGAGATTACGCAATCGTCAGCATGTTGGGCCAGAAATTGATCCACCGTGTCCGAGCCCAGTTCGGCGATGTAGCGCTTGGCCAGCGCGCTGGTGTCGAAATAGGTGGCCACCCCAGTCAGCCTTGATCGCGCTCTTGTCGGATCAGGTTTTCCAGCGTGCCTGCCGCCAGCGGCGTCATCAAAGCCCGGTGCGCCGCCAGTGACGGCACATCGCGCTTGCGTGCCATCGGCAAGATGCGGGCCACCGCCTCACCGTTGCTCACCAGTAGCAGCTCTTGCTCTTGGGCCAAAGTCTCCCGCAGGTGCGGTATGGCGCTTCGCAACTCTCGGACGTTCAGGATTTTCATGTGGCACGCTCACTAAAGTTGTGACACGTTGAGTATAAGCCGGCATTTGGGCAACTTGGCTGCAAACACGCGCTGCAAACCGGGCCGCCAGCAGCCGCTTGGCTACAAACCCTGCTTCAAACTGGCCTGGATGAACAAATCCAGATCGCCGTCCAGCACTTTCTGGGTGTTCGAGGTTTCAACATTGGTGCGCAAATCCTTGATGCGGCTGTTGTCCAGCACGTACGAGCGAATCTGGTGGCCCCAGCCGACGTCGGTCTTGGTGTCCTCCAGCTTTTGCTGCGCTTCCTGCTGTTTGCGCATCTCAAAGTCATACAGGCGGCTGCGCAGGCGCTTCCAGGCGACGTCGCGGTTGCTGTGCTGGCTGCGGCCATCCTGGCACTGCACCACGATGCCGGTGGGCAAGTGGGTGAGCCGCACGGCTGAATCGGTTTTGTTGATGTGCTGGCCACCGGCGCCGCTGGCGCGGAAGGTGTCGGTGCGCACGTCGGACGGGTTGATGTCAATGACGATGGAGTCGTCGATCTCGGGGTAGACAAACACGCTGGCAAAACTGGTGTGGCGCCCGCCGCTTGAATCGAAAGGCGATTTGCGCACCAGCCGGTGCACGCCGGTTTCGGTGCGCAGCAGGCCAAACGCGTATTCGCCTTCGACCTTGAGGGTGGCGCCCTTGATGCCGGCCGTGTCCCCGGCCGACTCGTCCTCACTCCTGGCCTTGAACCCTTTGCGCTCGGCGTAACGCATGGACTGGCGCTGCTTCATGATGGCCCAGTGCCAGTCCTCGCTGCCGCCCGCGCCGGCCTGGATGTCGAGAAAGGCATTTAGCGGGTCAGCCGGGTTGCTGAACATGCGCCGGAACTCAAGCTGCTCGATGGTGGTCGCCAGCTTGGCGGTATCGCCCTCAATCGTCACCAGACCGGCTTCGTCGCCGTCGGCCTTGGACATGTCATACAGTTCGGTGTTGTCGGCCAGCTCGCTGGTGAGTGTGTCGAGCGTGCTGACCACACCGTCCAGCGTTTTTTTCTCGCGGCCCAGTTCCTGCGCTTTTTTGCTGTCGTTCCAGACGGTCGGGTCTTCGAGTGAGGCGTTGACGGTTCTCAGCCGTTCTGCTTTGGCAGGGTAGTCAAAGATACCCCCGTAACTCGATGGTGCGCGCGCTCAAGTCGGAGAGTTGGGTGCCAATTTGGTTGATGCGTTCGATGTCCATGGGAAGTGTCCTGAAAATGCGGTGAGATCCGGCTGGGGGCGTCACCTGGAAGGTCCAACCGCGTATTTTCTCACGCCGGGCGGCAGGCTCCGCGCGCTACGTGGCTGCACGTGCTGCCGCAGCTTATGCCGTCCCGCGTTATCTCAGGCCACGAAGTCTTCGATCAACCGCGCCAGCGCCTGCGGCTGGTCGTGGTGCAGCATGTGCCCGGAATCAGGAATGACGGCGCGGGTGACCTGCGGCACCGAGTTGAGCCGCTCGTGGAACTCGGCCAGGGTGAACCGCGCGCCATGCCAGCCCACCATGGAGTCGTCTGAGGCACCCACAAACAGGGTGGGCGCGGCAATGGCGGCGTACATGGCCAGCACTTCGTCAACGTGCGACACACTGGCCCCTGAAATCCGGTGCGCTGCGTCGCCCAGAATCTCCCACCGGCCCTGGCTGTTTTCAACCGCCCACTGGTGCGACAGCCACGCTGCGCGCTCATGCCCGGCCTCATCACGCGCCAGGCGCGGGTTGGTCTTTTTCAAGCGATTGGCCACGCCCTCGGCGCTGTCATAGGTTTTGAGCTTGATGCTGCCGGCCTTCAATGCCTTGAGCTCATCCATCCAGGTCGACAGGCGCTTGGGTGCCTGCGTGGCGTGCCCGACGGGCATGCCAAAGCCTTCAAGGTCGACGAGGCGGCGGATGCGGCCCGGGCGAACCCCGGCGTATTGCATCACCACATTGCCACCCATGCTGTGGCCCACCAAGTCAACAGGTTTGTCGGGTGAGTAATGGTCCAGCAGAAAATCCAGGTCGGCCAGGTAATCGGCAAACCAGTAGTTGTCCACCGGCGCAGCGGTGGTCAGGCCGTAGCCGCGCCAGTCGGGCGCAATGATGTGGCGCTTGGCGAAGAAGGCGTCGGACAGCGAATCGACCAGAAACTGGTAGCTGGCCGCCACGTCCATCCAGCCGTGCACCAGCACCAGCGGGGCCACATCGGGC
>JANLOP010000211.1:0-13788 GCA_031366635.1 Betaproteobacteria bacterium | reverse complement strand
CCAAATTTCTGTTGCCGATATTTTGGAACTGCCCGTGCAGGAGCGCATTCAACTCGTTGAAGTGATTTGGGAAAGCATTGCCGCTTTCCCTCAGGCCATCGAGGTTTCACCTGAACTAAAGACAGAACTCGAAGCGCGTTTGGCTGACTTTGAAAGAAACCCAGAGGCCGGTTACTCCTGGGATCAAGTAAAGGCACATTTGAGAAGCGGTTCGTGGCGTACCGCTTGAAGTTTTCCGGTGGAGCCGTTCGCGAAATTGGCGAAGCATTCGATTGGTATGAGGAGCAAGGGGCTGGGCTCTGAATTCGAGTTGGCATTTGAACTTCAACTTAAGCGCCTTGAGCAAGTTCCGCTTTTGTACGCAGAAATTGTCCCGGGCGTACGGCGCACACTCTTGCCCCGGTTTCCGTATGGCGTTTTTTACACCGTAAAGAATGATTTTGTTCACGTTCTGGCCGTCATTCACAATGCACGTAATCCAAGGCGGTGGCCGCAAGAGCGTGTCCGTTAACTGGTCATTCCACTGCACGCTTTGCATCGGTGAATTTCAACGTTAAAGCGCACGGCAGCCATCATGCGATTCCACGCCCTTAAAGCCTCCGCGTCGGTGAGCGGCGACTACTATCAGGTCTATCTCGGCCCCGAAGAGGACGAGGAGGATGATCCCTTTGAAGTAGCTGGGCCCTACCTCTTGCTGCAGCGCGAATTTGAGATGTCTGGAAAGCAGTGCTACATTGAGACGAAAAACGAGAGCTACATCGGTCATTTCTCGCTGAAGTTGATCGAGTTCAGTCCTTCGCTGCTCTCGTTCGATATCCTGAGGGCGAGGGACAACCACGTTGAGGTTTCATTCGCGCTTGATGCCTCGACTAGTCGAAGATGTGCGCCGCGTAGCAGAAGTCATCTTTGGTCTGAGGGAGCCGGATGAAGGCGATGCGATCTCTTAAGTCGCTCCCGGACGGAGCAGACCCACTCGAACCAACCGCCTGCTACGAGAAAAGCCGCCGCGCCAGCACCGACCCCGCCGACAGGTCGCGCGCGTCCAGCGTGTCATAGAGCTGCTCCAGCTCGGAGCCAATCACGTCCATGGCGTCTGACGGCAGCATGGCACCGTTGTCATCGGTCACCACGCCGTCCATGGCCTGCGCAAGCGCGTTGGCGCTCTCACGCAGGCGCACAAACGGGCGCTCGCTGCGTTCGACCTGCGGCACATCCAGACTCAGGGTAATTTCGCGAATGGCAGACTGCGCCGGGTCTTCGGCCATTGCCGCCTGGGAATCGAACGCCAGCGCCAGCACCGGCGGCATGCCAGGCGTGCTGGCCGCCAGCACCATGCGCCCAGGCATGACGCCCGCCACAAAGCCCAGGCGCGACGCGTGTTGCGCCACAAAACCTGGGCTCCAGGCGGCGTTGCGGGCGCGCAGCGTGAAACTGAGCTGGCCGTCGTGGCCACCGGCAAAATTATCCAACTCGCGGGCGCGGGCCACTTCATCGCGCATTTCAGGGAACTCGGGTGCGCCATTGAGCACGTCGGCAAAGGCCTGAGTCTTGATGACAAATTCGGAGTATTCAATGTCATTGAGCGCGCCCGAACGGTTGGCCAATTGCACGCCCGCCTGCAACGCACTGTAACGCTGGCCTGCAACCGGCAGCTCCCATTGCAGGATGGCGGCGTTAAGGCCTTCAATGGCGAAGGGTTTGCTGCCCACGCGGCGCGTGGTGGGCATGGCGGCCAGCGCCGCATCACCCGACACTGGCCCATCCAATGCAATGGGCGCGATGACGTCAATCAGCGCATCGAGCATGGATTTTTTAAGAATTGCAACGCGGGCGGAACTGCTGGCGCCGAAGGTCGGGTCCAGGCCGTCATCAAACACCGGATCTATCGGGCCGACTTCACCCGGATGGCTTGCCTGCCCTGGCTGGCCTGGATGACCCGGATGGCCAGGATCACCCGCATCAGGGTTCAGCCTCACCGCGCCGTCATCTGGCTGTGCCTGCAACGGTGCGTTCTTGCGCGAGGTCCAGGCACCGTGCGCGACCACAGCGGCCAGCACCAGGCCACCCGCGATGGCCAGGCCCAGTTGCAAGCTGCTCATCGTCGTGCTCATGTTCAGGTCAGGTCAGGTTAGGTCAGGTCACGTGAGGTCACGCCACTTCAGCCAGCGAAACGGCTGCTTCCATGTCTACCGCAACGATGCGTGACACGCCCTGCTCCTGCATGGTGACGCCAATCAACTGTTCGGCCATTTCCATGGCGATCTTATTGTGGCTGATGAATAGGAATTGCGTCTCTTTGCTCATGCTGGTAACGAGTTTCGCATAACGCTCGGTGTTGGCGTCGTCCAGCGGCGCATCGACCTCGTCCAGCAGGCAAAACGGCGCCGGGTTCAGCATGAAAATTGCAAATACCAGCGCAATCGCCGTCAGAGCCTTTTCGCCGCCCGACAGCAAATGGATGGTCTGGTTTTTCTTGCCCGGCGGCTGCGCAATCACCTGCACGCCGGAGTCCAGAATTTCTTCGCCCGTAATGACCAGGCGCGCATTGCCGCCGCCAAACAGCTCGGGGAACATCTTGCCAAAATGCTCGTTGACGGTGTTGAAGGTGCCCGAGAGCAGCTCGCGGGTTTCGCCGTCAATCTTCTTGATGGCGTCTTCCAGCGTGGTCATGGCCTCCGTCAAGTCAGCCGTCTGCGCGTCCAGAAACTGCTTGCGCTCCCGCGCGCTGGCCAGCTCATCCAGCGCCGCCAGGTTGACGGCCCCCAGCGCGGCAATGTCGCGGTTGAGCCGGTCAATGTCGTTTTGCATGCCGGGGAGGCGCACCTTGCCGCCTTCAACCGATTTGGCCAGCGCTTCCAGATCGGCCTGCGCATCCAGCAGCAACTGCGCATACTGCTCAAAGCCCAGGCGCGCCGCCTGCTCCTTGAGCTGGAACTCCATGATTTTCTGGCGCAGCGGATCCAGCTCGCGCTCAAGCGTCATGCGCCGCTCGTCGCTGGCGCGTAAGCGGGCGGTCAGGTCGTCGTATTCGCTGCGCTTGGCACCCAAAGCCACTTCGCGCTCCAGCTTCAGGGCCAGTGCGGCCTGCAAGCCAGCCTGGGCTGCCGCGTCCGTCAAACGCGCCAACTCATCATTGGCTCTTAGCTCTTCTGCCCTAATGGAATCTGATTGTTGCGCTGCTGTTTCTATAGCGCGTGACAATTCGGCGCGGCGCGCATCCAGGCTGCGCATGGTGAAGGTGGCCTCTTGGGCCTGGCGCTCAAGGCTGCGCTGCTGCTCACGGCAGTCCACCAGCTTGCGCTCGGCGCTGATGACGCGCTCGTCCAATTGGGCATGGCGCTCCTGCGTGTCGGCCAGCTGCATGTCCAGCTCTTCAAAGCGGGCCTCGGCGGTGACGCGGCGCTCCTGCAAATCGTCAAGCTGCGCGTCTACTTCGGCCAGGTCACCGGCAATTTGCTCGGCGCGGGCGCGGCTTTGTTCGGCCACTTGGGTCAGGCGCAGGGTCTCCACCTGCAACTCATGCGCGCGGCTTTGGGTCTCGGTGGCTTCGCGCCGGGCAGCAATCAGGCGCTGCGATGCATCGGCATAGGCGGCCTCGGCCCGCACCAGGCCTGAGCGGGATTCTTCGCTCAGCATGGCCTGGGCGCGAAGCTGCTTCTCCAGGTTTTCAATCTCCTGCGCGCGCGCCAGCAGACCGGCTTGCTCGGAATCCTGGGCGTAAAAACTGACGCTGTGGGCGGTGACCGCATGGCCTGATTTGACGAAGATGACCTCGCCCGGCTTGAGCTTGTCGCGCCCCTGCAGCGCGTCTTCCATGCTGGGCGCAGTGAAACAGTTGCGCAACCAGTCGCCCAGCACGGCGCTCTGGCCTGCGTCGTTCAGGCGCAGAAAATCCACCAGGGGCTTGAATCCGTGGCCACTCGATGCGCCCAGGCTTGCAACCCCAGCCAACGGCGCACTGTAAAACGCCAGCTTGGCCGGTGGCGCATCCTGACCGCCCGCACCCAGAAAGCCGCGCACCATGTCCAGCCGCGACACCTCTAGCGCACCCATGTGTTCGCGCAAAGCCGCTTCCAGCGCGTTCTCCCAGCCGGGGTCGATGTGGATACGGCTCCACAGGCCCTGCAAGCCTTCCAGACCGTGCTTGGCCAGCCAGGGGCGCAGTTTGCCGTCGGTCTTGACCTTTTCCTGCAACGCCTTGAGCGCCTCCATGCGGGCCGACAAATCGGCCTGCCTGGCAGACTCGCTGTTGGCGGTTTGCTGCTGCGTGCGGCGCGTGTCATCCAGCTGCGGCACCAGGTCTTGCAGCTCATGCAGGCGGGCATCGGACACGCTGGCGGACTCCTGCGCCTCGGACAATTGGTTTTGCAGGTTGACCAAGCGCGCTTCGTCGGGCGCGGCCAGCGCGTTGCGGTCCACACTTAATTTTTCCCGGCGGCTGGTGAGCTGGCGCGATTGCTCTTCAATGCTGCGCTGGTCAGCCGCCAGCACCTGAATTTGCTGCTGCACCTGGCCGACTTGGGTACGTTGCTCGTTGGCGCCTTTTTGGGCCAGGCGCAGCGCTTCTTCCAGATCGGGCAGCGCCAGCGCCTGCTCTTCGACCTGGGCGGCCAGCAACTCGGATTTTTCTTCGCCCACACTCGACAGATCAGACAGGTTTTCGATTTCAACCTGCGCATCGTCCCGGCGCACGGCCCATTGCGCGGTTTGCTCCTTGAGCGTAACCAAGCGTTGCTCCACCCGCTGGCGGCCTTCCACCACGAAGCGGATTTCAGCCTCCAGCCGACCCACATCGGTGCTTGCCTCGTACAGCAGGCCTTGCGCCTGGTTGACGTGGTCGCCCGAGGCGTAGTGCGCCTGGCGCACGGTTTCAAGCTCGGCCTCAATGTGGCGCAGATCGGCCACCCGGCTCTCCAGTGCGTTCACCGCGCTCTCGGAGTCTGACTTCACCTTGGCCTGCTCGGCCTCAGACTCGGCACGCTTCAAAAACCACTGCTGGTGCTGCTTGAGGGTGACCTCGGCCTGCAGCGCGTTGTACTTCTGCGCAATTTCTGCCTGCTTTTCGAGCTTTTCCAGATTGGCATTCAGCTCGCGAAGGATGTCTTCCACGCGGGTCAAATTCTCACGCGTATCGCTCAGGCGGTTTTCAGTCTCACGGCGGCGCTCTTTGTACTTTGAAACGCCCGCCGCCTCTTCCAGAAACAGCCGCAACTCTTCGGGTTTCGATTCGATGATGCGGCTGATGGTGCCCTGGCCGATGATGGCGTAGGCGCGCGGCCCAAGACCGGTGCCCAGAAACACGTCCTGCACATCGCGCCGGCGCACCGGCTGGTTGTTGAGCAAATAGCTGCTGGTGCCGTCACGCGTGAGCACCCGCTTGACGGCGATCTCTTCAAACTGGCCCCACTGGCCACCCGCTCGGTGGCTGGAATTGTCAAACACCAGCTCCACGCTGGCGCGGCTGGCGGGCTTGCGGGTGGTGGTGCCGTTGAAGATGACATCCTGCATCGACTCGCCGCGCAACTCGCTGGCCTTGCTCTCACCCAGCACCCAGCGCACCGCATCCATGATGTTGGACTTGCCGCAGCCGTTGGGCCCGACCACGCCCACCCGCTGGCCGGGCAACTGGAAGGTGGTGGGCTCGGCAAATGACTTGAAGCCGGCAAGCTTGATCTGGTTCAGGCGCATGCGCGTTGGCGGCAGTCTTGGCGGCAGTCTGGGGCGGCGGGCCGGGCGCACCCGGCCGGGTCCAGAAACCCATTGGCCAAGCGCTGCAAGTATTTGATTTGTATGGACTTATCGCACAGGACCGGGTGCGATTTGCGGGCCCGATGATAGCATCGGCGCCCCGCCAGACTGCCCTGCACCGCCCTTGCGGCGGGGCCCAAGACCATGTCCAAAAAAGCCGCTGCCGTTGCTGCTGCCCGCGCCACCGCCCCAACCACTGCCACCGCCGCCACCGCGCCAGCGGCCGCCGATGCCAGCACCGCACGCCAGGCCAGCCCGGCCCGGCAGCGGCCGGTGCCGGCCAACCCGCCGAGTGCGCCCAGCAAAGACCTGCAGGTGTTTGACAACCCGGCGCCCGGGCGGGACTACCTGATCCAGTTTCAGTTGCCTGAGTTCACCTGCCTGTGCCCGCTCACCGGCCAACCGGACTTTGCCCACTTCACCATCGACATGGTGGCCGACCGGCTGTGCGTCGAGCTCAAAAGCCTGAAGATGTACTTCTGGAGCTTTCGCAACGAGGGCGCGTTTCACGAGCTTGTGACCAACACCATGCTCGACGACATCGTGCGCGCCACCCATCCGCGCTTCATCCGCATCACCGCCAAATGGTTTGTGCGGGGCGGCATTTACACCAACCTGGTGGCCGAGCACCGGCAAAAAGGCTGGACACCCCAGCCGGTGGTGGATTTGCCAGCGCTGCCGACGGCGCACGGGCTGCTGGGCTGAAACCCCACCCACGCCCCGCCTGGCCGCGCTACAGCAACTCCTCGGGCGCCAGCGGCGCCAGCAGCTCGAGACAGAACTTGAGGGCAAAGCTCACGTCGGGCTCGTCCTCAAAGCTCACCTCGCCCTCATCATCTGCGGCCAGCCAGCGCAAGCCCTGGCCGTCGGGCGCCAGCATCAGCCGGTACGAGGCTTGCAGCTTGTCCAGGTCCATCAGCCGCAGCACCTCACGCGCCAGTTGCGGGCTGTCGATGAAGATGCCCATTTCGGTGTTGGTTTTTTGCGAGCGCGGATCGAAGTTCATCGAGCCGATAAAGATGCGGCGCCGGTCTACCACCGCCGTCTTGGCGTGCAGCCGGCCCTGGCTGGTGGCAAAAATACCCAAGCGGCTGGCCCGGTGCACCCGCACGGGGCTCAGCTCGTACAGCTCGATGCCCAGGCGCAGCATCTCGCGGCGGTATTTGCGGTAGCCCACATGGACCAGCGGTTCGTCGGTGGCGGCCAGTGAATTGGTCAGCACTTTGTACTTGATGCCGCGCCCCCGCTGCTCGGTCAAGAACGCCATGCCGCGCTCACCCGGGATCAGGTAGGGCGAGGTGACCACCACCTCACTGCGGGCGCCGCGCATCATGTCCAGCACGTTGTACAGCACCGATTCCACATCCTGCAGCGGCACCAGCCCGTAAGTGACCTGCATGCCCTTGAGATGCGCGGGCGGGTCGGCGTAGGTGGTGGCTGGCGCCCACACCAGGCCCAGCCGGCCACTGTCCAGCTCATCCGCCAACGGGCCGTAGCCCAGCACATCGGTGTCGGGCGGTGGCTCGGGCGGCGGTGTGGCCACCGGGCCGGTGGCGCTGTCGAATTGCGCTTGCAACTCGGCCGGGTCATCGGGCGGGCGCACGATGCTGTGCAGCGGAAACACCACCGGGCTGTTCCAGTAATCGTCAAACAACTCAGCCAGCTTGGGCACCAGCGCACCGGTGACAAAGGCATCGAGATCGACAAAATTGGCCAGCGCGGAACGCATGAAATACTCGTTGGCAATGTTGCGCCCACCGGTGACGGCCATCGCGCCATCGACGATCAGCAGCTTGTTGTGCATGCGCCGGTTGACGCGGCTGAACTCAAACGCCGAGGCCAGAAATCGCGTGAAGAAATAATCGCGCCCGCCCGGGAACGGGTTGAACAGCCGGATTTCCACATTCGGCTGCGCCGCCAGCCCGAGCAGCAACGGGTCATTGCCCGAGGTGTACAGATCGTCCATCAGCAGCCGCACCCGCACCCCGCGCCGGGCCGCATCACGCAGGCTGCGCAGCAAAAAGCGGCCGGTCTCGTCGTCCTGGATCAGGTAGTACTGCACGTCGATGCTGCGCTGGGCGCGGCGGATCAACGTCAGCCGGGTGTCGATGGCAAAGGCGCCGATGGGCAGCAGACGGAAGCCAGACAGCGCCTCGTCGGGCGACGAGTCGGCTGCGATGCGGCCCAGCGCGGTGCCGGTGGACGCCGGCAGCGCCACGCTGGGTGTGCGCAGCACGCCGGCCGGCAGGTTGGCGCAACCGCCCAGCAGCGCAACGCACAGCCCGAGCAGCAGCGTGCAGGCCCAGGCGGTGCCAGGCCCCGGCGCGCGGGCCGGCCGCAGCGCCGCCAGCCCGTGCCAAGGCCAGCGCGCAAGCCCGCCCGGCAGCGGCTGCGTATGATTCTGTTGGACCTGGCTGGTGGACGGCGTTGTTTGCAGCACGGTGGTGGCCCTTGTCATGGGCGCGAAGGATACGCAATGAGCCGAAAGTTTGCCCTCGCCAGGTTGGCGCTGGCCTTGATCTGCAGCGCCAGCACGGCCCGCGCCGCGCTCGACGTGGGCGACAAGGCGCCGCCGTTTTCAGTGGATGCGTCGCTGGCCGGCAAGGTGTTCAAGTTCTCGCTGACCGAAACTTTGAAGACCGGGCCGGTGGTGCTGTATTTTTTCCCCGCTGCATTTTCGAGGGACTGCACCATCGAGGCGCATGAGTTTGCCGAAGCCACTGACCAGTACAAACAACTCGGCGCCACGGTGATCGGCGTCTCGGCCGATGACATCGACACGCTCAAGCGCTTCTCGGCCACCGAATGCCGCAACAAGTTTGCGGTGGCCGCCGATGCCGATCAGGCGGTGATGAAGTCATACGACTCGGTGCTGTTTTTCAAGACCGACTATGCCAACCGCACCTCGTATGTGATCGCGCCCAATGGCACCATCGTCTACCAGTTCACCAGCCTGAACCCGCTGCGCCATGTGGCCAATACCTTGAACGCGCTCAAAACCTGGCTGGCCAAAAAACCGTGAACCCGCTGCCCCGGCCGGCCTACCAAAAATACGAGGTGGCGGTGCACAAAAGTGCCATCGACGGCTTTGGTGCGTTTGCCGCTGAGCCGATACCGCCGCACCGCAAGATTGGCGAGATTCGGGGCGAGAGCATCAGTGTGGCCGAGGCGCGGCGCCGGGCGGCGGGCAAGCAACGCATCATGATTGTCGAGGTGTCGGCGCGCAAAGCCGTCGATGCGTCGGCCAGCGACGACCCGATGCGCTTCACCAACCATGCGTGCAGCCCGAATGCCCGGCTGTCGATCCAGGCCGGCCGGATCGAGTTTTATGCGCTGCGCGCCATCACGCCGGGCGAGGAGATCACCGTCAATTACGGGCCAACCCACCACGAGGGCAGGCTGGCCTGCCGCTGCGGCACGGCCTGTTGCGTGGGCTGGTTGTAGCGGGCCCTGCCCGCCGCGCCTGCCTGGCGGGCGCCGTCACGCCGCGCGCAGCAGGTTGACCAGCGGCTTGCCGCTGCGGTCTCGGTAGATGTCGAAATCGGCGTCGATGGTCAGCACCTGGCGGATTTTCAACCGACCGGCGGCTTCGGCGATGGACGCATCGGCCAAGTCAAACGGCAGGCTGGCAAAGCGCTCGCTGATGTGCAGCACCTCGGCCAGCGAGTGGTCTTGCGTTTGGTCGAGTTGAATGCCGCCGCGCTGCGCCCAGCGCAAGAAATCCAGCGCCGCGGGGTTGCCGATGCGCCGCGCCAGCAGCGCGCACACCTCGGTGGCCACCGGCCAGGTGGTGATGAGTTGCGCGCCGGGCTGGGCTTGCAGCCAGGCCAACACCAGCGCATGCCAGTGGTCAGCGGCGTTGAACAGCGCCAGCAGCGGGCCGCTGTCCACCAGCACCCGGCCCAGGCCGGCAAAGCCAGGCGGCGGCTCGGCGGCGGTCAGCGGGCTGGCCGGCGGCAGCACCGTCGATTCAAGCGGCGGGCTGGCCATCGGATCAAGCGCGGCGGGCGGCGTCTTTTTCATCCCAGACTTCAGTGGCGGCCTGTTTGCGGCGGCTGGCCAGATCCGCCGGCCCGGCATGCCGGCCAAACAGATCACGGCCCAGCGCGTAAGCCGACGCCGGGGCCTCGGGCGCACCATCGAGCCAGGCTTGCAGCGCCTCGCGGATGATCGCGCTGGCCGGCCGGCCCAGCGCCGCACTGCGCTGGCGCAACCGCTGCTCCAGCGTGGGATCAAGCTTGAACGACATGGTCATGGTGGCCTCGGTTGGTATTACTATAGATAATACTGCGAATCCTGTCGTCGATCAATGTCTTTTGATCCCGGTCGATGGCCGCCCGTCAGCGGCAGTCCGCTTTTTGCCGGCGGTGCCGTTGCATGCACACTTCGGCCACGCCGTCGCCAAGCGCCCACCTGTGCCCGATCACATGCTCCATCCCCCCTGCCCGCCCGCCTTCGATCCAGCGGGCGCGTTGCAATTTGTCATCAATGCCGCATCGGGCCACAACCGCCGATGCCGGGGTGGCCACCCAAGCACTGCTGGCAACGCTGCCGGTGCCGGTGCAGGTGGGGCTGATCAACGACCAGGTGTTACTGGTCAAGACCAGCCTGGGCCTGTACCCCGACCTGCTGCAAGACCGCGAGGCTTCCAAGGCGCGCTTCGGCCGCAGCCGGCTGGTGGCGCTGGCCGCGGCGGTGGCCACCGTGCTGGGCCGGCACCGCCCGTTGCGGCTGCGCATCGAGACCCGCGACGGCACGCAGGACGTGCACACGCTCACGCTGTTTGTCGGCAACAACCGGCTGCAACTGGCGCAAGTCGGGCTGGCCGAGGCCAACGCCATCGACCAGGGCCAGATCGCCGCCGTGGTGCTGCGCCCGATCGGCCCGCTGGCGCTGCTGGGCCTGATGCAACGCGGCGCGCTGGGCACGCTGGGTGAGGCGCCCACGCTGCGCAGCTTTCAGTGCCAGCGATTGCAGGTCAGCCCCAGGCGCGGCTAGGCCGGGCGCCGGGTGAAGGTGGCTTTCGACGGCGAGGTGGCCTGGCGGGCCACGCCGCTGCGGTTTGAAGTCTCGCCCCGGCCGCTGTACCTGCTCAAGCCAGTGCCCGACGCGGCAGCCGGCCCACCGGCGCCGATCGACCGATGACGGTGCTGCTGCACATTTCTGACCCCCACTTCGGCACCGAGCGGGGGCCGGTGGTCGAGGCATTGGTGGCGCTGGCGCACCGGCAGCGGCCCGATCTGGTGGTGCTGTCGGGCGACATCACCCAGCGCGCCCGGCGCCGGCAGTTTGGTCTGGCGCGGGCGTTTGTCGGCCGGCTGGGCGCGCCGGTGCTGGCGCTGCCGGGCAACCATGACATCCCGCTGTTCAACCTGGCCGCCCGCCTGGCCTGGCCGTACGCCAACTACCTGCGCGCCTTCGGTGCCCAGACGGTTGACGGCCAGGCCGTGGCGGACGCGCTGGAGCCGGTGTTTTCGTCGCCCGATCTGCTGGTGATCGGCGTCAACACCACGCGCTGGTACCGGCATGTCGACGGTGCGGTGTCGGCGCGGCAGATCCAGCGCGTGGCGCAGCGGCTGGCCCGCGCCGCGCCCGGCCAACTGCGGCGGGTGGTGGTGCACCAGCCGCTGGCGGTGCGGCACACTGAGGACGAGCCAGACCGGCTGCACGGCCATGCCGCCGCGCTGGCGCAGTGGGCCGCTGCGGGCGCCGATTTGGTGCTGGGCGGCCACATCCACCTGCCGTATGTGATGGCGCTGGCCGGCTTGGCGCGGCCGATGTGGGTGGTGCAGGCTGGCACCGCCGTGTCGCGCCGGGTGCGTTCCGGCGTGCCCAATTCGGTCAACCTGCTGCGCTGGGGGCCGGGCGCACCGGCCGGCCAGTGCCGCATCGAGCAATGGGACGGCGCCGCCGATGGCGCCGACTTTGTCTGCCGCCGGGTCACCGATGTGCAACCCGCAGCACCCGGCGATGGCCGCTGACACGGCCTGGCTGGTGCCAGTCGCCGACGCGCTGGGCCGGCATGCGCTGGCGTTGTTCCTGGCGCTGCTGGTGCTGCTGCCAGCGGCGCTGGGCTGCGGCGGCCGGTGGCTGGTGCGCGCGGAGGGTGGGGATGGTGCTGGGGCCAGCGGCCGGATCGGCGCCCGCATCGGCAGCGCCGCAGCGGGGGTCGGCGTGGTGGTATTTGCCACGCTGGCCACGCTGCTGGTGGCCGGCGACGGGCTGGGCGCTGCCGACCAGGCTTTTGCCGACGCCCTGCGGGCCAGCGTGCCGCCGGCCGCCTTGCCGCTGTTTGCGGCCGTCACCCACCTGGCCGGCACGGCCACCTTGACGGCCCTGTCCATCACCCTGGCGCTGCTGATGGCCGTCTTGCGGCAGCCGGCGCTGGCCCTGGGCTGGGTGCTGGCGCTGGCTGGCAATGGCCTGCTGAATCGCGGCCTCAAGGCGCTGTTTGGCCGCGCCCGCCCGCTGGGCGCCGACCCGGCGTGGGCCGAGGCGGGGTTCAGCTTTCCCAGCGGCCACAGCTCGGGTGCGGTGGTGGCCTACGGCCTGCTGGCCTACACCGCATTCCGGCTGCTGCCAGCGCGCTGGCACGGTGCGGCGTTGATGGCCGCCGTGGCGCTGGCCTGGACAGTCGGGGCCAGCCGCGTTTTTCTGGGCGTGCATTTCGCCAGCGACGTGATCGCCGGGTTCGCCTCGGGCGGGGTCTGGCTGCTGCTGTGCATTGGCGGGCTGGGGCTGGCACGGGCCCCCCCGCGATAATCGGATGATGAATCCGCTGCTGGGCAAACTGCATCCTTACCCGTTTGAGCGCTGGCGGGCCCTGGCCGCTGGCATCACGCCCAACACCGCGCTGCGGGCCATCAGTCTGGGCATCGGCGAGCCGCGACACCCGACCCCGGCCTTGATCGAAGACGCGCTGGTGGCCGGCTTGAAAGGCCTGTCGGTCTACCCGCCCACCGCCGGCACACCGGCGCTGCGCGAGGCGTTTACCGGTTGGCTGCGGCGCCGATACGGCGTGAGCGTTGATCCGGCCAGCCAGGTATTGCCGGTCAGCGGCTCGCGCGAGGCCTTGTTTGCGATTGCGCAGACGGTGATCGATGCCAGCCGGCCCGGCGCCACCGTGGTCTGCCCCAATCCGTTCTACCAAATCTACGAGGGTGCGGCACTGCTGGCCGGCGCGGATGTGGTGTTTGCCAACAGCCACCCAGCGCGCAACTTTGCCGCCGACTGGGGCCAGATCGACGCCGCCACCTGGGCCCGCACCCAAATGCTGTATGTCTGCTCGCCCGGCAACCCGACCGGCGCGGTGATGCCGCTGGCCGAGTGGGCGCAGTTGTTCAAGCTCAGCGACCAGCACGGCTTTGTGATTGCCAGCGACGAGTGTTATTCAGAGATCTATTTCCGCGACGCGCCGCCGCTCGGCGGGCTGGAGGCGGCGGTCCAACTGGGCCGGGCTGATTTCCGAAATTTGATCTGCTTCACCTCGCTCAGCAAGCGCAGCAATGTGCCGGGCCTGCGCTCGGGTTTTGTCGCCGGTGATGCGCAAATCATCAAAAACTTCTTGCTCTACCGCACCTACCACGGCTCGGCGATGGGCCCGGTGGTGCAGGCGGCCAGCCTGGCGGCGTGGAACGACGAGGCCCATGTGATTGAAAACCGCGCGCTGTACCGCGAGAAGTTCGCCCAGGTCACACCGTTGCTGGCTGCCGTCATGGACGTGGCTTTGCCCGACGCGGGCTTCTATTTGTGGGCAAAAATTCCGGATTCGTTCAAGGGCTCGGACGAAACGTTTTCGCGCGACTTGCTGGCCTTTTACAATGTGATGGTTTTGCCCGGCAGCTACCTGGCGCGCGATACGCGGGACAGGCAGGGCAGGCAGGGCAGCAACCCGGGCCAGGGCCGAATCCGCATGGCGCTGGTGGCAGACACCGCCGAATGCGTCGAAGCGGCCCAACGCATCGTGGCCTTCGTTCAGTCCCGCACTACCTGATATTCATCCTGATCTCTTCCCGATATTTTCCTGATCTTTCCATCCTT
>JANLOP010000186.1:0-31121 GCA_031366635.1 Betaproteobacteria bacterium | reverse complement strand
GCGGGTGCTGGAGGTGGTGGATTGGCCCAAGATCAGCAAAGGCCAGCCTGACGCCTGGTTGTACTTTTATGAAGATTTTCTGGCCGTCTATGACAACGAGCTGCGCAAGCTCACCGGCTCGTACTACACCCCGCCCGAGGTAGTGAGCAGCATGGTGGGCCTGGTGCATGAGGCGCTGCAGCGGCCGGGATTCGGCCAGCCCCAAGGCTTGGCCGCCCGGGTTTGACATTGAGTTTGGCGACGGCTTTGATGGCCGGTTTGATGGCGCAATTGACAGCGCCAGGCGGTGGTTGCAACCGGGCTGGTACCGGCGCTGCGGCGATGCGGCAGGTTTGCGACCCAAACCCGCCGCAAACCCGTCGCACGACCCCTGACACCCCGCTGACCGCCTGCTGATGGCGTGAAAATCCTTCGCGCCGGTGCGCGGCCTGTTTCACGCGGCGCGGCGCGCGCGGCCTGACCATGCCGTCCAAGCCGAGGGATGACCTGCGCCGCACCGGCCACCGGACCATCCCCGCCCGTTCTTTCCGCCCCCAGGAGACACACCATGATCTGGCAGCAGATTTACGACCCGTTCCACAACATGATCATCTCCACCGCCCTGGCCGCCGTGCCGGTGCTGGTGATGCTGGTGGCGCTGGGGTTTTTGCACATCAAGGCGCACATTGCCGCCGGCCTGGGCCTGCTGGCCGCCGTGGCGGTGGCCGTGCTGGCCTACGGCATGCCGGCTGACATGGCCGGGCGCGCGGCGATGTTCGGCGGCTTCACCGGCCTGCTGCCGATCGGCTGGATCGTGCTCAACATCATCTTCTTGCAGCAGTTGGCTGAGCAGAACGGCAGCTTCAAGATACTTCAGGATTCACTCTCGGGCATCACCGAAGACCGGCGCCTGCAACTGCTGCTGATCGCGTTTTGCTTTGGCGCGTTTTTTGAGGGCGCGGCCGGCTTTGGCACGCCGGTGGCGGTGACGGCCGGCATCCTGATCGGGCTGGGCTTCTCGCCGCTGGCGGCCTCGGGCCTGAGCCTGATCGCCAACACCGCGCCAGTGGCGTTTGGCGCACTCGGCACGCCGGTCATCACGCTGGCCAAGGTGCACGGCTACGACCTGATGGAGGTCACCGCGATGATCGGCCGGCAGTTGCCGTTTTTCTCGCTGCTGGTGCCGTTCTGGCTGATCTGGGCTTTTGCCGGGCGCAAGGCGATGCTGGAGATCTGGCCGGCCATCCTGGTCACGGGCCTGAGCTTTGCCATCCCGCAGTACCTGGTCAGCAACTTCATCGGGCCCGAGTTGGTGGACATCGTCGCGGCCATCGTCTCGATGGTCTGCCTGATCCTGTTCTTGCGGGTCTGGCAGCCGAAGAAGATCTGGACGTCGCCGTCGATGAAGGGCCATGACATCAGCGCCGCCGAGGCCAAGCCGCCCCGGGCGCCGGTGCGCCACGCGCCGGCCGATCTGCTGCGCGCCTGGACGCCCTGGGCCATCCTGACCGTGTTTGTGTTTGCCTGGGGCCTGCCGGTGGTCAAGACTTTTTTGAACGGCATTTTTGCGCCGGCCTTCCCGATGGCCGGCCTGCACAACCTGATCCAGAAAGTGCCGCCGGTGGTGCCCACGCCGCACCTCGAGACGGCGGTCTACACGCTCAACCTGCTGTCGGCCACCGGCACCGGCATCCTGCTGTCGGCCATCATCGGCGCGCTGGTGATGAAGTACCACCCGCTGGAAATCGTCAAAACCTGGCTGCGCACGCTGTGGCTGGTGCGCTACTCGCTGCTGACCATCGTGCTGATGCTGGCACTCGGCACGCTCACCCGCTTCTCGGGCACCGACACCACGCTCGGCCTGGCTTTTGCCAACACGGGGGTGTTCTACCCCTTCTTCGGCACCTTGATGGGCTGGATCGGCGTGGCGATGACCGGCTCAGACACGGCCAGCAACGTGCTGTTTGGCGGCATGCAGAAGGTGGCGGCCGAGCAGTTGGGCCTGAGCCCCAACCTGATGGGCGCGGCCAACAGCTCGGGCGGGGTGATGGGCAAGATGATCGACGCGCAATCCATCGTCGTGGCGTCCACCGCCACCCGCTGGTTCAACCACGAGGGCGACATCCTGCGCTACGTCTTCTTCCACTCCATCGCGCTGGCCTGTCTGGTCGGGCTGTATGTGACCATGCAGGCTTATGTCTGGCCGTTCACGCTGATGGTGGTGCACTGATGGTGGTGCACTGATTTGACGGGCTGATTTGATGCGCTGACCGCTTGCGTTGCACCGGATGCGTTCACCGGGTGCCATGCAGCCGGCACGCGCCGGGGCGCGTCGGCGGGGTCAAATCACCCTGGCCGGCAGCGCCCGCGGCCGTGTCGGCACACTGCGGGCTTGTGATCGCTGTCTTGAGCGCTGTCTTGAGAGTTGATGCATGGAGACTGATCGATGAATGCCGCTGTACCCCCCACCGTGCTGCAAGCACCGGCTGACTTGCCGCCCACTGCTGCCCAGCGCAGCGCCCGCCAGGCCGAGGTGGTGGCCGCGCTGTCGGGCCTGCTGCCGGCGCACGCCCTGCTGCACCGGCGCGAGGACACCGTGCCGTATGAATGCGACGGCCTCACCGCCTACCGGGCGCTGCCGCTGGCGGTGGCCCTGCCCGAGACCGAAGCCCAGGTGGCGGCCGTGCTCAAAGCCTGCCATCGGCTGGGCGTGCCGGTGGTGGCGCGCGGCGCTGGCACCGGCTTGAGCGGCGGCGCGATGCCGCATGCGCTGGGCCTGATCCTGTCGCTGGCCAAGTTCAACCGCATCGTCAAGCTCGATGTGCTGGCGCGCACGGCGGTGGTGCAGTGCGGCGTGCGCAACCTGGCCATCAGCGAGGCGGCGGCGCCGTTTGGCCTGTATTACGCGCCTGACCCATCGAGCCAGATCGCCTGCACCATCGGCGGCAATGTGGCCGAGAACTCGGGCGGCGTGCACTGCCTGAAATACGGTTTGACGCTGCACAACCTGCTCAAAGTGCGCGGCTTCACCGCCGACGGCCAGCCGGTCGAGTTTGGCGCTGATGCGCTCGATGCACCCGGGCTGGATCTGCTGGCCGTGGTGGTGGGCAGCGAGGGCATGCTGGCCGTGACCATCGAGGTCACCGTCAAGCTGTGCCCCAAACCGCAGGTGGCGCGCTGCATCATGGCCAGCTTCGACGACATCCGCAGCGCGGGTGACGCGGTGGCCGCCATCATCGCCGCCGGCATCATCCCGGCCGGGCTGGAGATGATGGACAAGCCGATGACGGCGGCGGTGGAGGATTTTGTGCATGCAGGCTACGACCTGGACGCTGCGGCCATCCTGCTGTGCGAGAGCGACGGCACGCCCGAGGAGGTGGCCGAGGAGATCGCCCGGATGCAGGCGGTGCTGCTGGCGCACGGCGCCAGCCGGCTGGCGGTCAGCCAGAACGAGGCCCAGCGGCTCACCTTCTGGAGCGGGCGCAAAAACGCATTTCCGGCCAGCGGTCGCATCAGCCCCGATTACATGTGCATGGATTCGACCATCCCGCGCCGGCGCATCGCCGACATCCTGATCGCCATCGCCGCGATGGAAAAAAAGTACGGCCTGCGCTGCTGCAATGTCTTCCATGCCGGCGATGGCAATCTGCACCCGCTGATCCTGTTTGATGCCGCCGACCCGGATCAAATGCACCGCTGTGAGCTGTTTGGTGCCGACATTCTGGAGACCAGCGTGGCCCTCGGCGGCACGGTGACCGGTGAGCACGGCGTGGGGGTTGAAAAGCTCAGCAGCATGTGTGTGCAGTTCTCCACCGAGGAGCGCGAGCAGATGTTTGCCGTCAAACGGGCGTTTGATCCGGCCGGCGGGCTGAACCCCGGCAAGGTGATCCCCACGCTGCACCGCTGTGCGGAATATGGCCGGGTGCATGTCAAGCGCGGCTTGCTGCCGTTCCCGGCGCTGGAGCGGTTTTGAGCGGCGCAGCACCAAATGACGACTGACCGCCTCGACTTGAGCGCGCTGCGCAACGCCATCACCTCGCTGGCGGACGGCATCGGCGTTGTGCGCGACGACGCCTGGTTTGCGCTGCAATCCGCCGCCGTGCGCAACACGCTTGTCGCCGGCGTGATCCAGAACTTCGAGTTTGTCTATGAACTCGGCGTCAAGATGCTCAAGCGGCAAATCGAGGCCGAGGCCGCCAACCCGGCTGAAGTGGATGAATTCGGCTTTCGCGATCTGCTGCGCGTGGCAGCCGAGAAGGGCTTGATCACCGATGTGGACGCCTGGTTTGTCTACCGCAAGATGCGCGGCACCACGTCGCATGCCTACGATCAGGAGAAGGCGCGCCTTGTTTACCAGGGTGCATTGGCTTTTCTTGACGATGCGCGCGCGCTGCTGGCCGCCCTGGTGACGCGCAATGCCTGAGCGCTTGCAAGGCGTGCTGCCGGCGCACTGGGCCGTCGTGCACCGCATCCTGCAGCAGTGGCTGCCGCAGCAGGAGGTCTGGGCCTTCGGCTCCCGTGCCAAGGGTGGGTGCAAACCCCATTCGGATTTGGACCTGGCCGTGATCTGCGATCAGCCGCTGGGCTGGTCGGTGCTGGCGGGGCTGAGCGATGCCTTTGCCGAATCCGATCTGCCGTGGCGGGTGGATGTGGTGGACTGGGCGACCACCAGCGAGGCGTTCCGCCAGATCATCGCGCGGGACAAAGTGCGGGTGCAAACCCGGGTGCAGGCCGAGCGCCTGCAGGACGACGGAACTCGATGATGGTTGCTGATCCCCTCCCCGCCGCGATGCAGGCCTTGATCGACCGCGTGCGCGCCGCCCGCGCCGACAAAACCCCGCTCAACATCACCGGCGGCAATACCAAGTCGTTTTACGGCGAGGCGCCGGTGGGCCTGGCGCTGCCGACGGGCGCGCTCACCGGCATCAGCAGCTACGAGCCGAGTGAGCTGGTGGTTACCGTTCGCGCCGGCACCCCGCTGGCCGAGCTGGAGGCGGCGCTGGCCGAACAAGGCCAGTGCCTGCCGTTTGAGCCACCGCGCTTTGCGCCGGCCGGCATGGCCGGTGAAGCAGCCCCGGCAGGCGGTGTTTCTGGTGAAGCGGCCCCGCAAAGCGACATGTCCGGTGAAACGGCCCCGAACGGCCGCACCGTCGGCGGCACCGTCGGCGGCATGGTCGCCGCCGGCCTGGCCGGCCCGGCGCGTGCCGCCGTGGGCGGGCTGCGCGATTACGTGCTGGGCGCCACCTTGCTCACCGGCCGGGCCGAGTTGCTGAGCTTTGGCGGCCAGGTGATGAAAAACGTCGCCGGCTATGACGTGTCACGCCTGTTGGCCGGCTCGATGGGGCTGCTGGGCGTCATCTGCGAGGTCTCGCTCAAGGTGCTGCCGGTGGCGGTGGCCACGGCCACACTGCGCTTTGACATCGACCAGGCCGGCGCGCTGCGCCAGCTCAACACCTGGGGCGGCCAGCCGCTGCCCATCAACGCCAGTGCCTGGTGGGCCGGCCGGCTGGTGCTGCGGCTGTCAGGCGCGGCGGCGGCCGTGCAGGCGGCGGTGACAAAACTGGGCGGCGAGGTGGTGGACCCGGCGCTGGCAGCAGCCTTCTGGGCCGGCCTGCGCGACCAGACGGACGAGTTTTTCAACCACGCCACGGCGGCGCTGGCCGGCGGCGCCAGGTTGTGGCGCTTGTCGGTGCCGCAAACCGCCGCGCCGCTGGCGCTGGACGGTGAGCAACTGGTGGAATGGGGCGGCGCCCAGCGCTGGCTGGTCAGCAGCGCGCCCGCTGCCGTGCTGCGCAGCGCGGCGGCGCTGGCCGGCGGCCATGCCAGCGTCTTCCGGGGCGATAAGACCGGCGGCGCGCTGGCGCCGCTGGCGACGCCGCTGCTGACCATCCACCAGGAATTGAAAACGGCGTTTGATCCGGACCGCATCTTCAACCCCGGCCGGCTGTACGCCGGGCTGTGATCGTGGCGTGCGTCGCTCCTGCCACCGCCGCATGCGCATCCGCACCGGTGTCGCTGTGCACCGCGTCCGTGTCCCTGTCCACCCCGGTCACCGCGTCCGACAGCCCCGCCACGCCGGCCAGCATGGCCGCCTACTACGCCCGACGGGCGGCCATCTACGAGCGCGTTTACCTCAAACCTGAGCGCCAGGCCGATCTGCGGACGCTGGAGGCCTGGCTGCGCGGCCAGTTCACCGGCCGGCGGGTGTTGGAGATCGCCTGCGGCACCGGCTGGTGGACGCCGCACGGCGCGGCCGGCGCGGCGCATTGGCGCGCCACCGACCTGAACCCGGAGACGATGGCCATTGCCCAGGCCAAACCAAGCCCCAAGCCGGCCGGCACAGTGCAGTTTCAAACCGTGGACGCCTACACCCTGGCCGGGCTGGGCGACGAGCCGTTTGACGCCGCCTTTGCCGGCTGCTGGTGGAGCCACGTGCCGCTGCCGCAGTTGCGGCCCTGGTTGCAAACACTGCATGGCCGGCTGGCGCCCGGCGCCACGCTGGTGATGCTGGACAACCGGTTTGTGGCCGGCAGCAGCACGCCCATCAGCCGGCGCGATGCCCAGGGCAACACCTACCAACAGCGCACGCTGGACGACGGCAGCGCACACGAGGTGCTGAAGAACTTCCCCAGCGCCGCCGAGGCGGTGGCCCAACTGGGCCCGCAGGCGCAGCAGGCCCGGTGGCTTGAGTTTGGCCATTACTGGTTGCTGCACTACCGGCTGGCGGACGCGAGCGGCCAAGCCCTGCCGGCCGCGCCACCCGACACGCTGTCCCGCCCGTGAACCTGCTGCAAGGCCAGGCCGCGCTGCTGATGCCCTTGCTTGTCGCGCTGCTGCTACCCGTGTTGCAGCGCGTTTTCTAGCCGCGTTTTTCGCCCAACCCAGATTGCCGTCCGCCATGCAAACCGCCCTTGCCCCCCAATACCTTGGCACGCCCGACGGCCAGGCCGCCGAGGCCATCCTGCGCAAATGTGTGCACTGCGGCTTTTGCACCGCCACCTGCCCCACTTACCAGTTGCTGGGCGATGAGCTGGACGGCCCGCGCGGCCGCATCTACCTGATCAAGCAGGTGCTGGAAGGCGCCGCGCCCACGCGCAGCACCCAGCAGCACCTGGACCGCTGCCTGACGTGCCGCAACTGTGAAACCACCTGCCCCAGCGGCGTGCAATACGGCGCGCTGGTGGAGATCGGCCGCCGCGTCGTTGACGCCCAAGTCGAGCGGCCGGCCGCTGAGCGCGCGGTGCGCTGGCTGCTCAAAGAGGGTTTGACATCGCCGCTGTTTGGTCCGGCGATGGCGCTGGGCAAGCTGGCCCGGCCACTGCTGCCGGCCGCACTCAAAAGCAAGGTGCCCGGCGCCAGCCCGGCGCGCGCCCACGCCTGGCCGCAGCGTGAACACCCGCGCAAAGTGCTGCTGCTGGCCGGCTGTGTGCAGCCGGCAATGCTGCCCAACATCAATGCCGCCACCGCCCGGGTGCTGGACGCCGCCGGCATCCAGACCGTGGTGGCCGCCGGCGCCGGCTGCTGCGGCGCGCTGCGCAGCCACCTGAATGACCAGGCCGGTGGCCTGGCCGACATGCGCCGCAACATCGACGCCTGGTGGCCGCTGGTGGCCGCCGGCACGGTGGAAGCGCTGGTGATGAACGCCTCTGCCTGCGGCGCCGCTGTCAAAGACTACGGCCACGCGCTGGCCCACGATGCGGCCTATGCCGCCAAGGCGGTGCGTATCAGCGCGCTAACCCGCGATCTGAGTGAGCTGCTGCCCGACCTGGTGGCCACGCTCAAGCCCCGCATGGCTCAGGCCATGCTCGGCAGTACCGCCCAGGCCGTGCCCGGCAAGCTGGCGTTTCATCCACCGTGCACCTTGCAGCATGGCCAGCAACTGCGCGGCGGCGTGGAGGCCGGATTGCGTGAACTGGGCTTTGACGTGGCGGTGGCGCTGAACGAGGCCCACCTGTGCTGCGGCTCGGCCGGCACCTACAGCGTGCTGCAGCCCGTCTTGTCGCAGCAGTTGCGCGACCGCAAGCTGATGAACCTGGTCGAGTTGCAGCCCACGGCCATCGTCTCGGCCAATGTCGGCTGCATCAGCCATTTGCAGAGCGGCACGGCGACGCCGGTCAAACACTGGATCGAGGCGCTGGATGAGGCGCTGGCGGGCGGCGTTTGAGCGCGCTGTGAGGGCAGGGGCAGCTTCACCGTGCCTCGTTGCACCCTCACCCCAACCCTCTCCCGCGTGCGGGAGAGGGAGAGGGAGTAAGCCGCCCGGTCGTCACGGCGCCGTGCCTTGCCCCCTCGCCCGCGTGCGGGAGAGGGTTGGGGTGAGGGTGCGTCATGCGCAGCAACGGCCGGCCGCGCATGTTGGCTGAACCGAGAAAACCCCGAAGCGCTCAGCCCGCCCGGTTTGGCCCCATAAAGCCAAACAGATAGCCCGCCACCTTGCGCATCTGGATCTCCTCGCTGCCCTCGGTGATGCGGTAGCGCCGGTGGTGGCGGTAGATGTGCTCAAACGGTTTGTGGCGCGAATAGCCGATGCCGCCATGCACCTGCATCGCCCGGTCCGCCGCCTCGCACACCAGCCGGTTGGCCCAGTAGTTGCACATCGAGACCTTGTCCGACAGGCGCTTTTCAACCTCGGGGTGCGCCATGCTGTCCATCTGCCAGGCCGTCTTGCGGATCAGCAGGCGCAGCATCTCCACCTGCGTGGCCAGTTCCACCAGCGGGAACTGGATGCCCTGGTTGACTGACAGCGGCTGGCCGAAGGGCTTGCGCTGGTTGGCGTAGCGCACGCTCTCGGCCACACAAAACGACGCCGCACCGAGTGAGCTGGCGGCCTGGCGGATGCGGTTCTCGTGCACAAAAGCCTGGGCCAGCGCCAGGCCGTGGCCGGGCGCGCCAAACACCGCGTCGTCGGCCACCCACACATTGTTCAGGCTGACCCGCGGGTGGTCGGTGGGCATGTTGAAGGTCCACAAATACTCCTCCACCTTGACGCCGGGTGCTTGCGCCGGCACCAGAAACGCGGTGATGCCCAGCGCCGCGCCCGCCGCGCCGCTGGTGCGGGCAAAAACGCAGCAGTGGCTGGCGGTGTGCATGCCGGTGGTCCACATCTTCTCGCCGTCGATGCGCCAGCCCGCCGCGCCGTCGCGCACCTCGGGCACGGCGCGGCTGGCCATGTGGGTGGCGTCCGAGCCGTGCTCGGGCTCGGTCAGGCCAAAGGCGATGCGCACCTGGCCGGTCAGCGCGCCCCGGATGAAAGTGTCTTTCTGCGCCGGCGTGCCAAAGTCGCGCAGCATCACGATGAGCGGAAAGTTGCCGACCACCGAATGCTCATTCTGCAAATCATTGAACAAGCCCAGGCCTTTGGCCGCCAGGTGCTCACGGATCACCGCCATCCACAGATTGCTGCCACCGTCGCCACCAAATTCTGTGGGCAGTGAGAAGCGGTAGAAGCCGGCCGCGTCGGCACGCTGTTTGGCCACGTCCAGCAGCGCCTCCCACTCGGGGCGCGGCAGGCCGCCGCCGTCAAAGTCGGTACGGGCCCATTCGCGCCGGTGGTCAAAAAAGCGCTCGTTGTCGTCCTGCGCCTGCAGCGGGGTGATTTCGGCTTCGATGAAGGCATCAAGCCGGGCCAGGTAGGCGATCAGGTCGGGCGGTAGGTCGAAGTCCATCGGCGCGGTCCGGGTTGACGTTGACGGGTTGACGCCTTGCCGGGTTGCATTGGCGGGCGACGGCAGGACAGGCGGCTTTAGCGCGGCTTGCGGCCGGCGCCGGCCCGGGGCGGCAGGCCGGTGTGCTGGGTCAGCAAGCTGCCCCGGCGCGGCGCAGCCGGCTTGGCGGGCGAGGGCTGGGCGGCGGGTTGGGCGGTGGACTGGGCGGCGGGTTGGGCGCCCGGTTTGCCCCGCACCGCCAGCCCCAGCCCACTCGGCTGGAAGCTGGGCACCAGATGGCGCTTGCCGTTGCCGATCAGGTCGGCCCGGCCCATGTCGGCCAGCGCCTGGCGCAGCAGGGGCCAGTTGGCGGCGTCGTGGTAGCGCAAAAACGCCTTGTGCAGCCGGCGCCGGCGCTCACCGCGCACGATGTCCACCGTCGCCACTTTGGCCGGGTCGCGGCTCAAGCCCTTCAGCGGGTTGCGGCCGGTGTGGTACATCGCGGTGGCGCTGGCCATCGGGCTGGGATAAAAGGTCTGCACCTGGTCGGCCCGGAAGCCGCTGCGTTTGAGCCACAGCGCCAGGTTCATCATGTCTTCGTCGCTGGTGCCGGGGTGGGCGGCGATGAAGTACGGCACCAGAAACTGCTTTTTGCCGGCCTCGGCGCTGAACTGGTCAAACAGCGCCTTGAAGCGGTCATAGCTGCCGATGCCAGGCTTCATCATCATCGCCAGCGGCCCGCCCTCGGTGTGCTCGGGGGCGATCTTCAAATAGCCGCCGACATGGTGCGTCACCAGCTCTCGCACATAGTCGGGTGACTGCACCGCCAGGTCGTAGCGCAAGCCCGAGCTGATCAGCACCTTCTTGATGCCCGGCAGGGCGCGCGCCCGGCGGTACAAGCTGATCAGCGGCCGGTGGTCGGTTTTCAGGTTCGGGCAGATGCCCGGGTAGACGCAACTGGGCTTGCGGCAGGCGGCCTCGATCTGCGCGGTTTTGCAACCCAGCCGGTACATATTGGCGGTGGGGCCGCCCAGGTCAGAGACCACGCCGGTGAAGCCGGCCACCTTGTCGCGCATGTCTTCGATCTCGCGCAGCACCGAGTCTTCACTGCGGCTCTGGATGATGCGGCCCTCGTGCTCGGTGATCGAGCAAAAGCTGCAACCGCCAAAACAGCCGCGCATGATGTTGACGGAAAAGCGGATCATTTCCCAGGCCGGGATCTGGGTCGGCCCGTCGTGCCGGCCCCGGCTGTCGGCGTAGCGCGGATGCGGGCTGCGGGCGTAGGGCAGGTCAAACACCAGGTCCATCTCGGCGGTAGTCAGCGGGATCGGCGGCGGGTTGATCCACACATCGCGCTCACCGTGCTTTTGCACCAGCGCCCGGGCGTTGCCGGGGTTGGTCTCCAGGTGCAGCACCCGGTTGGCGTGGGCATACAGCACCGCGTCGCGCTTGACCTGTTCAAAGCTGGGCAGGCGGATGACACAGCGCTCACGCGGCGGCATCTGGATACGGCCGGTGTGTGGTTTGGACAACGGCGTGGACAGCCGCTCGGACGGTGGCTCTGGCAGCGGCCGGGCCGGCGTGCGGCGCACGAAGTTGATCGGCTGGGACGTGATGGGCTGCGCCACACCCGGCACCGCACCGGGCAGCGCGCGGTGCAGCGCAGCCGCGCCATCGCCCGCCTCCTTGGCGCAGCTTGCCCCCTGCGCCGCCGCCTGATCGCCGGTGCTGAGGTAGGGATTGATGTGCTGGTCGATGCGGCCCGGCAAATCGACCTCGCTGGCGTCGATCTCAAACCAGCCGGCGGCCGTGGCGTCGTCGTCGCGGCGCAGGAACGACGTGCCGCGCACGTCGGTGATGGCCCGCACCGGCTCACCGGCGGCCAGCCGGTGGGCGATCTCGACAATGGCGCGCTCGGCATTGCCGTACAGCAGCAAGTCGGCCTGGGCATCAACCAGGATCGCGCGGCGCACCTTGTCCTGCCAGTAGTCGTAGTGGGCGATGCGGCGCAGGCTGGCCTCGATGCCGCCCAGCAGGATGGGCACGTCGCCCCAGGCCTCGCGGCAGCGCTGGGTGTAGACGATGGCGCAGCGGTCGGGCCGCGCGCCGCCCTGGCCACCGGGGGTGTAGGCATCGTCGCTGCGCAGCCGGCGGTCCGCCGTGTAGCGGTTGATCATCGAATCCATATTGCCGGCGGTGACGCCAAAAAACAGGTTTGGCCGGCCGAGGGCCTTGAACGGCTCGGCGCTTTGCCAATCGGGCTGGGCGATGATGCCGACCCGGAAGCCCTGTGACTCGAGCATGCGGCCGATCACCGCCATGCCAAAACTCGGGTGATCGACATAGGCATCGCCGCTGACGATGACGATGTCGCAACTGTCCCAGCCCAGTGCGGCCATCTCGGTGCGGCTGGTGGGCAAAAATGGCGCGGGGCCGAAGCGCTTGGCCCAGTACGGGCGGTAGCTGGCCAGCGGCTTGGCCACCGGGCCGGTGGTCAACGGCTTGGCCACTGGACTGGTGGGCGGACGAAGGCTGGCAATTGACAAGTTGGACACGCTGCGGCCTGGCGGGCAAAACGCCGATTCTCGCCGGGATGGCGGGGCGCCGCCGGGCCGCGTCAGACCCAGCGCGGCAGGATCAAGCCGGGTCAAACCGCTTCACGCGGGGCGCGCAATGCCCAGACCACGCCCGCCACCAGCAGCAGCGCGCCGATGCCAGTCAGCAGCGGCGGCCGCGTGCTGCGCAGCAGCAGTGCGTAGCCCAGCGCGGCCAGCGTCTCGAAGACGATCAATTGGCCCACCAGCGCGGTGGGCAGGCGCTGGCTGGCCTCGTTCCAGCACAAGGTGCCCAACCAACTGGCCAGCAGGCCGATGGCCAGCATCAGGCCGACAAATACCGTCGGGCGCGGGCCGAGTGGCATGGCGAAGGCGCTGCCGCTGGCCGCGCCCCAGGCCCAGAACCCGGCGTAGCCCAGCAGCGCCAGCGGCAAGGTGGCCACGCCCTGGGCCGTTGCCCAGGCGCGCGGGCTGCGCTCGGGGTGGGCGCGCAGCCAGTCGGCGTTGCGCAGGGGATACCAGGTCCAGCAAGCCAGCGCACCCAGTGCCAGCAGCGCGCCCAGGCCCAGGTCGGCCGGGTCAGCCACCAAACCAGCCGCCGGGCCAGCCCGCAGATGCGCCAGCTCGGCCTGGTTGACGCAGGCGATGCCGGCGCCGGTCAGCAGCAGCGACGGCGCCAGCGCCCGCCACGCCAGCCGGCCGCCCGGTGCGCGACCGGGGCCCGGCTGGCGCAGGCGGCTGGTGATGGCGATCACCACCGGCAAGCTGCCGATGATCATGGTGGGCAGCGGCCCGCCGGCGCGGCCGATGGCACTGGACAAAAAGCCGTAATAAATGATGTTGCCCACCAGCCCCAGCTTGGCGGCGGCCCACCAGTCGGCACGGCTGAGCTGGGCCATGCGGCGGCGGTCCAGCCAGGCCAGCGGCAGCGCGATCAGGCCAAACGCCAGGTAGCGGCCAAAGGTTTGCAGCACGGGCGGGTAGTCGGGCAGCAACAGCGGGCCGATGAATACCAGCCCCCACATCAGGCCGGCGGCCAGTGCACACAAGATTCCAACGCCCATCAGCCCAGGGTAATCGATGGGCTGGACCCAGCCCCGGCAACGCCGGGCCGAGCAACGCGGGGCCAGCGGGGCCGATGCGCCAGAGCCGCCCCCCGCCCTGATGGCGGTCTTGATAACGGGCCAACAAGCGGGCCTGCACCCGGATACAGGTATTGCAGTTTCAGCGGTTTTTTCTACACTGCCATTTCAACACAGGCAGCGTTGTGTCTGGGCTGCCAGCCAGGGCGCTGGCGCCCCCCAAAAATAACCGGAGCAAAAGAATGAAACGTCGCAATTTCCTGGTCCATGCCAGCACGGCAGTGTCTGGCCTGGCGCTGTCGCGGCCCGCGTCGGCCGACTGGCTTTTGGGCAGCAACAGCAGCGGCAGCGGCCTGCTGACCGCCTGGAATGGCGTGCTGACCGCGGCCATCGCCACCAACCGCCTGGGCCCGACGGTGGCCGCACGGGCGCTGTCGATGGTCTATGAGGCGGTCTACAACGCCTGGGCGGCCTACGACAAGCGGGCCGATTTCTCGCTCAGCGGCCTGCGCAAACGGCCCAAGACCGAATGGCTGACCGCCAACAAGGCGATTGCCGTCAGCCAGGCGGCCTACACCGTGCTGGTCGATCTGTTTCCGGCCCAGACGCCAGCGTTCGACAGCACGCTGGCCGATCTGACCGCCGGGCTGCCGGTGGGCCTGCCGTCGGGCGTGGCGGCCTTGATGGGCGGGCAACTGGCGGGCCGGGTGCTGTTGCTGGCACGCTACGACGATGGCAGCAACCAGCGCGGGGAGCTGGCGCCCGGCGCTTATGCCGACTGGACGGGCTACCAGCCCATCAACAGCGCTGATGTGCTGGTCGATCCCACCCGCTGGCAGCCGCTGCGGGTGACGATTGCCGGCGTCACATCGGTGCAGCGCTTCTTGACGCCGCACTGGGGCCAGGTGCGGCCGTTTGCGCTGGCGTCAGGCTCGGCGCTGCGGCCGGCTTTCTCGAACCCGGCGCCCACGATGGGCGAGATGCAGCAACTGATCGACTACAGCGCCGACCTGAGCGACGCCGACAAGGCGCTGGTCGATTTTTTCGCCAACAACCCCGGCAGCGTGTCGCCGCCCGGGCAGTGGGCCAAATTCGCCGACATCGTATCGGCCATCGACGGCAACTCGATCGATGACGACGTCAAGCTGTTCTTCGCACTCGGTCAGGCCCTGCTCGATGCCAGCATCGCGGCCTGGGATGCCAAGCGGGCTTATGACGCGGCGCGGCCGATCACGGCCATCCGTTACTACTTGCGCGGCCAGACGATCCGGTCGTGGCTGGGTGAGGGCCAGGGCGCGGGCTGGATCCAGGGCGAGAACTGGCGGCCATACCAGCGCATCACCAACCCGACGCCGCCGTTTCCGGAGTTTTTGTCCGGCCACAGCACCTTTAGCGCCGCAGCGGCGCGGGTGATCGCCGGGCTGCGCGGTGATGCCATCGATTTGAGCTTCACCTTCCCGGCCGGTGGCGTGCCGTTTGACCCCACCGTGCCGGCCGCGCCGGTGCTCTTGCGCTGGGACTCCCTGGCGGCGGTGGCCGACGACGCCGGGCTGTCGCGGCGGCTGGGTGGCATCCACTTCAAGCGCGGTGATCTGCGCGGCCGCCACCTTGGCAGAAAGGTGGGGTCGGCGGTGCTGGCGCGCTGTGCCGACCTGTTTGACGACGGCCTGCGCAGCCACTGACCGGCGGGCGACCTGAACACCGGCTGCCAGGAGTCTGTCGGGCTTGGGGCGTCGAAGCGTTCACGCAGTGCGGCGTAGCCAAATTTGGCCCCAGCGAAGACAGTTTTTGCCGGGTTTGCAGGCCCATAGCCGTAGCTATGGGACAAAAAGCCGGTGTTGACGAAGTGCGGCGAAGCCAAAAATGGACCGATGAGGCCAAATTGCAGCCGACGATCCCCAAGTCCGACAGGCTGCTAGCAGCGTCGTGTTGGACCGCCCGGCAGGGTGCGCAGGCGCAGACAGGTCTCGGCCACCGGGCGCGGTAGCGCTCGATACGGCTGGGGCGCAGCGGGGGTTGGCGCCGCGCTGCTGGCGTGACGACACGGCGCCGGCACAGCGCGGTTTGCCCGTCGAAAAGTCTGCTGCACTGCGCCCGACCGCCATCGGCGAGAATCTTGGCCCGACATCAACGCCCGTCATCCTGGTTGAGTTGAAGCGCCACATTGGCGCCGGTGCTGCACGCTGCGCAAAAGCCGCCCCTGAATCGGTCCCATGAATTTCAAACAACTCGACTACTTTGTGCACGTGGCCGAGCTGGGCAGTTTCAGCAAGGCAGCGCTGGTGCTCAACATCGCCCAGCCGGCGCTTAGCCGGCAGGTGCGCTCACTTGAAGTGGGCCTGCGTGAAACCCTGCTGCTGCGCAACGGCCGCGGCGTGGTGTTGACCGAGGCCGGCCAACGCTTGTACGAGCACGGTGTCAACATCCTGCACGCGCTGGCCCTGGCCCAGCAAGACATGGGCGCCAGCCGGGATGCGGCGGTGGGCCGCATCACCATCGGCCTGCCGCCGTCGGTGGGCCGCCAGCTCACCTTGCCGCTGATCGACGGCTTCACCCGCCGCCTGCCGCTGGCCCGGCTGGCGATTGTCGAGGGCCTGTCCAGCCACATCAGTGAATGGATCAGCACCGGCAGGGTCGATCTGGGCCTGCTCTACAACCCCGAGGCCCAGCCGGCGCTGGAGATCACCCCGGTGATCGAAGAGGCGCTGTGCCTGATCTCGCCCGGCGCGGCCCCGCCCGGTACTGATTCCACCCCAAAATCACAGCGCCGGTCCCAACCGCGACGCCATTGCCGCCCCCGCCCCCGCCGTGCTGCCGCTGCGCGAGCTTGCGCACTGGCCGTTGATCGTGGCCGAGCGCAACCACGCCATCCGCAAGCTGCTGGAGTCGCAAGCCGTGCTGGCCGGCATCAAGCTCAACATTGCCTGGGAGGTGTCGAGCATCGCGGCCATCATCGATCTGGTGTGCGCCGGCTACGGCCACGCCGTGCTGCATGCCAGCGCCGTGGCCGCGTCGGGCCGGGCCGGGCCGACCGGTTGCACGCCCGGCCGCTGGTGCAGCCCCGCCTGAACAGCATGCTGTGCCTGGCCGTGTCGGCCCACAAGCGCAGCACGCCGCTGATGCGCCAGGCCACCCGGCTGTTGACCGAGCTGGTGCGCGCCTTGCCGCAAAGCCGGGCCGTGCCGTCGCGGCCGGGCTGATCTGCGGCGCGGCATGCCCGCCCGGTCTATCTGGTATCGCCGTCCATGCCTGGATTGTTGGGTTTGGCTTGGCCAGAATGCGCTGATGCCCACCTCAAAACCAGCGCCTGCCGATGCCAACCCGGCGGCTGCGTTCGCTGACACCGGCCCATCGGCGGCCGGGCGGACACACGCCACGCCGGGCCCCCGCATCAGCGGCATTTCATCGATGGCCACCCGCGCCCTGCTGGCCGATCTGGCGGCCAGCTACCGGCCCACCCCGCCGGTGGCGGTGGTGTTCGAGTCGGTGGGCGGGGTGGACGCCGCCCGCCGGGTATTGGCCGGCGAGGCATTTGATCTGGTGGTGCTGGCGTCGGATGTGATCGACCGCTTGATCGCCGCCGGTCGGGTGCAGGCCAGCAGCAAGACCGATCTGCTGCATTCTGGCGTGGCCGTTGCGGTGCGCGCCGGTGCGCAGCCACCCGATATCAGCACCGAGCAAGCGCTGCGCCAAGCCGTGCTGGCCGCCCGCAGCATTGGCTATTCCACCGGGCCCAGCGGCGTGCAGCTTTTGCAGTTGTTTGCGCGCTGGGGCATCAGCGATGCCTTGCAGGGCCGGCTGGTGCAGGCACCGGCGGGCCTGCCGGTGGGCACGCTGGTGGAACGCGGAGAGGTGGCACTGGGCTTCCAGCAGCGCAGTGAGTTGATCCACCTGGCCGGCATCCACCTGGTCGGCCCGCTGCCGCCGTCGGTGCAGATCAACACCACGTTTTCAGCCGGGCTGTGCACCGGCTGCACCCAGCCGCAGGCCGTGCTAACGCTGATCGGCTTCATGGCGTCACCGCTGGCCGCAGATGCCAAGCAACATCACGGCATGGCGCCTGCCTGACGGCCCTGCGCGTTGGAAAATAACCCAGGAGAAAACCGATGATCATTGATTGCCACGGCCACTACACCACCGCGCCCAAAGCGCTGGAAAACTGGCGCAAGCAGCAGATTGCCGGCATCAAAGACCCGGTGCTGATGCCCAAAGCCAGTGCTTTGAAAATCAGCGACGATGAGTTGCGCGAGAGTATCGAGAACAACCAGTTGCGCTTGATGAAAGAGCGCGGCAGTGACCTGACGATCTTCAGCCCACGTGCCAGCTTCATGGCCCACCACATCGGTGATTTTCAAATATCCAGTACCTGGGCGGCGATCTGCAATGAGTTGTGCTACCGGGTGGCACAGTTATTCCCCTATCATTTCATCCCGGCGGCCATGCTGCCGCAAAGCCCGGGCGTTGACCCGGCCACCAGCATCCCCGAATTGGTCAAGTGCGTTGAACAATTCGGCAATGTCGGCATCAACCTGAACCCCGATCCGTCGGGCGGGCACTGGACAGCGCCGCCGCTGAGTGACCGGGCCTGGTATCCAATTTACGAAAAGATGGTGGAGTTTGATATTCCGGCAATGGTGCATGTATCCACCAGTTGCAACGCCTGTTTTCACACCACTGGCGCACATTATTTGAATGCCGACACCACCGCCTTCATGCAGTGCCTCACCTCGGATCTGTTCAAAGATTTCCCCACGCTGCGCTTCATCATTCCGCACGGCGGCGGCGCGGTGCCTTACCACTGGGGGCGCTTTCGCGGTTTGGCGCAAGAGTTGAAAAAACCGCTGCTGACTGAGCATTTGCTGAACAACATCTTTTTTGATACTTGTGTCTACCATCAGCCCGGTATTGATTTGCTCACCAAAGTGATCCCGGTCAAAAACATCCTGTTCGCCAGCGAGATGATTGGTGCGGTGCGTGGCATTGACCCCGAGACCGGCTATTACTTTGACGACACCAAGCGCTACATCGAGGCCTGCACCGTCGTGTTGGGCGATGACCGGCAGCAAATTTATGAGGGCAATGCCCGCCGGGTGTTTCCGCGTCTCGATGCCGCCCTCAAAGCCAAAGGACTGTGACCATGAGCCTGCCGATGAACAACCTCGGGATCGTCAAACGCCATATCGTGCGGGCGGACCGAGCGGCGGTTGAGAAACTATCGCGCTTCGGTGTGGCCACCGTGCATGAGGCAATGGGCCGGGTCGGCCTGATGAAGCCCTACCTGAAAGGAATTTATACGGGGGCCCATCTTTGCGGCACGGCGGTGACGGTATTGCTGCAACCCGGTGACAACTGGATGATGCATGTGGCGGCCGAGCAATTGCTGACCGGTGACGTGGTGGTGGCAGCCTGCACCACCGACAATGAAGACGGCTTTTTTGGTGATTTGCTGGCCACCAGCTTCCGCGCCCGGGGCGCGGTGGGCCTGGTCATTGACGGCGGCGTGCGGGATGTCAAAGATTTGACGGCAATGGGGTTTCCGGTATTTTCCCGGGCGGTCAATGCCAAAGGCACGATCAAGGCCACACTGGGCTCTGTCAATATCCCGGTGGTGTGCGCCGGCGTGTTGGTGAATCCGGGTGACGTGGTGGTGGCCGACGCCGATGGCGTGGTGGTGGTGCCCGGGCCAATCGCCCAGCAGGTGGCCGATGCGGCCGAAGCGCGAGAGGCTTTTGAGGGCGAGAAGCGCGCCAAGCTGTCGGCCGGCGTGCTGGGCCTGGACATGTACCAGATGCGCGAGGCGTTGCAGAAAGCGGGTTTGCGGTATATCGATTGAGCGGGTCGACTGCGCGCTTGAATTCAGGCTTGATCATTGAGGCACAGGAATGACTTTCGAAAAAACCGCCGGCTGGCTGGATTGGGCTGCCGGCCCGGCCCGGCCCCGATTCAAAGTACCACCGGGCAGCGTGGACGCGCACTGCCATGTATTTGGCCCGGCTGATGAATTTCCGTTTGCACCCGAGCGAAAATACACGCCGTGTGATGCGTCAAAAGCCCAATTATTTGCACTGCGCGACCACTTGGGTTTTGCCCGCAATGTGGTGGTGCAAGCCACCTGCCACGGCGCCGACAACCGGGCGCTGGTGGACGCGCTGCAACACAGCGGCGGCCGGGCGCGCGGCGTGGCCACGGTCAAGCGCAGTATCAGCGATGCTGAATTGTTATCCCTGCACGCAGCGGGCGTGCGCGGCGTGCGCTTCAACTTCGTCAAACGGCTGGTTGATTTCACGCCCAAAGATGAACTGCTGGAAATTGCCGGCCGAATTGCCAAACTCGGCTGGCATGTCGTGGTTTATTTTGAGGCAGTGGATTTGCCCGAACTGTGGGATTTTTTCACCGCCTTGCCCACCACCGTGGTGGTTGACCACATGGGCCGGCCGGATGTCAGCCTGCCGCTGCATGGCCCACAGTTTGAATTGTTTGTCAAATTCATGCGCCAACATGCCAATGTGTGGAGCAAAGCCAGTTGCCCCGAGCGGCTGAGCATGACCGGGCCCAAGGCACTGAATGGCGCGCAAAACGCCGACCAGGATGTGGTGCCGTATTTGGACGTTATTCCGTATTTGGACGTTATCCCGTATTTGGACGTTATCCCATTCGCCCGCCGCATCGTCGAAACCTTCCCGGACCGGGTGCTGTGGGGCACCGACTGGCCGCATCCGAATTTAAAAGACCACATGCCCGATGACGGCCTGCTGGTGGATTTTATCCCGCAGATCGCCGGCACCGCCGAATTGCAACAAAAGCTGCTGGTGGCCAACCCGATGCGGCTTTACTGGCCTGAGGGGATTTGAATGGCACTGCAAAAGCCGTATCTCGATGTGCCTGGCACCACTGTTTTTGATGCCGAGCAATCGCGCAAGGGTTACCACTTGAACCAGTTTTGCATGTCGCTGATGAAGGCCGCCAACCGCCAGCGCTTCAAAGCCGACGAGCGGGCCTACCTTGATGAATGGCCGATGACCGAGGCGCAAAAGCAGGGCGTGCTGGCGCGCGACCTGAACCGCTGCATTGCGGCCGGTGGCAATATCTATTTTCTGGCCAAGGTGGGCGCCACGGATGGCAAGAGCTTTCAATATATGGCTGCCAGCATGACCGGCATGACGCAAGAGGCTTATGCCGCGATGATGTTGGCCGGCGGCCGGTCGATTGAGGGCAACCGGTTTGTCGGGGAATCTTCTGAGGCCGCCCCGTAATGGCCAGAATCAGCGCCAGTGTTTATACCTCGCACGTGCCGGCCATCGGTGCCGCACTCGATCTTGGCAAAAGCCACGAGCCCTATTGGCAGCCGCTGTTCAAGGGTTATGACTATTCAAAGCAATGGTTCAAGGACAACCCGCCGGACGTGATCTTTCTGGTTTTCAATGACCACGCCACCGCCTTCAGCCTGGACATGATCCCGACCTTTGCCATCGGCACGGCGGCCGAGTATCAGCCGGCCGATGAGGGCTGGGGGCCGCGCCCGGTGCCCACGGTGGTCGGCCACCCCGAGCTGGCGTCGCACATCGCGCAAAGTGTGATCCAGGACGACTTTGACCTGACCATCGTCAACAAGATGGATGTAGACCACGGCTTGACCGTGCCGCTCAGCCTGATATGCGGCCAGCCCGGGGGTGCACATCCAGCCTGGCCCTGCCCGGTGATCCCGTTGGCCGTCAATGTGCTGCTGTACCCGCCGCCGTCGGGCCAGCGCTGCTTCAACCTGGGCAAGGCGATCCGCAAAGCGATCCAGTCGTTTGACGGCGATTTGAAGGTGCAAATCTGGGGCACCGGCGGCATGAGCCACCAGTTGCAAGGCCCACGCGCCGGGCTCATCAACCGGGTATTTGACAACGCCTTTCTCGACCGGCTGATCGCCGACCCGGCCGGCCAGGCCGCCGTGCCGCACATCGACTACCTGCGTGAGGCCGGCAGTGAGGGCATCGAGCTGGTGATGTGGTTGATCGCCCGGGGCGCGATGGACGACGTGAATGGCGGCGCCGCGCCGGGCGCATCGGCCAGCCCCAAGCCCGTCGTCAAGCACCGCTTCTACCATGTGCCCGCCAGCAACACGGCGCTGGGCCACCTGATCCTGGAAAACGCATGACGCCCCTCAAAAAGACCCTCAAAGTGGCGCTGGCCGGCGCCGGTGCGTTTGGCATCAAACACCTCGACGGCATCAAGAACATCGACGGTGTGCAGGTGGTTTCTCTCGTCAGCCGCGAGCTAGACAAAACCCGCCAAACCGCCGCGCTGTACGGCATCGGCCATGTCAGCACCGACCTGGCGGACAGCCTGGCGCTGGCCGACGTGGACGCGGTGATCCTGTGCACCCCCACCCAGATGCACGCCGCGCAAACCCTGGCCTGCCTGCGGGCCGGCAAGCATGTGCAGGTGGAGATCCCGCTGGCCGACAGCCTGGCCGGCGCGCAGGCGGTGGCCGACCTGGCCCAAACCAGCGGCCTGGTGGCGATGTGCGGCCACACCCGGCGCTTCAACCCCAGCCACCAGTGGCTGCACCAAAGAACAGTGGCTGGTGCGTTCAAGCTCCAGCAAATGGATGTGCAGACTTACTTTTTCCGCCGCAGCAACATCAATGCGCTGGGCCAGGCGCGCAGTTGGACCGACCATTTGCTGTGGCACCACGCCGCGCACACGGTGGATTTGTTTGCCTACCAGTGCGGCAGCCCGATTGTCAAAGCCAATGCGGTGCAAGGCCCGATCCACCCGGGCCTGGGCATCGCGATGGACATGAGCGTGCAGTTGCAGGCGGCCAACGGCGCGATCTGTACGCTGAGCCTGAGCTTCAACAACGACGGGCCGCTGGGCACCTTCTTCCGCTACATCGGCGACACCGGCACGTACCTGGCCCGCTACGATGATTTGTTCACCGGCCGAGACGAGAAAATCGACGTCTCGCAGGTGGCGGTGTCGATGAACGGCATCGAGCTGCAAGACCGTGAGTTTTTTGCCGCCATCCGCGACGGCCGTGAGCCCAATGCCAGCGTGGCCCAGGTTTTGCCGTGCTACCGGGTGCTGCACGGGCTGGAAGAACAACTGAACGCCGGTTGAGCCCCATGCCGACAAACCCGCAAACAAGCCCCCAATCCATCCGCCGGATCGGCCCGTTCAGCGTGTCGGCCATCGGCCTGGGCTGCATGAACCTGAGCCATGCCTACGGCGCGCCGCCGCTGGCGGCGGACGCCGAGCGCCTGTTGCTGCGCGCCATCGACCTGGGGGTCACACTGTTCGATAGCGCCGCGCTGTACGGCTTTGGCGCCAACGAGACGCTGCTGGGCCGGGTGCTCAAACCCCACCGTCACCAGATCACCTTGTGCAGCAAGGGCGGCATGGCCGGCGTGCAATTTGATGACGGCTTGCGCCGGGTGATCGACGGCAGGCCCAAAGCCATCCGGCGCAATTGCGAAGACAGCCTGCGGCGCCTGGGCACCGATGTGATCGATCTGTACTACCTGCACCGCTGGGACCGGCGGCTGGCGATTGAAGAATCGGTGGGCGAGATGGCCCGGCTCAAGGCCGAGGGCAAGGTGCGGGCGCTGGGGCTGAGCGAGGTCTCAGCCGCCACCTTGCGCCGGGCCCATGCCGAGCACCCGATTGCCGCATTGCAAACCGAATACTCGTTGTGCACGCGCAACCCCGAGATCGCGGTGCTCGATGCCTGCCGTGCGCTGGGCGTGGCGTTTGTCGCCTTCAGCCCGCTGGCGCGCGGTTTTTTGACCGGTGCACTGCGCGATGTGGCGGCGCTGGACGCCAAAGACATCCGCCGCAGCATGCCGCGCTTTGACGCCGAGAACCACAACGCCAATCTGCGGCTGCTGGCCGGTTTTGCAGATATCGCCGACCGGCAAGGTTGCAGCCCGGCCCAACTGGCGCTGGCCTGGCTGCTGGCGCAGGCTGAGCAGATGATCGCCATCCCGGGCACCACCCACCTGGCCCACCTGGCAGAAAACTGCGCTGCGGCGTCGGTGCAACTCGATCCGGCCACGCGGGCGGCGGTGCAGGCATTGATCAACCAGCGCACGGTGGTTGGCGCGCGGTACAACGCCGCCACCCAGGCCGAGGTGGATACCGAGCAGTTCGAGGCCTGACGCCGGCCGGCTGAGAGGCTGGCTGAGGCGACGCGGCAGTGCCCGTCCTGACCGAGACTCAGGCGCCGCTGCCGCTGTCGTCGGCCTCGGCCTCGGCTTTCTCGCCGGCTTCGCCGGCCTCGCCTGTCGCCATCGCCGACAAGCGCACCACCGTCACCGGCACGGCGCAGCGCTGCAGCAGCGCCAGCGCCACTGCACCGACATGGCTGCTGGACGCGCTGCCGGCGTCCGGCCCGCCCGTCGCACCCATCACCACCGCCTGGCAGCCGTAGCGCTCCACCAGCTCCAGCAGCATGTGGGCCGGGTCGCCGCCGGCCACTTCGCTCTCCCAGCGTTGGCCGGCATCGCTGAGCATGGCCTCGGCCGGCTGCAGCAGATCAGCGCCGGCGGCGCCGCGCACTTGCTCGATCACGTCGGCATCGTGGGCCACCACCAGCTCGTACAGATTGGCCGGCTCTTGCACATTGATCAGCACAAAGTCGGCGCTCAGGCCGGCCGCCACCAGGCGCAGCGCATGCGCCACGGCCGCCAGCGCATTGGGTGAGCCGTCAACCGGCAGCAGTATTTTCATGGTCGTCCTCGGGGCCTGGGTTGGGCCACGTTACCGCATCGGCCACGGCTTGCGACAGCGGCGGCAGCGCGTACCAAACGGCCAAGCCGCCCGCTCAAACAGGCCCGCTCAAACATGCGCCAGCGCCAACCCGCCCAGCGCGATGCCCAGCACGGCCACGCCGGCAACGCCGTAGCCCAGCCATTTGCGCCGGGTCAGCAGCGCGATGGCGGCCAGCGCGATGGAGATTTGCAGCGCGGTGGTGGCCTGGGCCCAGCGGTGGTGCAGGTGCATCTGGGCGTCAGACTGTTTGTCCCAATCGCCCGATTCGGCCTCCAGCTTTTCAGCCGCCAGCTTGATCTCGGCCTTCTCTTTCTTGTAGCGGTCCACCTCTTGCAAATACTGCGGCTTTTTGTCGTCGGCCACCAGTGCGATGGCCAGCTCGGCCAGGTTTTGCTTGCCGCTTTTGGCCTGGTAGTAATTCCACTGGTTGCCGGCCTCGGTTTTCTTGATCGCGGCATTGTTCTTGAACAGCCCGGCATTGGCCTGGGTGGCGCCGCCCATATACGAAAACAGCGCGCCGATGGTGGCCAGGATTGCCGTCATCACCGCGATGGTGCCGGTGAAGCTGTCTTTGGCGCCGTGCTGGGCGGCGTGCTCCAGCTCATGGTCGTGCGGGCCGTGCACGTGGAAGCCGTCTGCTGACATGGTGGTTTTCTCGGGTTCAGCGCTGGCGCTGGTAGGTGACAAAAGCGTAGTCGCAAGCCGGTGGGCCGCTGCTGCGGTGGGTTTGGCGGGCGGTCTCGGTGAAGGCGCTGCGGTCCCAGGCTGGGAATCGAGTGTCGCCGGGCAAATCGGCATCGATCTCGGTCAGCACCAGCTCGTCGGACAGCGCCAGCGCAGCGGCGAAAAGCTGGCCACCGCCGATGACAAAAATGCGCGGCGCCGGGCCGTCGCGCGCCAGCCGGATAGCGTCGTCCAGGCTGTGCGCCACCTCGGCACCGGGGTCGGCCCAGCCCGGCGTGCGGGTGACGACGATGTTGCGCCTGCCGGGCAGCGGTTTGAAGCGCGCCGGCAGTGATTGCCAGGTCTTGCGGCCCATGATCACCGCACAGCCCATCGTCTGGCGCCGAAACCAGCGCTGGTCTTCGGGCTCAAACCAGGCCAGGTGGCCGCCCTGGCCGATGCTGCCGTTGCGCGCCACCGAGGCGATCAGCGCCAGCGGCGCCGGGGGCCCGCCCGCGCCGCCCGCGCCGCCCGCGCTGCCCGCGCTGCTCAAGCCGCTCACACGGCCACCGGCGCCTTGATGGCCGGGTGGTGCTGGTAGTCGCTGATCTCAAAATCCTCGAAGGCGTAATCGAAGATCGACGCCGGCCGGCGTTTGATGTGCAGCACCGGATACGGATACGGCGTGCGCGCCAGTTGCGTCTGCACCTGCCCGGCATGGTTGTTGTACAGGTGGCAATCACCGCCGGTCCAGATGAAATCGCCGACCTGCAGATCACATTGCTGGGCCAGCATCTGCGTCAGCAGCGCGTAGCTGGCGATGTTGAACGGCACGCCCAGAAAGATGTCGGCGCTGCGCTGGTAAAGCTGGCAACTGAGCTTGCCGCGCCCGCCGGGTGTGCTGGCCGGCGCCACATAAAACTGGAACAGCGCATGGCAGGGCATCAGCGCCATCTGGTCCAACTCGGCCACGTTCCAGGCACTGACCAGGATGCGGCGGCTGTCGGGGTTGGTCTTGAGCTGCTGCACCACCTGGCTGATCTGGTCGATGTGGCCACCGCCAGCGCTGGGCCAACTGCGCCACTGCACACCGTAGACCGGGCCCAGGCTGCCGTCGGGCCGCGCCCATTCGTCCCAGATCGTGCAGCCGTTGGCTTGCAGCCAGGCGACGTTGCTGTCACCGCGCAAAAACCACAGCAATTCGACGATGACGGCTTTGACAAACACCTTTTTGGTGGTGACGAGCGGGAAACCTTCAGTCAAATCAAACCGCATCTGGTGGCCGAACACGCTGCGCGTGCCAGTGCCGGTGCGGTCGCCTTTGGCCACGCCGTGCTCATGCACATGGCGCATCAGGTCTTCGTACTGGCTGCGCACGGGGCGGGTCACTCAATGGCTTCCAAAAAAGGTGTCCAGCGCGTCCAGCACCGCGTCGCGGCCGGCGCCCAGGCGCAGCAGCGGTTGGCGCAGCTCAAACAGCGGCACGGCGCCCAGGGCGGCGGTGTCCAGCACCACCGTCGTATCGGCCACGGTCAGCAGCGGGTTCAATCGGCGCGCGCGCGGCCCAAACGCGGCCTCGGTGCGCAGGGGGGTCACCACCCGGGTGTCCAGGCCGTCGATGTGGTCGTTCTGCACATCCAGAAAGTACGGTGTGTGCGCGCGCTCCGACGTATCAGGATTGGCAAAAACATCGAACCGGGCCATCGCTGCACTGCCGGTCAAGTCGCGCCCTTCATGAAGCTGCGGTAGCGCGCCAGCGGCAGGCCGTCGCGAGCAATGCGGGCGTTGTAGTGCGCGATGGCGTCTTTGTTCTCATCATTCCAGCGCGCCCAGTAGCGCTTGCGCACCTCGTCGGCCAGCAAGGCATCGACGGTGGCCGACAGGTTCATGCCCAGTTCGCGGGCCTGGTCCAGCACCTGTCCATTCAGGCTCAGGTTGACGGCACGCTTCGGCGATTTGGCGGATTTTTCAGATGACAACATGGCAAAACCCCATCAATGATGCGCATGAATTATGCGCCAGTGTGCGGCGCCACATTAGGCCGATGCCGTCTCGGCCTTCTCCAGCCCAAACTGCATCGCCGCCAGCCGCGCATACAGCCCGCCACGCGCCACCAACTCATCGTGTTTGCCGATGTCCACGATGCGGCCGGCCTCCATCACCACGATGCGGTCAGCGCGCTTGACGGTGGCCAGCCGGTGCGCAATCACCAGCGTGGTGCGCCCGCTCATCGCGGATTCGAGCGCCAGTTGCACCATGCGCTCACTTTCGGCGTCGAGCGCGCTGGTGGCCTCGTCCAGCAGCAGCAGCGGCGGGTTTTTCAACATCGCCCGGGCAATGCTGATGCGCTGGCGCTGGCCGCCCGACAGCCGCACGCCGCGCTCACCCAGAAAGGTGTGGTAGCCCTCGGGCAGCGCGCTGATGAAGTCATGCGCATACGCGGCTTTGGCAGCGGCGATCACCTCATCATCAGGCGCGCCGGGCTTGCCGTAGCGGATGTTCTCCAGCGCCGAGGTCGAGAAAATCGTGCTGTCTTGCGGCACGATGCCCACCCGCTGGCGCAGCGCGGCCAGTGAGATGCTGCGCACCGGCACGCCGTCAAGCGTCACCGCGCCAGCGCTGGCGTCATAAAACCGCAGCAGCAGTTGAAACACCGTGCTTTTGCCGGCGCCGCTGGGGCCGACGATGGCCACCGTCTCGCCCGGCGCCACCGCCAGGTTGATGTCGCGCAGCGACGGCAGCGTGGGGCGGGACGGGTAGTGGAAGGTCACGCCGCTCAGCGTCAAGGCCGAGCCTGCCGCTGTGGGCGGCAGGGCCAGCGGTGCGGCCGGGTCGGCCACCGGTGAGCGGGCGGCCAGCAACTCCATCAGCCGCTCGGTGGCACCGGCGGCGCGCAGCAAATCACCGTAGACCTCGGACAACACCGCCACGCTGCCGACCAGAATGATCACAAACACCACCGTCTGCCCCAGGTGGCCGGCGCTGATGTGCCCGGCGGCCACCGCCTGCGTGCCCTGGTACAGGCCCCACAGCAGCGCGCCAAAAGTGGCGCTGATGATGAAGCCCACCAGCAGCGCGCGCACCCGGGTGCGCTTGATGGCCACCTCAAACGCGCTCTCGGTGGCTTTGTCAAAGCGCGCCGCCTCGCGCTGCTCCTGGCCGTAGCTCTGCACCACGGGGATGGCGTTCAGCACCTCGGCGGCGATGGCGCTGGAATCCGCCACCCTGTCCTGGCTGGCCCGGCTCAACTTGCGCACCCGCCGGCCAAAGTACAGGCTGGGCAGCACCACCAGCACCAGAATGCCCAGCACCTGCGTCATCACGTAGGGGTTGGTGATCACCAGCATCAGCATCGCGCCAATGCCCATCACCGCATTGCGCAGGCCCATGCTCAAGCTCGACCCGACAACGGTCTGCACCAGCGTGGTGTCGGTGGTCAACCGGCTCAGCACCTCGCCCGAGGCCGTGGTCTCAAAAAACGCCGGGCTCTGCCGCACGACATGGGCATAGACCGCATTGCGCAGATCAGCGGTGACGCGCTCACCCAGCCAGGTGACGGCATAAAACCGCAACGCCGAGAACAGGCCCAGCGCCGCGCCCACGCCAAACAGCGCCAAAAAATGGCCGCGCAATGCCATCAGGCGCTGGGTCGGATCAGCCGCCACCACGCCCTGGTCGATCAGCGATTTCAGCGCGATCGGGAACAGCAAGGTGCTGACGGCGGCCAGCACCAAAAACAGCAGCGCCAGTGCGATGCCCACCCGGTAAGGCCGCAAAAAAGGCCCGAGGCCCGACAGCGAGCGGGGAGTGGCGGACGCGGCGCGGTGATCGGGTTTTGCCATGCCGCCAGTGTAGGGGCCGGCCCCGAATACCCTCACGATTCGCTAGCTTAAACAAATACTGCCTGCACAATAATTGCATAGACAAGTACATTGACACCATGCCTGCTACCCCACCGCCGCCCGTCAACTTTTACTGCGCCCAGACCCTCAGGCCCGAGACCAGCGTGGGCTTTTTGATCAAGCGGGTGATGCAGTCGGTGGGGCTGCAAATTGACCGCCGGCTGCTGGCCCACGACCTGACCCACGCCCAGTGGCTGCCGCTGTACCGCATGGCGCGCGGCGAGTGCGACACGATGGCCGCGTTGGCGCGTGACCAGGCGCTCGACCCCGGCGCGATGACCCGTGCGCTGGATCGGCTGGAGGCCAAGGGCCTGCTGCGGCGCGAGCGCTCAGTGGCCGATCGGCGGGTGGTCAAGTTGGTGCTCACCGACGCTGGCCGCGCGGTGTCAGCCGAGGTGCCTGCGGTGCTGTCCGAGGTATTGAACGCCCACCTGGCTGGTTTTGCCGAGAGTGAATGGCGGCTGCTGATTGAGCTGTTGCAGCGCATGGTGGCCAACGGTGAGGGGCTGCGGGAATGTGCGAGAGAGGGTGGCCGGGAGGCCACCCGCGACGCTGCCCGCGACGCACCCCGCGACGGCGCCAGTGAAGGCGGCCAAGACCCGACGGCTGACCTGGCCCAGCCCGCCAACGCGACGAAGGACGCTGAATGACCACCGACACCCACCTGCTGCCGGTTGCCCGACGGGTCACCCACGCCACTGACCCGGCCCTTCGGGGATCGGCGTCGGGCTGCAGCGCGGCCGCGCGCCGGCCGCTGGCGGTGGTGCTGGCCACCGCCATCACCGCCGTTGCCGCCGCCGGCCTGCTCGTCACCCAGCTCACCGGCTGTGCCTCACCGGGTGTGCTGCCGGCGCCGCTGGCCTTGCTGGCACCGGCGGCGGCGGGCTTGTCGGCCGATGCGGCGACGCCGTTTGCCGATGCACGCTGGTGGCAGGCGCTGGGCGACCCGGCGCTGGACGCGCTGATCGACCAGGCCCTGGCCGGCCAGCCCAGCCTGGCCCAGGCCGCCGCCCGGCTGGCCCGCGCCAGCGCCAGCACCGATGCCACCCGGGCCGGCCAGGGCGCGCAAGCCGGCGCCGCGCTGGACATCACCCGCCAGCGCTACACCGAGCACGGCCTGGTGCCGCCGCCGCTGGCCGGCGGCACTTACAACCTCGGCAATCTGCAAGCCAGCGCCAGCATCGAGTTCGATTTTTTTGGCCGGCATGACGCCGCGCTGCAAGCCGCACTCGGCCAGCAGCAGGCCAGCCGGGCCGAGTTGCAAGCCGCCCGGGTGTTGTTGGCCGGCCAGGTGACGCGGGCTTACGTCGGCCTGGCCCGGCTGGTGGCGTTGCACGGCCTGGCCCAGCAAACCGCCAGCCAGCGCAAGGCCCTGCTGGCGCTGACCCGGCAGCGGGTGCAGGCCGGCATTGACAGCCGGGTGGAGTTGCGCCAGGCCGAGTCCGGCCTGCCCGACGCGCGCAGCCAGATCGAGGCGCTGGACGGCCAGATCGCGCTGGCCCGGCACCGGCTGGCTTTGCTCAGTGGCCAGGCGCCGCAGGCGCAGGATGGCCTGAGCCCCAGGCTGGCGCCGCTCACCGCGCTGCCCTTGCCCGGCCGGCTGGGCGCTGACCTGCTGGGCCGCCGCGCCGACGTGGTGGCCGCGCGCTGGCGGGTAGAGGCCGCCGCGCAAGACGTGGCGCTGGCCCGCAGCCAGTTTTATCCGGACATCAACCTGGTGGGCTTTGTCGGCCTGAACGCCCTCGGGCTGGACCGCTTGTTGTCGGCCGGCAGCCTGAACGCCGGTGTCGGCCCGGCGCTGCGCCTGCCGTTGTTTGATGGCGGCCGGCTGCGCGCCAACTTGCGCGGCCGGGCGGCCGACGCCGATGCGGCGGTGGCGGCCTATAACGGCGCGGTGCTGGCCGCCGCCCACGAGGTGGCCGACGCCGCCAGCAGCGGCCAATCGCTGGCCCGCCAGCAGCTTGAGCAGGCGCTGGCGCTGGGCCTGGCCGAGGACGCCTACGACCTGGCCTTGCAGCGCTACCGCGCCGGCCTGGGCACTTACCTGGTGGTGCTGGGCGCCGAATCCGGCGTGCTGGCCCAGCGCACCCAGGCCGCTGAGCTGAAGGCGCGGGCGCTGGACGTGCAGGCGCAATTGATGCAAGCGCTGGGCGGCGGCTGGCGCGATGAACCCAGCGAAGGCGCCACATCTGCCACTTCAGCCACATCCGCAATATCCACTACGCCCGCGACATCCGCCATACCCGCCCGCACCGCGCTGCTGGACGCGCCAGCGCCGCCGCTGCGCTGATCCGGCCCGGCCGACAACGCCAATCCTCTTTGCTTGCCCCACCCTGCCGCCATGCCTGAATCCCTGCCCATTCCGCCCGACCCGCCAAATCAAACGATTCCACTGAATCAGCCGAGTCAGCCGAGTCAGCCGAGTCGGCTGAATCAGCCGAATCAACCCGCCCAAGCCGATCCAGCGGCCGCCGCCAGCGCCACCCGCCGCAAGGCCTTGACGCTGATCGCCGCCACCGTCGTGCTGGCCGGCGCGGG
>JANLOP010000161.1:0-8333 GCA_031366635.1 Betaproteobacteria bacterium | reverse complement strand
CACACCATCGGCGCCCAGCACCGCATCCCGCGTCTCGATGTGGTCCAGCGGCGCCAGCACCGGGTTCAGCTTGAAGCCATAGCCGCGTTGCAGCCGCCATTGCAGCTCACCAATCCAGACGGTGATGCGGGCCAGCTCGGCGGCGTACTCATTGATCTCCAGGCCCAGCACGTTGTGCGGGCCGGTGACATCGATCTGGCGTTGCAGGCCCAGCGCCTCGGCCTCCAGATTGGCCTGGTGCTCAATATCTTTCAAACACTTCAGCGCCAGGTACAGGAAGTTGCCGCTGCCGCAGGCCGGATCCAGCACGCGGAAGTTCTTTAACCGCTCAAGAAAGCCGACAAACAGCGCCTGCGCGTCGCGATAAGCCTTGTCGCCGTGCTTTTTGCTGCGCGCCAGCGCCGCCCGCAAGCCGGGCAGCAGGGCCGCCCAGTCGGCCAGCAGCGGGCGGGCAATCACCGGGGTGATGACCCGGTTGATGGTGGCCGGGTCGGTGTAATTGGCGCCCAACTGGCTGCGCACCGCCGGATCGAGCCCGCGCTCAAACAGCGTGCCGAAGATGCTGGGGTCGATGGCCGCCCAGTTCAGCGCGCTGGCGGCTTTGAGCGCGGCCACGTCGGCCAGCGCCAGCGGCGGCACGGCCACCGCCTGGAACAGCCCGCCGTTGAACCAGGCGATGTCGTGCACGCCAAACAGGCCGCCGCTGCGCATCGTGGCCAGCAGCGCATCAAGCTGCACGCGCAGGCGGTCCGGGCTGACGTTGACGCCCACCAGCCGCTCAAACAGCCGCTCGGGCAGCAGGCCCACGTCCTCGGCAAAAAAGCAGAACACGCACTGCGTCAAAAAATGGCTCACCTGGCCGGCCGGCGCACCGGCGGCGCGCAGCCGCTCGGCCGTGGCGGCAAAGGTGCGGGCGGCGTCCTCGGTGATTTGGCGGTTGCTGCGCCGGGGTTTGAAGTGGTCTGGGTCGGCCCACAGCGCGCGCAGGGTGTGCTGGGCGTCGGGGCGGGCCAGGTCGTCCAGCGTGATGACATGGCGCTCACTCGGCGTGCCGGTGAAATGGCTGTGGATCTCGATGCGCAGCCGGTCGCTCACCACCAGCAACGGCGGGTTGTCCAGCGGCAGCGCGTACATCATCAATTGCTTGAGCGCACCGTCCAGGCTTTTGCCGGGGGCCTTGTATTCCCAGGCAAAGTGATTTTTCAGCCAGACATCGGCAAAGCCGTTGGTTCGGGGTTCGCTGCGCGACGGGCTTGAATCGGCCGCGCTGCCGGTCTTGGCCACACCGCGCTCAAAGCAATACCGCTGCGGGTCATCGGGCTCGGCCACGCCCAGCAGCCGGCACAGGTCAATGAAGTGGGCTTGCGCGCCGGCCCGCTCATTCAAGTGCTGGGCCGTGCCGGCGGCGCCCCATTTCTGGATGAAGTCGCGGGCGCTGAGGGTGGGCAAGACGCAGGAGGGGAGGCTGGGCGAAATCATCGTGGGGGTTGGCGAGCGGGTGCCAGAGGCGGCAGGGCGGGTCAGGCAACGGTTGAAGGGGAGGACATGACCGTACAATTCTCCCAAAACGGGAGAGCCAAACGCCATGCGGGTGATCTCAAAAAGCACGCTGATGAAGTTCTGGCAGCAACCCGGACACGGCGACGCGCAGGGCCCGCTGCTGGTTTGGCACGAAGAAGCGCTCAAAGCCGCCTGGACATCACCGCAGGGCGTGAAAGACCAGTATGCCCAGGCCAGCATCTGCGCCAACAACCGGGTCGTCTTCAATGTCGGCGGCAACAAATACCGGCTGGTGGTTGAAATGCAGTATCGCGCCGGCATCGTCTGGGTGAAGTTCATCGGCACGCATGCGCAGTACGACAAGATCAATGTGGAGAACGTCAATGACTATTAAACCCATCCGCACCGACGACGACTTGCGCGCGGCGTTTCACCGCCTTGAGGGCCTGTTCCAGGCCGACGAGGGCAGCGTCGACGCTGACGAACGCGATGTGCTGGTGACCTTGATCGAAGCCTACGAAAACAGGCACTACGCCTTTGGCTCGGCCGATCCGGTTGAGGCCATCAAATTCAGGATGGAACAACAAGGGCTGACACCGCGTGATCTGGAGCCCTTTATCGGCAGCAGCGGGCGGGTCTCAGAGGTACTGAACCGCAAACGCCCGTTGAGCCTGAGGATGGTCAAGCAGCTTCACGATGGCTTGCGAATCCCGTACGAAAGTCTGCTGGCGGGGGTGGGGTGACTTTTTAGCGCCCTGATCCGTTGGTTACTGCGCATTCACCGGCGCGGTCGTGGCGTCTAGACTTTGCCGCCATCCGCCCGCCCCGGGGCGGACACAGGCCGATGCCAACCGATGGAGACCGACTTGACCCTGCCTTTGCCGCCCGCTCAATCCCCACCCACTCGCCGTCCGGCCCTGGTCACGATGGCCGCCGCCGCCCTGCTGGCCTTGGCCGCCGCGCCTGGCAGCGCGCTGGCGCAAGAAAAAATATCCGACGGCATTGTCAAGATCGGTCTGCTGCTGGACATGTCGGGGGTGTATGCCGACATCGTCGGCCCGGGCTCGGTGATCGCGGCCAGGATGGCGGTGGACGATTTTGGCGGCAAGGTGCTGGGCAACCCCATCGAGTTGATTTTTGCCGACCACCAGAACAAGGCCGACCTGACGGCGGCCAAAGCGCGGGAATGGTTTGATACCCAAAAGGTGGACATGCTGGCCGACGTGGCCGCTACCGCGCCGGCGCTGGCCGCATTGGAGGTGGCCAAACAGAAGAACAAGATTGTGTTGTTCCCCAGTGCCGCCAGCAGCCGGTTGAGCAACGAGAACTGCTCGGCTGTGTCGGTGCACTGGACGTATGACACTTACGCGCTGGCCGCCGGCACCGGGCGCGGCGTGGTCAAGACCGGCGGCGACACCTGGTTTTTCTTGACCGCCGATTACACCTTCGGCACGAATCTGGAGAAAGACACCACCGAGGTCATCAAGGCCGAAGGCGGCCGGGTGATCGGGTCGGTGCGGCACCCGCTGAATGCCTCGGATTTTTCATCCTTCTTGCTGCAAGCGCAGACGTCGAAGGCCAAGATCATCGGCCTGGCGAATGCAGGCGGCGACACGGTCAATGCCATCAAGGCGGCGCATGAGTTTGGCATCACCAAAACCCAGCGCCTGGCGGCGCTGCTGGTGTTTATCAACGACATCCATTCCATCGGCCTGCCGTTGGCCCAGGGCATGTTGCTGACCGAGGCGTTTTATTGGGACGCGAATGAAGAAACCCGCAAATGGAGCCGGCGCTTTTTTGAGAAACACAAGCGCATGCCGAATATGGCGCAGGCCGGCACCTACTCGGCCATCACGCATTATCTGAAGGCGGTGCAAGCCACCGGCACCGATGAAACCACAGCGGTGATGGCCAAAATGCGTGAGCTGCCGGTGAATGACTTCATGACGAAAAACGGCAAGATCCGCGAGGACGGCCGGCTGGTGCGCGAGATGTATGTTTTTGAGGTGAAGAAACCCAGTGAATCGCAGTATCCGTGGGATTACTACAAACTCAAGGCCACCATCCCGGCCGACCAGGCGTATTTGCCGCTGTCGCGCAGCAGTTGCCCGCTGGTGAAGAAGGGCTGAGTTTTTTGGCGGGCTTTTCGCGGGGCCCAAAACTTTTAGAAGTTTGTGCCGAGAATGAACTTGATCGCCCATTTGTCAGCGGCCTGCGAAATACCTCGCCCCAGACCGACATTGAGATCAAACGCGCCAAAGTCTCGGTCGAGAACGGCAAACAGAATGCGGCTGTTGCTGGCCGAAGTGGACAAATGTCTGATGGGTCCAAACTCGTTGTAGCTTTCCATGCCGATCTGTGTTTTCGAGTCGACTGTGTAGTTGACCTTCAAATCGACTTGCCCAGTCGCCGGCCCGCCGGTTTGAGAAAGGCTCCAGTCAATGTTCGGATTGACGGCCAACGTCCATGGTCCCGTGCGGTAGCCAAGAATGCCTTTGATTTCAGCATTCCAAGCGGTCTCGGAAACTCGCTTACTGCTCCGGCCAATTTCAAAATTAGCACCCCAAAACAGACCCGCCTCAATATCGTGAGGGGCGATGTACTTGATCCGCGCCTTGACGCCATCGCCGTGGACGCGCCCATCATCGGCCCGGGTCGAGAGAAGGTAGAAGCCAAGTTCTGTCGTCGGGCTCAGACCGAAGGCGAATTCGGGTGTCAGGCGATACACCTTGGCTGGCGGCTGTTCGCCAGAATAGTCGGGCGTTGAGCGACCGGATACGACGAAATTGCTGTGAAAATCTACACCCAGTTGATGCGGTGCGCGAAGGTCGTCCAAATATACCTGGATCTCCTCCGGTGCCGCGAGTGCCGTGAATGGTGATAACAGCAAGAAAGACGCGAAAAATAAGGTTTGAATACTTCCGATAATGGCAGGAAAAATAGCTTGCAACGAGTGGCTATCGCGTACTGAATTCATGGTCTGAGATTTAAAAAAAAGAACTCAACTTTAGCGGCAACAAATTTCCTGTGCTTTCGAAAGATCATGGCAAACTTAATTAGCAATCGTTCGTGTTGCAGTCGGATTTATTGCTGCACCGAGGCATCGGTCCGTCAACAGTTAGCCAAGATGCGGCCGTCGCTTTGGGAGCGGTTCCCGAAGCAGAAACCTATGTGCTATTGCTGGTTGGACTTGGCGTGATAACAGCCACTGTCCGGATTCGTCGGCGTGGTGGCGCTGAACTGCAACAGCGGTAAGTTCAAAGGCCGGCGAACCCGCTTGGCGGGCGGGCCAACGTGCGTGCGGCGTTGTACATGGCCGCGCTGAGCGCAACCCGGTTCGGCCCCACCATCAAAGCGTTTTACCAACGGCTTGGCGCTGCTGGCAAACCCAAGAAATTCGCGTTGCTTGCTTGTATGCACAAACTGCGCACGGTCATCGATGCGCTCATCAAGCCTGGCCAGCCCTGGCAGGCCGGTTGTCCACAGCCTGAAACTACCTGAAAAGGGTTTGACTTCGAACCCAGTTGCTGTCGCGCCTGCGGGAGGGGTTTGGGTGAGGCTGCTGGACCAGCGCGCCATGCATGCTTCGCAGCAGCAGCCCGCCCGCTCAATGCACCGTCAACGCCCAATCGGGCTGGCCCACTGACCAGGCGTCGGGCGGCTGCAGCGGCAGCGCGTCCCGCCCATCCAGCCCGCCGGGCATCTGCCGACGGGCATCGTCGTGCGCCAGCGCCGCCGCCCGCTCGGGGCTGAGCGGCCGGGCCAGCAGATAGCCCTGGCCCAGCTCACAGCCCAGCGCCATCAGTTGCGCCAGTTGCACCGGCGTCTCGATGCCCTCGGCAATCACCGTTTTGCCCAGCGCCTGGCCCAGCGTGATCACCGCCCGCACCACCTCGGCATCTTTGCTGTTCTCCGCGCCGCCCTGCAGGCGCTGCACAAACGAGCGGTCGATCTTCAAACTGGTGATCGGCAAGGTGGACAGGTATGACAGCGACGAGTAGCCGGTGCCAAAGTCGTCCACGCTCAAGCCCACGCCGATCTCGCGCAGCTTGGCCATCACCTCCAGCGCGCTGTCGAGCCTGTGCATCAGCGTGCTTTCGGTGATTTCCAGGGTGAGCTGGTGCGCCTCCAGCCCGTTGCTCAGCAGCGCGGCCGACACCTGGGCGACAAAGCTGGCGCGGCACATGTCGGTGCCCGATGCGTTGACATGCACCCGGGGTTTGCGGGCGCCGGGTGAGCGCACTTGAAAAGCCTTTAAATGCGCGCAGGCGGCGCCCAGCACCCAGTCGGTGAGCGCGCTGATCATGGCCGAGTCTTCGGCAATCGGCACAAAAGTGGCCGGCGGCACCGGGCCCAGCTCGGGGTGGGTCCAGCGCACCAGGGCCTCAAAGCTGTCGATGCTGCCGCTGGCCAAGTGGTAGATCGGCTGGAAGGCCAGCGTCAATTGTTTCTGGTCGATGGCGCGGCGCAGCTCACGCTCCATGTTCACCTGCGCCGCCAGTTGCGCGCGCAGGCTGGCATCAAACAGCGCGATGCGGGCCCGGCCGGCCGCCTTGGCGCGGTACATCGCGATGTCGGCGTCGCGCAGCACGTCGCCCGGTGTGTCGTAGCCCACGCTGCTGAAGGTGATGCCGATGCTGGCGCTGCTGTTCACCTCCGTGCCGTCAAGCTGATAGGGCGCGGCCAGCGCGCGCTGCAGGCGCTCGGCCATGGCGATGGTGGCGTCCTCATGGCCCAGGTTCTCGACCAGCACGGCAAACTCATCGCCGCCCAGCCGGCCCACGGTGTCGGTGGGCCGCACCTGCAACTGGATGCGCTTGGCCACCATCGTCAAGAACCGATCCCCGGCGCTGTGGCCCAGCGTGTCGTTGATCAGCTTGAAGCGGTCGAAGTCGAGGTACATCACGGCAAATTGCCAGCGCTTGTCTTGTTTGCAGCGCTCGATGGCTTGCGCCAGACAGTTGCCAAAGCGGATCCGGTTGGCCAGCGAGGTCAGGCTGTCGTGGTAGGCGATGTGCAGCAGTTGGGCCTCGGCATCACGCCGGGCGGTGATGTCCTGGGCTTGCAGGATCAGGCAGGGCTCACTCGCGTCGCGGTCTGAGAAGTGGCCGCTGTGCATGGCGACATAAACCGTCTCGCCCGACGGACGCAGGCAGCGCAGCTCCACCGTCGTATCCGATCCATCCCGGGCCAGCAAGGCCTGCCACTGGCGCGCCAGAATGCCCAGGTCTTCATCGTGCACAAAAGTCTTGAAGTCGCGCCCGACCAGCGCGTCCACCGCACAGCCCAGCAGCGCAGACAGGGCCGGGTTGGCTTGCAGCACCTGGCCGCTGGTGGAGACCAGCGCCATGCCGATGGCGGCATGCGAGAAAGCGCTGTGAAAGCGCAGCTCGCTCTCGCGCAGTTGCTGCAGGTGGCGCGCCGATTGCGCGGCCTCGCGCTCGGCGGCGTCGATGCGCACGGCTTGCGATTGCTCATCGGATTCACGCTGGCGAAAGTGGTAGTGCAACATCACCAGCAGCAGGATGATGATGGGCACGGCGCCGGCCATCACGCCGATGCCAGTGGCCTTGAAGGCCATGAACAGCAGGCCGGCGATCAGCGCGCTGACGGCGTAGGTGGTGCCCACCCAGCCAAAGCTGGACAAAAAAGCCGTCAGGCGCAGCGGCTCGTTGCGCTTCAAGTGCATCACGCAGGTGATCATCAGCGTGTTCAGGCCAAAGTGGCCGATGGCAAACAGCATCGCCAGCAGCACCACCATCGCCTCCTGGTAGGCGCCGCCGAGGTTGAGTTGCTCGGTGGCCGCCCGGAAAGCCGAGCCCATCAGCAGCATCGACACCCCGGCGGTGGCCGGGCTGACCAGGCGGCTGGTCCAGCGCCTGGAGCTGCGCGCCGCGCCGACAAGGGCCTCACCGGCAGCGGCCAGTGCGGCTGCCGCCGGGCCCTGCATCAGCAGCAGCAGCATGATGAACACCTCACCGGCGGCAAAGGAGTTCTTCGAGCCCGGGATGCGCACGGGAAACAAGCCCGCCAGCATGGCCACCGCGCAGCCGAACAAGACCTGGGCCTGCATGCCGATGCCCAGCGGCAGCAGCAGCGATACGGCGTGCACCTGCACACCGGCGCCCAGCAGCACCATCGTCCACCAGTACGTGGTGGCGCCGGCGTTGTAGTCGGGCATCAGGGCCGCATGCAGGCGCTGCCACCACCGGCCCGCCGGGCCGGGTGGGCGCAATGGGGGCGGTTGGCCGGTCGGGCGTGGTCGGGCAGACGGGTCTGACACAGGCAGGATGGGCGGGTTCGGCATCTGTTGGGCCAGGCTAGAGGAGGGTGGCAAGCGCCCTGTTTGCCGCCAAACCGCAGCGGGCTCAATGGGGTTGTCGGCCATCACCCGGCCGACTTGAGCGCCGCACCGGTCAAGGCCTTGGGCCTGGCCCCGATCAAGGCTCGCCGATCGGGCCGACCAGGCTGCTGGCGCGCACCGCGCCGGTGATGGACTCACTGAGCACCACGCCCTCGCTCAGCACCACGCCTTCACTCAGCACCACCCCTTCGGACAGCACCACGCCCTCACTCAGCACCACACCCTCGCTCAGCACCACGCCCTCGGACAGCACCACGCCCTCGCTCAGCACCACGCCGGTGCCCAGCACCAGGCCGCTGCCGCTGGCCAGCCAGGCGGCCAGGGTGCTGCTGGGCATGAACATGCCGGTCATGCCGATCTTGGAGCTGGTGCCCACCAGCGCCGTGGCCAGCACCACGCTCCTGGACAGCAGCGCGGTGTTGGGCGCCACCGACTCGGTGAACGACCTGGGCACGGTGTTGGCGGCCAC
>JANLOP010000145.1:0-9762 GCA_031366635.1 Betaproteobacteria bacterium | reverse complement strand
GTTAAGTAAGTTGCAGGCGTCGGGCGCTTGGTCATCGCGTTCCCTGGAGAGTCACTTCGTTCTCGGATTCAGCGGAAACTGGGGATGATGCCGCAGCGCTGACGCGCGCCAAAATGCTGCGCGCCAATCTGGCACCTGTCTGCGTCAAGCCATCGGCTTCCGGAAAATCGTGGATCTGCCCGGCCTCACGGGCAATCTCGGTCAGTCGTTGCCGAACGTGGGCGTTTGGTGCCGACGACCGTGAGATCCATTCGGCAATGACGCCGAAGACATAAAGGCCGTGCAATACGCCGACCACCGAACGCGCTGTCTTGCGCCATGGCGAGTAGTGTTGCGCCTGCGGCGACGCGATCAAGGGGACGATGCGTTCAACCAGCGACAACTGCAAGTGACCGGCTTCGTGGACGATTGCCTCGGCCACGCGCCATCGCAGGTGCTCAAGCGGCCGCAGAGGCATTGACACGAATACCGAAAATGGCAGTTCCGGCTCGCTGAAGTTGACATCGTAGGCGTCGTCATCGGGCACCAGCAGATGAACTCTGCGAGCAAGCTGCCCTACGGTTTGCGCCAGTTCGGGCACCGCGGCAATTTCATCCAGCGCGCAGACAAGAAGTCTGAGCGGAGCGCCCTTCGCGAGTTCGTCGACTTCCCAGAACCGGCATCCGGAAATGTCATAGCGTCGTTGCACCGCTGGTGACAAAACCTCAACCACAGTTTTAGCATCGCTTTGATACGTGCTTCGCACGGAAAACAGTCGATGCGGCGATACCGACCCTTCGGTCACCCATGCCGAGGTGGAGTACGTGGCCAAGTCGAGCCCGCGCTTCCGGCACAGGTCATCGACCAGATGGCGCGCCAAGCCGGGCCACCACAACGGGACCGATGGATCCAGGATGCAATCGAGCGACAAGGCCGCCAGGTCGCTCACTGTTCGTCCCGGTAGAACGAATACACCAACGTGTAGCGCTCGCCCTGCACGACCGGCGTCACGGCATGGTGCGACTGCGGCGAGATTTCAAAGGCGACACAGCTGTCGTGCAGCGGCCGGAACGCCTTGCGTATGTCGCTCGCGTCTTCCGCGCCGAAGAAGAGCAGCGCACCACCGTTGTCGTCCGTCCAATTTCGGTTGAGCTGGACCAGCACGCGATGCGATTCTTGACCCGCAATGTAGTCGTTGTGAATGCGAATACGCTGACCCGGAACTAGCTTGTGCACGGAGATGTCGTGGCGAGACGCAAGCGTCGTGCGAAACGAATCAGCGACACACTGCTTCAACGCTTCGATTTTCGACGGGCTGAAGAACGGTTGGATCGCGCTTGGCAGCACGATACCGCACACACTGAATTCATACTGCTGATAGAACGATGCGATTTTCAACTGCCAGGGCGCATCGGTCTCCAGCCAACGCAGGAAGGTCAAACTCCTTTCGGAGCCCAGTGCATCGCGGACGAAGAAGTGCGGAAACGGTGACGTCAAGACGGACCGTGCGGCAATGGCAGCTAGATTCATGAACTCAGTCCCGCACGCTGCAATCGATGGCGAATGGCACTGATCAAGTAGCGCTGGTCGGCGCAGTAGATCGACGGATTGTCGAACCCACTGCCATCGCGCCAGCGGTGCAGCGGCATGCCTCCCCCACAAATAGCCAGGTCGGAACAACCACGACATGCCGGCGACGTCGGACGCTGAATCGCGAAGTACTCCTTGAACTCCTGGCTGGCGAACACCTCGCTCAACCGGTGCGTGTGCACCGACACTGTCCGGCGAAAGCGATCCCCGCCGTTGTAGGTGCTCTTCAGGGTGTCGTTCTTTGTGATACTTCCATCACTGTCGATGATCGCTATGCCGAAGTCCACCTGTCCGCTGCCCTCCTTGATACCACGGCCGCCAAGGCACAGCTTGATGAGGTCATCGAGGAACCTGATTCGCGGCGGGGCGGGATCGCCAAGGTACACGTCGAGCACTTCGACGAGCCATTGCGCATACTCTGTCGATGCGAACGACGCCTTGCCGAAAGGGAGGGTCGTGTGATTGCCATCCCGGTAGAGGAAGTCGATCGATGGCGCCCCGAGTCCCTTAAGGTAGTGATAGACCTCCTGCGGTGACGACAGTGGATTGATGACTGCCAAGACACCAGAGAACAAGGCGTTCGACTCCGGATGGTCGCGCAGCGAACGGATACCGCGAACCGCATCGTCATGGGTACCTTCCCCGCGCTTGCCGATGCGGAATTGATCGTTGATGGGCCGGGGTCCATCCAGGCTCACAGACAACGACGTAGCGTACTTGGCACAGATGTCGAGGATGTCCCGTGTGATCAAGACGCCGTTGGTTTGTAGGCTCAACGGGTTGGCGCCTTCCGGAAGGACACGACGCAGCGACCGAAGCATGTGCTCCAGCCTGCGCGCGCCCATCATCAGCGGTTCGCCGCCATGGAGGACAACCGCAAAGCAGCGCTGCTGATCCTGTCGCAACGTGTCCAGTGCATCGCAGACGGCGTGGATGGTCGCATCCGACATCAGCGCCGGCATGTCGCGCCACCCATCGTCCCCCATGTTGTAGACGTAGCAGTAGCTGCAATCGATGTTGCAGCGGCTGGCGACCTTCAGCAGGACGGAGTCGACCTCGATGGCGCTGCCGGTCACCGGTTGTGGCGGTTGTAGGTTCTGTCGTACTTTGTTGCGCCAGGAAGATCCTCGTTCCTGACCTCTTCCACCAAGCGCGCGAGTGTGATGCTAGACAAGTCCTCAAGGTCCACTTCGAGATTGACTTGCGGACCTGTTGCAGCCGTGGGTGCAATGTCGGGCTGTTTGGCACCGATGTCCTGGGCTTGGTGCATGAGTACGCCTCCAATCGATTGAGGTTCGATGACAAGCGATAGATGGCTGCCCGACAAGACGGAGAATTCTTCTATAAATCAATAGCTTAGGAGCGATATTGACGCATCCTCATGAACCGTTTCCAACAAAAAACTCTTTACAAATCAATGCTTTGAAATGTCTACGATGCATCGTGGCAGTCGTCCTTCTGCGCGGGGCGCAGCTCACCGATTTCTCTGCGCTGCGGGAAGGCGAATAGGCGCTTTGCGGGCGATCTGGGAGTGACAGATCTGGCCGCGACCGTGAGTTCGCGAGTGCAGATCGAAAGTCGGCTCCCGCTGCATTGCGGCTGCAGCGCCCCGTCGCAAAAATGACGGCAGCGTGTGGCGAAGCCACTGCGCAAGTCGCCAAACCGGCTGATCAGATTGACCGGAACACGCAGGTGTACCAGCCATTGGCCGCGTCCTGATCGCGACGAGGTTTTTTGCCGGGCAGCCTTGATGCCTGATGAACGCTTCGACTATCTGCAAATGGACCAGCCGCCACAAACCAATACCCACAAAAGAAAAGGGCGCCGAGGCGCCCTTCAAGTTTCCACCGTAGATCAACCGCTGGCTGATCTTGGGGGCAAGTGCCGCGCAGCCAAACTTACTTGCTGTAAGCCGTCTCGCCGTGTGAGCTGATGTCCAGCCCTTCGCGCTCTTCTTCTTCCGTCACGCGCAAGCCGATCACCAGATCGACGATTTTGAAGGCGATGAAGGCCACCACGCCCGACCAGACGATGGTCACCCCCACGGCCTTGGCCTGGATGATGAGCTGCTCGATGATCGGCTTGCTGGTGACGGTGGCAGTCACCCAGTCCGACACCAGGCCCGGCCCGCCCAACGACTGGTTGTTGAACACCCCCGTCAGCAGCGCACCGACGATGCCGCCCACGCCGTGCACGCCAAACACGTCCAGCGTGTCATCGGCGCCGATCATCTTTTTCAGGGCGGTGACACCCCACAGGCAGGCAAAGCCGGCAATGAAGCCGATCACGATCGCCCCCATCAGCCCCACATTGCCGGCCGCCGGGGTGATGGCCACCAGGCCGGCCACCGCGCCCGAGGCAGCGCCCAACATCGATGCCCGGCCCTTGTGCATGGCCTCGCCCAGGCACCAGGCCAGCACGGCGGCTGACGTGGCGGTGAAGGTGTTCATGAAGGCCAACACCGCCGAGTTGCCGGCTTCGAGCGCCGACCCGGCGTTAAAGCCGAACCAGCCCACCCACAACATCGCCGCGCCCACCATCGTCAGCGGCAGGCTGTGCGGGGCCATCGCTTCCTTGCCGTAGCCGATGCGCTTGCCGATCATGAAAGCCCCCACCAGCCCGGCCACGGCGGCATTGATGTGCACCACCGTGCCGCCGGCAAAGTCCAGCGCGCCCCACTGCCACAGCAAGCCGGCCTTGCCGTCCATCGCCTCGACCACGCCCTTGTTGGCGTAAGCGTCCGGGCCCATCCAGAACCACACCATGTGGGCAATCGGCGCATAACTGAAGGTGAACCACAGTGCGGTGAACAGCAACACCGCCGAGAACTTGATGCGCTCGGCAAAAGAACCGACGATCAAGCAGCAGGTGATGCCGGCAAAGGTGGCCTGGAAGGCGGCAAACAACAACTCCGGGATGTACACGCCTTTGCTGAAGGTGGCGGCCATCGCAAACTCACCCTTGGCCGGGTCGAACAAGCCCTTCATGAACAGCCGGTCAAGCCCACCGACAAAGGCGTTGCCCTCGCTGAAAGCCAGGCTGTAGCCATACAGCGCCCACAGCACCACGATCAGCGAGAAGGTGACCATCACCTGCATCAGCACCGACAGCATGTTCTTGCTGCGCACCAGGCCGCCGTAGAACAAGGCCAGGCCGGGCACGGTCATCATGATGACCAGCAAGGTGGCAACCAGCATCCAGGCGGTGTCGCCCTTGTTGGCCACCGGGGTGGACGCAGCGGGCGCGGCGGCCGATGCGGCGTCGGCCGCTGCCGGCGCCTCGGGCGCTGCCGCCGGGGCTTTGGCGTCCGGGGCCGATGCGGCAGCCGGGGCCGACGCAGCAGTGTCCTGCGCCAGTGAGCCACCCGCAAAACCCAGGACAGCAAGGCCCAGGGCGAGGCCAGCGATGAGCTTTCTCATGGTTGTATCTTTCCTACGTGTTTTTTTAAGGGCGGGCGCCGCAGGACGCGGCACCCCGGCAGCACACCGGCGGCATGCAAGGGGCGAGCAAGAGGCAAACGACGGGCGTTTCTAGAGCGCGTCCTTGCCCGTCTCGCCGGTGCGGATGCGCACCACCTGCTCTAGCGTGGTGACAAAAATCTTGCCGTCGCCGATCTTGCCGGTGCGCGCCGAGGCCTCGATGGCCTCGATCACCCGGTCGACGATGGCGTCGTCCACCGCCGCCTCGATCTTGACCTTGGGCAGGAAATCGACCACGTACTCGGCACCGCGGTACAGCTCGGTGTGGCCCTTCTGGCGGCCAAATCCCTTCACCTCAGTCACCGTGATGCCTTGCACGCCGATGGCGCTGAGGGCTTCACGAACTTCATCAAGCTTGAAGGGCTTGACAATGGCAGTCACCATCTTCATGGCAGTCTCCGTTTCAATGCTGTGGCGGGATCAGAAGCTGTACTTGGCACCCACCACCAGGGCGGACTTGCCGGTGAACTTGCCATCGGGGCGGAAATAGACCTTTTCGTTGGCATCCGTGCCCACAGCCGCTGCAGTGAGCGAGATGCCGTTGCCAAAGTCTTTGGCCAGCGTCAGCGAATAGTCGGTGTATGCGGCTGACGGGCTGGAGTGCTTGATCGTCTGGTGGCCGATGTGCGGCGCCAGGCTGAGGCCACTGCCCAGATCGAACGTGGCGGTGATGTCGAGGTAGCCGCTGTTCTTGCTTTTGCCGTTGCCAAAGGTGTCGGTCAGCGAATGCGAATACTTGGCGGTGACCGGGCCGAAGGTCAACGCGCCGTACAACTCGAAGGTGTTGGCGTTGGCACCGGCGGGAGCACTGCCGCTGGCGGGAACATTGCCGGTTTTGTTGTTGACATACAGGTAGTACAGGCCGCCCACGTCATACGTCACTTCCTTGGTGATCTCACCCTTGTAGCCACCGTACAAGTCCCACTCGGCCGGGGTGTTGCCGGCGTCTACACCGTTGATCTTGCCGGCGTCCTTGATCCACTTGATGGTCGACAGCCAGGTGCCCAAGTAGATGCCGTTGGGGTTGCTGTAGTCGGCGCCGCCCTGCAGCGCTGGCTTGAGGCCACTTTGCGAGATGCCGCGGTAGCGGTAGTCCGACACCACACCGATGTTGAAGGTGGTCGAGGGTGCGTCTTCGGCCTGGGCGGCCAGCGGCAGGGCCGTGATGACGAGTAGCGTGGACAGGGCAGCGAGCGTGATTTTCATTTGGGGGGGTTTCCAAGCAGTGGCTGAATCGGGTTCGACACAGCCCTTTGCAGCTTCCGTGCCACGCTGGGGCCGACCACGCCTGCCCGCAAAAATGCCCCATCGCCGTGCGGCGCGCGCCCGATATCGAACCAAAAGCGCACGCTTTAGGTGATTCTCTCGTTGGCGCACTTGCTTGGTGCTGCTGAGTTGCCAAGTGGGTCACGCCCGGACGCACCGCCGGCGTGCCTGCCCGCCGGGCGGCTGCACAATCCAGGCCTTCAACGCTGCACAACAGCGTGGCGAGTGGGGCACCGGGGGGGGCCAGGCACGATGTCGTTGGCGGTGATCATCAGCCGGGCGCTGGACGGCCTGAACGCACCCGAGGTGCAAGTGGAGGTGCACCTGGCCAACGGCCTGCCCAGCTTCACGCTGGTGGGGCTGGCCGATACCGAAGTCAAAGAGTCGCGTGAGCGGGTGCGCGCCGCGCTGGTGAACTCGGGCTTTGCGTTCCCGCACAACAAGCGCATCACCGTCAACCTGGCGCCGGCCGACTTGCCAAAGGAAACCGGCCGGTTCGACTTGCCCATCGCGTTGGGCATTCTGGCGGCGGCCGGCCAGTTGGACGCGGCCCGCCTGGCCGGCTGTGAGTTTGCCGGTGAGCTGTCACTGGCCGGTGAGTTGCGGCCGGTGCGCGGCGCCCTGGCACTGGCCCTGGCGGTGCAGCGCAGCGGCAGCACCCGCACGCTGGTGCTGCCCCAGGCCAGCGCGACTGAGGCCGCACGCGCCGCAGCGGTGCGGGTGTGCGGCGCCAGCCACTTGCTGGACGTGACGCGGGCGATGCAAGCCGGCGACCTGCACACGCCGTTGCCGGCCACCACGGCACCGGCCGACGTGCCCGCCGCAGCGGGCGCCGACCTGCGGGATGTGCGCGGCCAGGCCGCCGCCAAACGCGCGCTGGAGGTGGCAGCGGCCGGCCGCCACAGCCTGCTGATGGTGGGCCCGCCCGGCAGTGGCAAATCGATGCTGGCGCAGCGCCTGCCTGGGCTGCTGCCGCCGATGAACGACGATGAGGCACTGGCCAGCGCCGCGCTGCAAGGGCTGGCGCCGGGCGGGTTTGATGCCGCGCTTTGGCGCCAGCGGCCGGTCCGGTCGCCGCACCATTCGGCCAGTTCGGTGGCGCTGGTGGGCGGCGGATCACCGCCCCGGCCGGGTGAAATATCGTTGGCCCACGGTGGCGTGCTGTTTCTGGACGAGCTGCCGGAGTTTCCTCGCGCCGCGCTGGAGGCCTTGCGGGAACCGCTGGAGACGCGCCAGATCACGATCTCGCGGGCCGCGCGGTCGGCGCAGTTTCCGGCCAGTTTTCAACTGGTGGCAGCGATGAACCCTTGCCCCTGCGGCTGGTTGGGCGCCGCAGTCACTGGCCGCATTTGCCGCTGCACACCCGACCAGGTGGCGCGCTACCAGGGCAGATTGTCGGGCCCGCTGCTCGACCGCATCGATTTGCAAGTGGAGGTGGCCGCCGTGGCACCGGCCGACTTGCTGGCCCAGGCCGAGGGCGAGACCAGCGCGGCGGTGGCGGCCCGGGTGGCGGCGGCGCACGCCCGGCAGATGGCGCGGCAAGGCCAGCCCAACTCGATGCTCAGCGCCGCCCAACTCGACACTTTTTGCCCGCTGGACGCGCCCACCCGCCGGTTTTTGCAGCAAGCCGCCGCCCGGCTGGGCTGGTCAGGCCGGGGCCTGCACCGCGCCATCAAAGTGGCCCGGACGATTGCCGATCTGGCCGGCGCCGAGGCCATCGCGGTGATCCACCTGGCCGAGGCGATGCAGTACCGGCGCTCGCTGCCGGGGGCTTGACGGGCCAGCGCCCGGCCGGCTCACATCAGGCCGGCATCAAGCGCCCATCACGCGGGATTGGGCACGCCGTCTGCCGGCTGCGCCGCGCGCTCTCCCGGCAGCGCCAGCAAGGCAGCGGCGGTGCAGAGTGAAATGCCGGCCATCCACATCAGCAAGGTGGCAAAGCCGCTGGCCTTGACCACCGGGCCCAACGCCCACACCGCCAATGAGCTGAAACCCAGCGACAAGGTGAGCCGCAGCCCCGCCACCCGCGAGCGCATACGGTCGTCCACATAGCGCACGATCACCGCGTCGGTGAACGGGATGGCGCCAAAGATCAGGATCATCACGCCCAGCAGCGCGGCATAAAGCCACCAGCCCTGCGCCTGGGAGGCCAGCACCAGCAGCGGCGCCTGGGCCAGCACGATGGTCAACTGCAAGCGCCGCAGCGGCACCCGGTCGAGCAGCCGGCCCACCACCACCTGGGCCAGTGAGGCCACCGCGTACACCGCCGCCAACAGCAGGCCGAGGGTGGCCGGGTCATTCACCACGCCCCTGAAACGCTCGGCCAGCAACTGGCCATTGCCGTTGGTGCTGAGGTTGAACAGCAGCCCGGCCGTGGCTGAGGCCACCGTCATCACCATCAGCAACCGCGCCAGTTGGCCGGGCGCCAGCGTGACAGCGGCCGGCCGGCTGCGTTTGGCCGGTGGCTCGGTCTCGGCCGGCATCAAGCGGGCAAAGACCAAGCCCAGCGCGATGCAGGCCAACCCGGGCACGGCAAACGCCGCCCGCCAGCCGACGGCCTGCACCAAAAAACCGGTGACCAACGCCGCCGCCGCAATGCCCAGGTTGCCGGCCAGTCCGTTGACGCCGATGGTGGCGCCCGGCCGCCTGGCGCCTTGCACCAGCATCGGGATGCCCACCGGGTGGTAAATGGCGGCAAACGTGCCCAGCAAGGTGAGCGCGGCCGCCAGTTGCCACACCGTCTGGGTGATTGACGCCAGCAAGGCCGCTGCGCCCAGGCCGAAAAAGAACACCAGCATCATCGGCCGCCGGCCCCAACTGTCACCCAGCTTGCCGGCCGGCAGCGAGCCCAGGCCGAACATCACAAACGCGCCCACGCTGTAGGGCATTACATCCTCCCAGCGCGCAAAGCCGAAGTCCGTGGCGATGGCCGCCACGGCGGTGGCAAAGATCAGCAAGAAGAGATGGTCGAGCGCGTGGGCGATGTTGAGCAGCAGCGCGGCGGTGCGGGTGGTTTCGGTCATCGCCGGATTCTCGCGCCGGGCCGGCCTACCCGAGTGCGGGCGCCAGCAAGCGCCGGGCGTCGTCGGCGCCAATCGCCTGCCGCGCCGCCCAGTCCAGCAACTGGTCATCGCCAATGCGGCCGACATTGAAGTAAGTGGCGTCCGGGTGCGCCAGGTAGAAGCCCGACACGCTGGCGGCCGGCGTCATGGCCAGGCTGTCGGTCAGGCCCATGCCGATGTCTGCACCGTCCAGCACCTCGAACATCGCCCGCTTCACGCTGTGGTCGGGGCAGGCCGGGTAGCCCGGCGCGGGGCGGATGCCCCGGTATTTTTCAGCGATCAACTCCACCGGGCTCAGCACCTCGTCGGCCGCGTAGCCCCACAAATCGGTGCGCACCCGCTGGTGCAGGCGCTCGGCAAAAGCCTCCGCCAGCCGGTCGGCCAGG
>JANLOP010000128.1:0-8139 GCA_031366635.1 Betaproteobacteria bacterium | reverse complement strand
AGAAAGCTGCGCTGCGTGCCGGGCGGCGCCGGCAAAAACTGCCACAGCCATTGGTGTTCCACGTAGGCGCTGCGAGTCCACTCGTGCGCTGCGTCGCGCTCGTGACCAGGGGTAGGGGTGATCAGGCTGAAGTGCATGGTCAGTCGTCCTCGGCCAGCAGGGCCAGGTGTTCAATTCGGTCGCCAAAATGCCAGCCCTGGCGGCGGATCAGGCGGTCTTTGCGGGCTGCGCTCAGGTGGGCTGGCAGGCCGGCTTGCATGCCGTCCGGCCAAGCCAGGTAGCGCAGCGTGGCGGGCGGGTCGGCGGCGGCGAGGTAGGCGGTGATGGCGGCATGGGCTGATTCGGCTTCTGTCACCTGTGGCGCCAGCGGTGCGGCCGGAGGGCAGCTTTTGCGCCCCAGGTACAGCACAAAGCGGGGCTCGCGCAGGGCCAGCGCCAAGTCGGCCAGCGTGTGCGGCGCAGCCGGCAGCGCTTGCACCGCCACAGCGCAAGCGGCGTTCTGTCGGTAGTCGCGCGTGGACAGGATGGTGTTGAGCCCGTGTTTGGGCAGGTTCAGTTCGTCGCGCCGGGTGTAGTGCGGCCGGCCCGTCAGCGCAGTGCGGCCTGGCACCTGGGCGGTGTGGAAGTCGCGCAGCAATTGGCCGGTGGCCACCACGCCCACCGCGAAGCGATACCCATCGCGCAGCGCGGCATGCACCGCTTCGTCCTCGCGCCGCACACCCAGTGCGGCACCCAGCAGGCCAATCAGTGCCGACTCGCCAGGGTGGTCGCGGCTGCCGCGGTATTCACCCACCGCCACATCGCCCCAGGCGGCCAGGGCGGCTTGCAACTGGAAGACCAGGAACTGCATGGCCTACCCCTTGACGAAGGCCACCACCTCGGCCAGCGAGCCCTCGGCCGCCTCGACATCGAAATGGCAGCGGCTGTCGGCGCAGGCGCCATAGACCTTGTCGAAGTTGTCGCGGCGCTGGGTGAGCGCGGCCACGGCCAGGGCCAGCATGTCGCGGTCGCCATACGGCTTGACGGGTTTCAGGAAGGCCTGCACCAGTGAGCGGGGTTGCTGCTTGCCTTTTTCGGCCAGCAGGTAGCTGGCACGGGCGCGCGAGGCAAAACTGTTTTGCATGCCGGTGGGCGAGACCTGGGTGACGGCGTGCGGCAGTGCCTGCAGCGCCTGGGCGGTGAGGGCCGTGTCGCCGCCCAGGTTCTCCAGCAACAACTCGCGGTTGATGCAGATGTAGAGGTAGAACAGGCCGGCGCCGTAGCCTCGCTCACCGATGTGGCCTGCGCCTTTGTCTTCCAGGCCCAGATTCAGATCGTCCACGGCGCTGAAAAAGTCGTCTTCAACGGCGGATTTGTGCACCGTGATGGCGTGGGCCACCTGCACGGCGGCTTCCATGTTGAAGGCCGGTGTGTCGGCCAGCATGCGGCCGAACATCGCGATGTCCACTGCTGCACGGGGCTTGCGCAGCAGCTTCAACTCGTCGGCGTTGGGCTCGCTGTTGCGTGCGGCGCAGGCATTGGCCAAGACGGCGATGCTGGCCAGCTCTTCTGGGCTGAGGTGGGCCAGTTGCTCGATGTGCAGGTCGTCGTTGGTCTCGCTCTTTTTCTCGGCTTTGAGCTTGCCGAACTGGCCGGCGATGGCGCGTGACCACGCTCGGGCGGGCTTGTCGGCGATGTCGGCGCCGGTGAGCGTTTTGAACACTTCCACGCCGATCATCTTGGTGCGCTTGCCCAGGTGCTGGCCAACAGCGGCCTCGAACACATCGGACGTGCGCCAAGCCCGCTTCAGGCTTTGGGATGAGACGCGCAAGCGCAAGGCGTCGCCGACCAGCGCGGTTTTGGGCCGGCCGGTGTCGTCGCGGTTCAGGTTGCACGGCGGGTAGGCGGTGAGCAGATGCAGTTGAATGAAACGGGACATGGTGGGTTCTCCCAGGGGATATTGATGAGTGGATGGCGTGGTTTCGGAGAGGGCGCTGCGTCAGCCGCCGGCCTTGTCGGGCCAGTCGTAGCCGTAAGCCCAGCGCTTTTTGACGGCATCGCCCCAATTCACCACATCGGTGGCCAGGGCCAGCACGTCGGCCTGGTGTTGCAGCAGCGGCAGTGCGCGCCGCAGGCCGGTAAACAGCGCGTCGATGTCGGGTGACTCCAGCAGGCGGGTGAAGCGCAACGGGCTGATGCGCCGTTTGTCGCCATCGTGCTGGCTCATCGCCACCGGCAGGGCTTGCGGCTGGTGCTGTTTGACGTGGGCCAGCAGGCCGGCCGCTGCGGCCAGGTGGTCGTTGCGCCAGGTGTCTGCCGGCCAGCCAGCGGCCAGCAAGCGGCGGTGAAGCTGCTGAAAGGCCGGCAGCATCACCACGGCGGTGATGTCGGGCGCCCGGCGCAGCGCGGCGCGGCCACCCCGGTCGTTGTCCAGGCCTTGCCACCAGCGCAGCAGCAAGTCGCCCCAGGCCTGGTCTTGGCGGAAGTTGAGCTGCGTCGTCATGCTGACTCCTTGGCGGGGGGTTGGGCAGCGCTTTTGGTGGCGCTTTTTGAGGCTTTGCGGGCGGGTTTGGGGCCGGGATCGTCGCTGGGCAGGCCGAGTGCCAAGCGCAGCTTGGGGCCGTGCAGGTTGCGGCCGAGTTGTTTGTGGGCCAGTGCGGTGCGGCGCGGGTTCTGGCGCTCAATGGCGCCGGTGCCGACAAAGGTTTGGTCAAACAGCCGCAGCGCGGTGCGTACCAGCGTGGCGTGCCAGGCTTGGCGCACGGCCAGGGCGGGGTGCTCGGTATCGCTGCGTGCGGTGTCGATCAGGGCTTGCAGGTGGCGGTAGAAAGACGGTTCGGTGGCGCCCCAGAAGCTTGCGTCGATGTGGCCGAAATCACCGCGTGCAGTACCACTGAACCAGGCATCTTTGACGCCGTTTCGCAGATACAAGGCTGCCAGTTCGGCCGCAGCCAGCCAACGGCCGACCTCGGATTGAATCAACTGAATTTGTTCCTTGTCGCATTCGCCAAGGTGGTACGTGGGCAGCGATGACTCATGCCAACAGACGGCTTTGTCCTTTCGCATTTCGTAGCCGAATGACCAGAGGCGAAGCCCGTGAGCTAGCTGCCGGTGTCTGTGAACGAGCGCCTGGTCGACGACTCTTGCGCGCTGCACCGCGACTTGGCCCATCGCCAGCGTCCAAGCCAGCCAGTGGCGATAACCAAGGCCATCCGCCTTTGGCCGAATCGGCAGCCAAGCGCCGTCCTTCTCGCGGTATGGTGTCAGCGGATGGCGCCAAGTGTTGCTGGGGTAGTTGAAACCATTCGGTCTCGACCGGAGTTCTGAGGCCACGGTTGGGGACGGCCGAGTGCAAATGCTGCATGGAGTGGTCCCGTTCTCGTTGCTGAATACCAGCCGAATGCGCCTTGGCATTGCCCAGTACGCATGTAGGTGGTCTACCTGCGCAGACGTGATTGACCCACCAGGTTGTTGCAACTGCTCCACCGGTCCAAGCCAGGGAAACAGGGCCTGCCTCAATGGCAAAGACTGCTCGCTACCTTGACCGGTAGCGATGCTGGTCTCGATCACGTTCATCCACAAATCGCGCCATAGGTAAGTTGCATTGCCATGTACTACGAGCGTAGTCAGCGGGCCTCCCCCTCGCAAACCTGTGAAGTGCCCTCGGCCGCCTTCAGGCGCATTGATTTGTAAAGTGAAAAGTGCTGCTGCTGCGCAGTCGCTGCACATGGCATTTACGACGCCTCTTTTTACGAAGAAGTCTTTGTTGGCATCCAGACTGCTTTCCCCCGGCGCGTCGATCAATATTTCGGAAATAGGAGACGACTTGCCGACTTCGGCCGCAAGCCCAAAGTCCTGCATGAACCTCGGCCCGTCACCATCCAGCGCAAAGGCCGCTGCCACCGGCTCAAACCACTGCCGCAGCCGCGCCGCAGTCGGTGGCGTGTTGAACAACCCGCGCCACTCAATGCTGTCGCCCGCCGGCGTGGTGGTTTGCAGCAGCCCAATTGCAAACTGCGCCAGCGCGCCGTTGAAATCGGGCCGGTCGGCATCGAATGCCAGCCACTGCGGATCGCTCAGTTGATCGGGGGTGATCCAGTGGCGTTGGCCGGCAGCGTCGCGCACCGGCATCCAGGGGTTGTGCAGCAAGTTCATGTCTCGGGGTCCTCCTTGGTTTGGGGATCAGTGGCTGCGCTTTCCAGCAAGCGCAGCCCCATTTGTGCGTCGTAACACCAGCGCAACCGGCGTGGCGATTGGCCCTGGCGCGGCGCGGCCAGTGCCTCACCCACCCAGCCTTGCGGCGTGGGCGTCAGCGGCAACAACACCGTCCACCGGCCCTGCGCGGGCAGCTCGGCCAGTGTGGCGTCCAGCACCGCTTGCTGCTGCGCGTCGGCCGCCGGTGCAGTGGCGGCGATCAGCCGCTCTGCCAAACGCAAGCTGCTGTAGGCCCAGCCGTGGGGCCTGTGCTGTGGCTCGTCCACCCAGGGCCGCAAACGGCCGTCCACCCAGCGCGCCAGCGTCACGCTGCTACTGGCCTCCCCCAGGCGTGACGGCGTTTTGGCGTCGGCCCACCAGTCGATGCCGCCACGCTGGTAGCCCTGCGACAAGGTCAGGGTGTTCATCTGCGCCTGGGTCAGATCGGCGAAACCCTTGCCCTCGGCGGCAATAGCGTTGGCGTCCAGGCCGGGCGGGATCTCGGCGTCGGCGCCAAACACGCCTTCGATCAAACGGCGGGCATCGTCGGGCATCGTGAACCCGCCATCGTGCCCACCGTCGTCACCGCGCAGCGCCCGGGCGGTCAACCAGTTCTGGCCATGGTGGGCATACACCGCCGCCGCTTTGGGGAACGCGGCCTTGAACCACCGGGCGTCGGGGGCGTCGGTCCACGGTGGCGTCAGCACCCACAGCCAGGGCTGGCCACGCTGATCGGGTGCGGCCGGGTCCGGCAACGGCGTGCCGTCGGGCGCACGGCGGTGGCGGCGCAGCCGGCCGGCGCGCTGGATGATGCGGTCGATCGGCGCCAGGTCGGTCACCAGCAGGTCGAAATCGACATCCAGCGATTGCTCCACCACCTGGGTGGCGATCAACAACCGGCCGGCGCGCTGCTGCGCTGTGCTGTCTTTGCCAAAGCAGGCGAGCACCTGCGCTTCCATGTCCAGCCGGTCGCGCAGCGCAAAGCGGGCGTGGAACAGCAGCAGTTTGTCGGGCGCCCTCCGGGCCTGGAAATTGGGCTGAAACTGCTGAAACTGCTGAAACGCGGCCAGCGCATCGGCCACGGTGTTGCGCACCCAGCAGACGCATTGGCCTGCCGCCAGGGCCTGCCCGATGGCGGCCACCACTTCGGCCGTGTCGCTGCTGCTGTGCACCTTGACCCGGCGCTGCACGTCCGGGCGGGTGTTGATCTGGCATTGCACCAGCGGCTCTGCGGCGCCCGCCGACCAGGACGTGACCAGCGGATAGCCCGCGTGCTTGGCATGCGGCGCACGCTGGCCCGCACCTCGGGCAAACGCCGCCAGCAAGCCCTGCTTCATGCGCTGCGGCAAAGTGGCCGACAACAAAACAGCGCTGCCGCCAGCCCGGGCATGAAAGGCCAGCACCACCTCCAGCACCCCCTGCATGTAGACATCGCAGGCATGCACCTCGTCGATCACCAGCACCTTCTGCACCAGGCCCAGCAGGCGCAGCGATTGGTGTTTGCTGTGCAGCACCGCCAGCAGCACCTGGTCAATGGTGCCCACCCCCGCCGGTGACAGCAGCGCACGCTTGTTGTGGTCGGCCAGCCAGGCGGTGCAGCGGGCGGACGCTGTGTCGTCCAACTGCCTCGCATCGTGTTCATCTTGGCTGGCCGGCAGCACGGTGGCGGCAAAGTCGTCCACCAGCCGGCGTTGGCCGTGGGCCAGCACCAGGCTGGCGCCACCCGAGAACAGCTTGGCGTAGGCATCGGCAATGCGGCCGTACATCGCGTTGGCGGTGGCCATCGTGGGCAGGGCGATGAAAAAACCGTCGGCGCAGCCGGTGGCCATCAGGCGGTGCGTCAGCATCAGCGCGGCTTCGGTCTTGCCGGCGCCGGTGACGTCCTCCAGCAGGTGGATTTGGGGGCCCGTGTGCAGCGGCGTTACCGATGCCCATTGCTGCAAAGGCGAGGGCGTGCTGATGTGCGCAAACAGGCTGGCAAACGGCAGCTCGCTGGCGCTGGGTGGCGGCAGCACACCGCTGGCATCCAGTGCGTGCAGAGCTTGGCGCTGTGTTTGTTGCCAGTAGTCAGCCAGCGGCAAGGTTTGGTCCTGGTACGGAAAATACAGCGTATTCGACCCCAGCCAGTCGGCCAGCACCGCCAGCCCGGCCAGCCACCACGACAGCTCGGTGCTGGCGGCGAGAAAGTCTGACGGCCGCAACGCGGCAATGGCGTCGGTCAACTCGGCGCTGATGAATTGCTGACGCATTGCGTCGGCAAAGGCCAGCGCGGCAGCGCGGTCTTGCTGCGGGTCGAAGTGCTGGCCCCAGAAGTCGCCCTCGGTGGGCGGCTGGCCGTGGTGGCCGGTGCAGGCGCGGGCCCACCAGTCCAGTCCGTCGGCCAGGTCTTCTGATCGGGCGCCAAACCAGGCCTGGTCGATGACCCGGTCGCGCAGCACATCCTTCCAGAACAGCATGCCCAGGCTGTCATGGCGCAGCGTGTAGGGCTTGGCCGGGTTGGGTGGCCGGCCGCGCTGCCACTCAAACACATCGGGGCACTGGCTTTGAAACGATTCAGCAAATTTGCCCAGGTCGTGCAGCGTCAGCCAGAAGGCGATCCAGGGTGCCATCAGGTGGTCAGCCAGCCCCAGCCGGCGGGTGAACAGCGCGCGCAGCCCTGGCAGGCGCTGCAAGGCCTCGATGCCCACGGCCGCCACGTCCAGGCAGTGGTAGGCCAGCAAGTGGCAGCGCGCTGATGTGTCACCCGGGCGCGCCTTGCCCCAATAACGTCCCAGCTCAGGCAGACCGTCCAGCGCCATTTTTTCCCCTATCGCTTTGTAAGTGCGGCCATTCTGACCGCCGGGTGGCTCAAATACCGAGCCTGTTCCGCGACAATCTGAAAATGCGCAGATCAGCCACCGACAGTCGATTGCCAACGGCGACCCTGGGGTTGTCCGGGGCGGAAGCGATGGCGCGGCTGGCTGTCACCCGGCCGTGGCTGGCGCACTTGCGGCCCGCGCTGGACGACGCACTGGCCGCCTGGCAGGCCGGGTTGCCGGTGGCGCGGGCCTTGTCGTGCGCCACAGCCGCGACGGCGAGCGCTGCCGGCCCACCGCGCTTCGTGCCCCAGGCCGACCTGCCCGAAGGCGAAGCCTACGAAGCCTTCATTCACCGCAGCGCCAGCATCCCCACCCGCGACAACCGGCATGATTTTTTCAACGGCCTGGTCTGGCTGGCCCAGCCGGCGCTCAAACAGCGCTTGAATGCCTTGCAAGCCGCCGAGATCAGCCGGACCGGCGTGGGCCAGCAGCGCGGCCCGTTGCGCGATGCGCTGACCTTGTTTGATGAAAACGGCGCGTTGCTGGCCGCGCCCGCCGTGCTGCTGCACGCGCTGCAAGCCCGTGACTGGCCAGCGCTGTTCATCACCCACCGCACCCGCTGGGCCGAGGCACGGCTGACCATCATCGGCCACGCGCTGCTGGAGAAATTGGCCACCGCGCCGCGCAAGGCGCTCACTGCCCATGTGCTGGTTGGCGACGCACCGCTGGGCGATGCGCTGCGGATGACCGCTGCGGATTGGGCCCAGAAACCCTTCTTGCCGCTGCCGGTGCTGGGCGTGCCCGGCTGGTGGCCGGCCAATGACGACCCGGCGTTTTACGACGACGCGGCGGTGTTCCGCCCGCCGCGCCGCTGATCGATCAAACCGCCGTGCTGTCGCATCACGCCGGCAAGAACCCCTCGATCGACAAGTAACGCTCGCCAGTGTCGTAGTTGAAGCCCAGCACCCGCGCGCCCGCCCCCAGCTCGGGCAGCTTTTGCGCGATGGCGGCCAGCGTGGCGCCGCTGGAGATGCCCACCAGCAGGCCCTCTTCGCGGGCGCAGCGGCGGGCCATTTCGCGCGCCGCTTCAGCCTCGACCAGGATCACCCCGTCCAGCAGCGCGGTGTGCAGGTTGGCCGGGATGAAGCCGGCGCCGATGCCCTGGATC
>JANLOP010000106.1:0-5194 GCA_031366635.1 Betaproteobacteria bacterium | reverse complement strand
GTAGAAGGCCGGGCTGGTCAGCGCCTCCATCAAGGCCAGGTCGTCGAGCTTGGGGTCGTGGGTCAACGCGATGATGGCGGTGTGACCGTCGGGCTTGAGCGCGATGACGGTGTCGTCGGGCATGCTGCGCAGCAGCGTGGCACCGGGCACCTCGAAGCCGGTGGCGTATTCGTCGCGCGGGTCGCACACCAGCACCTGGTAGCCCAGCGCGATGGCCATCTGCGCCAGGTATTGCGTCATCTGGCCGGCGCCGATCAGCAGCAGGCGCCAGTGCGGGCCGTGATGGGTGGTGAGCTGGGTGTCGCTCAGTTCAAGCTCGTCGCTCATTTGCTCATCTTGGGTTGCGGGCTGCAACACCACCTCGCCGGTGGCAATCGTCAACACCCGGCGCACCCGCTCACCGTTGCTCAACCGGGCCAGCAACTCGCTGAGCTGGGTGCGCGGCAGCACGGGTTCGAGCACCAGCTCGATCAGCCCGCCGCAGGGCAGGCCGAAGCGGTGGGCGGCGTCGGCGTCGATGCCGTAACGCACCACTTGCGGTTTGCCGGACGCCAGCACACCGTCGCGCGCCTTGTCGATCAAATCGTCTTCGATGCAGCCGCCCGAGACGCTGCCGGCAATCACGCCGTCATCACGCACCGCCACTGCCGATCCGGGCGGGCGCGGCGCTGAGCCCCAGGTGCGGGTGATGGTGCCCAGCACCACGCGGTGGCCGGCGGCCACCCACTGGGTGATCTGGCGCAGCACATTGAGATCGACGTTGTCCATGGCAGGGGGGGGTGCAATACGGGCGGGAGCCGCAGCATAAGCCTGCGCTGCGGCCCGTGCTTGGGCCAGAGCGGCAGGCGCCCAAGCTGGGGTCGGCCTACACTGGGCGTCCCTCAAAAGCCACACCCGGAGTTCGGCATGCAAGCCTTCAACTACAGCTTACCCGCCACGGTGGCCGACGCGGTGCGTGCCGCCGGCACCGACGGCGTCAAGCTGATCGCCGGTGGCCAGAGCCTGCTGGCGTCGATGAAACTCGGCCTGGCCGCGCCCGACGCGCTGGTCGATCTGGCGGCGATTGCAGGCCTGAAAGGCATCACCGTTGAAGGCGGCGTGGTCAAGATCGGCGCGATGACCACCCACGCTGCGGTGGCCGCCGATGCCGGGCTGGCCGCGGCCATCCCGGCGCTGGCCGATCTGGCCGGCAAGATCGGTGACCGGCAGGTGCGCAACCGCGGCACGATTGGCGGCAGCCTGGCCAACAACGACCCTGCCGCCTGCTACCCGGCCGCGCTGTTGGGCCTGGGCGGCACGGTGCACACCGACCGGCGCACGATTGCGGCGGACGACTTCTTCAAAGGCCTGTACGAGACCGCGCTGGCCGAAGGGGAAGTGATCACGGCGGTGAGCTTTGTGGTGCCCGAGAAAGCCGGTTGGCAGAAGTTCAAGCAGCCGGCGTCGCGCTTTTCCATCGTCGGCGTGTTTGTCAGCAAAGGCACGTCAGCCCAAGGATCGGGTGTGCGGGTGGCGGTCACCGGCGCCGGGGCTTGCGTGTTCCGCGCCAAGGGGCTGGAGGCCAGGCTGGCCACCGATTGGTCGGCCGCCGCGCTGGCCGGCGCCACCGTGTCGGCCGACGGCTTCAACACCGATCTGCACGGCTCGGCCGAGTACCGGGCGGCGCTGATCCCGGTGCTGGCGGCGCGCGCTGTCGCCGGTTGAGCGTATTTTTTTACGCGACAAACGCCGCACCCGGTGCGGCGTTTTCATTCGGAGCTTTGCCTTGCCCTTGCCTGTTGAACCCGCGCTGCCCACCAGCATCGACGACACCCTGGCCCGCCTGGCCGGGCACGATTATTTGGCCGACCGGTCGTTGGCCACTTGTGTTTACCTGGCGCTCAAATTGCAGCGCCCGCTGTTTCTCGAAGGCGAGCCCGGCACCGGCAAGACCGAGATCGCCCGCACGCTGGCCACCGTGTTGGGCCGGCCGTTGATCCGCTTGCAGTGTTACGAGGGGCTGGATTTGGCCCAGGCCGCTTACGAGTGGAACTACGGCCGGCAGATGATGGAAATCCGCCTGGCCGAGCGAGACAGCGCTGGCGGTGCGGCTGGGGTGAGCCGTGAGGCGCTGGCGGCCGAGCTGTTCTCCGAGCGGTTTCTCACCAAGCGCGCTTTGCTGCAAGCCATCGACCCGGCCAATGCCGTGGCGCCGGTGCTGCTGATCGATGAACTGGACCGCGCTGACGAGCCTTTCGAGGCTTTTTTGCTGGAGGTGTTGAGCGATTTCCAGATCACCATCCCCGAGCTGGGCACGGTCAAGGCGCTGCACCCGCCCATCGTCATCCTGACCAGCAACCGCACCCGGGAGATCCACGACGCGGTCAAGCGGCGCTGCCTGTACCACTGGGTGGATTTTCCCGATGCCGAGCGTGAGTTGCAAATCCTGCAGCGCCGGGTGCCGGGTGCCGGCCCGGCATTGGCGCGGCAGATCGTGGCCTTTGTGCAAAAGCTGCGCAGCACCCCGTTGTACAAATTGCCCGGCATCGCCGAAACCATCGAATGGACCCGGGCGCTGATGGAGCTGGACGCCGTGGTGCTCGACCCGCTGCTGGTGCAGCACACGCTGGGCCTGCTGCTGAAGTACCAGGACGACATCGCCAAGATGCAGGGCAGCGAGACGGCACGGCTGCTGGAGCAGGTCAAGACCGAATCACGCGCGGCGGGTGCTTGATGGTGGCTCCCGGCGGGGCTGCCGTGGCACGTCGAAACCCGTCAGCGTTTGTGCGAGGCCGAGGCCACCGGGTGACCGGATGCCTGCGTGCCCGGGCCAGAAGCCCGGGCGTTCGCCAGGCACAAACAGTCCTCAGGACTGTTTGTGTCCGGGCTCACTCAGTCCGCCGCTGTCCGCAAGCGGCCACCGGCTCCCTCTTTACCTCCGGCACCCGGTCACCCGGCGCCCTCAGCCCGGCAGCGGCGGCGGCGTCGGCGACGGGTGTGGCGGCGGTGTTGACCTCCTGTCGCCGCCATCGGCACTGGATTGAGCGTCGGGGTGGGTTGCCGTGTTTTGCGGAGGTAAAGAGGGAGACGGCGGCCGCTGGCGGCCGGCGTCGGATGACACGTAGCAAAACACGGCAAACCGCCCCGGCGCTCACGCAACAACCATTGAACGCCGAACCTCCGGCAGCAAAAAAGCCCTGCCACCCACCAATGGCTGACAAACCCCTGTCAGCGACAGCAATGCCCACCAACCCATGCTGAAAGCCGCCGCCGCCCCAGGCCGCCTGGCTGAGAACGTGCTGCACTTTGCCCGGGTGCTGCGCAGCGCCGGCATGCCGCTGGGCAGCGACCGGGTGCACACGGCCTTGGTCGCGCTGCAAGTGGCCGGGCTGGAGTCGAAGCGTGATTTCCATGCCGTGCTCAGTGCCTGCCTGATCGACCGCATCGAGCACCGGGCGCTGTTTGACCAGGCGTTTGTGCTGTTCTGGCGCGACCCCGACCTGGCCAGCCGCATGCGCGCCTTGCTGCTGCCCAAGGTCACGCTCAAGGACGGCGCCACGCCGCCGCCGCCCGAAAACCGGCGCCTGGGCGAGGCGCTGTTTCCGCACCAGCCGAACCGGGCCCATGAGCGGCCGGCCGACGAGCCGCAGCAAGACCAGATCCAGATCGATGCCGATCTGACCTGGAACGACCGCGAGGTGCTGCGCCAAGCCGATTTCGACACCATGACGGCCGACGAGTGGCGCGCCGCGCAGCGCTTGCTGGACAAAATGCCGCTGCTGTTTGAGCCCCTGCCCACCCGCCGCAGCCGCCCGGCCAGCCGCCCGGGCCGGCCCGATTGGCGCGCCACGCTGGCGGCGATGGCCCGCAGTTGGGGCGATATGCCGGCGCTGCGCTGGCGGGCGCCGCGCCAACGGCCGCCGCCGCTGGTGGTGCTGGCCGACATCTCGGGCTCGATGAGCCGCTACTCGCGCATGCTGCTGCACTTTGCCCACGGCCTGGGCCGGGCCGACGGCCGGGGCGGCGGCAAGGTGGAGAGCTTTGTCTTCGGCACCCGGCTCACCCGCACCACCCGCCTGCTCAAAAACCGCGACCCGGATATTGCGGTGGGCCAGGTGGTGCGCGCGGTGGCCGATTGGTCGGGCGGCACCCGCATCACCACCAGCCTGCATGAGTTCAACCAGCGCTGGGCGCGCCGGGTGCTGCCGGGCCAGGCCACCGTGCTGTTGATCAGCGACGGCCTGGAGCATGGCGACACCAGCGCGCTGGCTTTTGAGATGGAGCGTCTGCACAAAAGCTGCCACCAGTTGCTGTGGCTCAACCCGCTGCTGCGCTTCGAGCAGTTTGAGCCCCGGGCCGCCGGCATCAAGGCCATGCTGCCGCACGTGGACCGGTTTTTGCCGGCGCACAACCTGCAAAGCCTGGCCGATCTGGTGGCCGCGCTGGCCCGGCCCGATCGCGCTGACCGGCCTGCCGCGCGCAAACCACCGCCGCGCTAAACCCCATCCCCTCATCACCCGCCAACCGGCCCGTCCCCACCATGCAACTCACCAACCAGCAAACCCTGCCCGTCAGCCAGACCCAGGCCTGGGAGGCGCTGAACGACACCACGCTGCTTCAGCAAGCCATTCCCGGCTGCGAGAGCCTGACGCCCGCCGGCGACAACCAGTACACGGTGCTGATCACGGCGGCCATCGGCCCGGTCAAGGCCAGGTTCAAAGGCAAATTGCAGTTGGAGAATTTGCAGCCGCCCACTTCGTACACCTTGCGTTTCGACGGCCAGGGCGGTGCGGCCGGCCACGGCAAAGGCCATGCCGAAATCCGGCTGGAGGCCGCCGGCCCGAACCAGACCGTGCTGCACTACACCGCGCATGCCACGGTAGGCGGCAAGATCGCCCAGATCGGCTCCCGCCTGGTGGACATGGCGGCGCAAAAAATGGCCACCGAGTTTTTCGCGAGCTTCAACACCAAGCTGCAAGAGCGCTACGCGGTGGTGGCTGCACCCGCCGCTGCTCCGGCCGCACCGCAGGGCCTGCTGGCCGCCATCTTGGCCTGGTTCAAAAAGCGCTTCGGCGGCTGAGAGGCTGAGAGTTTTTCGATCATGCCCGCTCATCACGCCAAAAGGCGCCCGCTCGTCGTTGCAAATGCGCGCCATAGCCCGGGCTATGGCTGTGCTTTGCGCCTAGATCGGACACCCTTTGGCGCGCTGCTCGGT
>JANLOP010000101.1:0-4793 GCA_031366635.1 Betaproteobacteria bacterium | reverse complement strand
CGCTGCCACCGCAACAAATTTCAATTTCATGATTGAACCCCCACAGGTTTAAGAAGAACCGCCCAAATACTCAGGCAAGAATCGCGCCAACATCGAATTCCGTTGAGCTGCGGTCGAATCCCGAAGCGCCGCAGTCTGTCTGAGCCCGACCAGATGTCACTCCCTAGACCAACTGACTCATAGCCGCCACCAAAACTGACTTGTATTGAAGATTAAAGCACCGACCCGTGCCGGACATCACTTGTTCGGGGGGTAAACGGGGCCAAGATGTAACGACTCGTTGAGCAAACCGCGCTGCCGAGGCGGGCCATCCGGCGCCCGATCAAGCCAGTTTGCCGTGGCAGCTTTTGTACTTCTTGCCACTGCCGCACGGGCAGGGGTCGTTTCGCCCGACGCGCGGCACCCCCGCCGCCAGCGTGGACGGATCGGTCTCCTGGCTGACGCTGCCGTCTTCGTTCGGGTGGGTGTAGGTGATGTTGCCCACCTGGCCCGCTTGTTCTTCAAGCGCCTCAGCCGCCAGGGCCACTTGCTCCTGGCTCTGGATGCGCACCGTCAGCAGCAGGCGGGTGACCTCCATCTTCACCACGTCCAGCAATTGACTGAACAGCTCAAACGCCTCGCGCTTGTATTCCTGCTTCGGGTTTTTTTGCGCGTAGCCGCGCAGGTGGATGCCCTGGCGCAGGTAATCCAGCGCAGCCAGGTGCTCACGCCAGTGGCTGTCGATGGCCTGCAGCAGCACCATGCGCATGAACGGGTTGAACTGCTCCAGCCCGACCAGCGCCAGCTTGGCATCAAACACCGTGTCGGCGGCGCTGATCACCTTTTGCAACACATCGTTGTCGGTGATGGTGTCGCTTTTTTCCACCGCGTCCACCAGTGCCACCGGCACCTGCCACTCGTCGGCCAGTGCTTTTTCCAGCGCCGGCAAGTCCCACTGCTCTTCCACACTCTCGGCCGGCACCCAGGTGCGCACCACGCCGGTCATCGCGCTTTTGCGCAGGTTGGTGATCTGCGCATGCACCGAGTCGGATTCGAGAATCTCGTTGCGCTGCTGGTAAATCACCTTGCGCTGGTCATTCGACACATCGTCATATTCCAGCAACTGCTTGCGCACGTCGAAGTTGCGGGCTTCGACCTTGCGCTGCGCGCCCTCGATGCTGCGGCTGACGATGCCGGCCTCGATGGCCTCGCCCTCGGGCATCTTCAGCCGGTCCATGATGGCGCGCACCCGATCCCCGGCAAAGATGCGCATCAGCGGGTCTTCGAGCGACAGGTAAAAGCGGCTCTGGCCCGGGTCGCCCTGCCGGCCTGAGCGGCCGCGAAGCTGGTTGTCGATGCGCCGGCTCTCATGCCGCTCGGTGGCGATGATGCGCAGGCCGCCGGCCGCCTTCACCTGCTCATGCAGCCCTTGCCATTCGTCTTTGAGCTGCTGGCTGCGGCGCGCGGCATCGGCCTCGGCCACGCCGCTATCGGCCTCGATCAATTGCACCTGCTTCTCAACATTGCCGCCCAACACGATGTCGGTGCCACGGCCGGCCATGTTGGTGGCGATGGTGATCACGCCCGGCCGGCCGGCCTGGGCCACGATCTCGGCCTCACGCGCATGCTGTTTGGCATTGAGCACCTGGTGCGGCAGTTGGGCCTGGGTAAGCAGGCCCGAGATCAACTCGGAGTTCTCGATCGACGTGGTGCCCACCAGCACCGGTTGGTGGCGCTCGTGGCAACTGCGGATGTCATCAAGCACCGCGTTGTATTTTTCGCGCGAGGTCTTGTAGATCAGGTCGAGGTCGTCTTTGCGCACCGTCGGCCGGTTCGGCGGGATCACCACCGTCTCGAGGCCGTAGATCTCTTGAAACTCGTAGGCCTCGGTGTCGGCCGTGCCGGTCATGCCGCCAAGCTTGGCGTACATGCGAAAGTAGTTCTGGAAGGTGATCGACGCCAGCGTCTGGTTCTCGCTCTGGATCTGCACGCCCTCTTTGGCCTCCACCGCCTGGTGCAGGCCGTCGCTCCAGCGCCGGCCGGTCATCAGCCGGCCGGTGAACTCATCGACGATGACGATCTCGCCGTTCTGTGAGACGTAATGCTGGTCACGATGGTAGAGGTGCTGGGCCCGCAGCGCGGCATAGACATGGTGCATCAGCGAGATATTGGCCGCGTCGTACAGGCTGGCGCCTTCGGCCAGCAAGCCAGCCTCGGCCAGCAGGCGCTCGGCGTTTTCATGGCCGTCTTCGGTCAGCGTCACCTGGTGGCTTTTTTCATCGACGGTGAAGTCACCCGGCTCGATCACCCCCTCTCCGGTGCGCGGATCGGCCTCGCCGATCTGCTTTTTCAGCGCCGGCACCACCGTGTTGATGCGCACATACATCTCGGTGTGGTCTTCGGCCTGGCCGCTGATGATCAGCGGCGTGCGGGCCTCGTCGATCAGGATTGAATCCACCTCATCGACGATGGCAAAGTTCAAGCCGCGCTGCACCCGGTCGGCCAGCTCGTAGACCATGTTGTCGCGCAGGTAGTCAAAGCCGAACTCGTTGTTCGTGCCGTAGGTGACGTCGGCGGCGTAAGCGGCCTGCTTTTCTTCGCGCGTCAGGCCGGGCACGTTGACGCCCACCGTCAGGCCGAGAAAACCGTACAGCCGGCCCATCCATTCAGCGTCGCGCCGGGCCAAGTAGTCATTGACGGTGACCAGATGCACGCCCTTGCCAGACAGCGCGTTGAGGTAGACCGGCAGGGTGGCCATCAGGGTTTTGCCCTCGCCGGTGCCCATTTCGGCGATCTTGCCGTTGTGCAGCGCCATGCCGCCGACGTATTGCACATCAAAATGGCGCATCTTCAGGCTGCGCTTGCCGGCCTCACGCACTGCCGCAAAGGCCTCGGCCAGCAGATCGTCCAGCGTCGCGCCCTGGGCGATGCGTTGGCGGAAGTCATCGGTCTTGGCGCGCAGCGCGGCGTCGCTCAGCGCCTCGAACTGCGGCTCCAGCGGATTGATCTGCTCAACCACGCGGCGGTATTGCTTGAGCAGGCGGTCGTTGCGGCTGCCGAAAATCGAGGTGAGTAGCTTGGGCAACATGCGGCGTCAGGGTGAGGAATCGGCTGGCGAGCGGGGCCCGCACAAAGCCGGTGAGTCTATCATTGGCCTCCTGCGCCACTGTGACCGGTGGCACGCCACGCCGCACGCCACGCCCCGTACACCACCATGCCCCCGCGCCCGTTTGCCGGCGCCCAGGCGCCATTGCCCAGTTGGGGCCAGCCGATTGCGCAGGCGATGGCCCGCAGTGAGCCGCTCACTGCATTGACCCAGCGTTTGCGGGCTTCGCAGGCGCGTCTGGACGCCGTGTTGCCGCTGTTGCCGCCAGCGATGCAGGCGCATGTCAAAGCCGGGCCGATCGACGAAGCCGGCTGGACGCTGCTGGCCACCAACAATGCGGTGTCAGCCAAGCTGCGACAGATGCTGCCGGCGCTGGACGCCCATTTGCAGGCCCAGGGCTGGGCCGGGCCGCCGGTGCGGGTGAAGCTGCTGAGCGCAGGTTGACCCTGCGGGGCTTTGGTGCCGGCTATCCGAATCGAACGGATCACCTACCGCTTACAAGGCGGTTGCTCTACCAAATGAGCTAAGCCGGCACGGCTGAAAATTCTAGGGCAAGCCGCAGCGCAGTGGCCAAGGCCGCCGCTGCGGTCTATTTGATGCGCTTGAGTGACGGCCGGCCACCGGGCGTTGGCGATACTGGCGGCGTCGGCTCTGGCGGCGGGCTGGCGGCATCGGGCGCGGTTGGCCGGCCCGGGCGGGCACGGGCGGCGTCAGCCGACGCCTCGGGCTGCCCTGCCAGGCGCAAACCGACCCGGGCCGGCTCACCGGGCGCCGATGCCGCCGCATTGCCGCCGTTGGGCGCCGGAAACGCCATGCCCTGGCCGTTCTCACGGGCGTAAATGGCCACCACATGGTCGATGGGCACGGCAATCTCACGCGAAACGCCGCCAAACCGGGCCTTGAACTCGATGAACTCATTGCCCAGGCTCAGGCCGCTGGTGGCCTCGAAACCGACATTGAGCACGATCTCGTTGTTCTTGACGTACTCCATCGGCACCTGCACGCCCGCCGTGACAAACACCGCCACATACGGCGTGAAGCCGTTGTCGGTGCACCACTCGTGCAGCGCACGGATCAGGTACGGGCGGGTGGACGTGCCCTGCTCGTCCGGGGCGGCCGGTTTGGTCATCGCCAGCGCCTATTTGCGCATCACCTTCTCGGACGGCGTCAACGCCTCGATGTAGGCCGGGCGCGAAAAGATGCGCTCGGCATACTTGAGCAGCGGCGCGGCGTTTTTCGACAAGTCGATGCCGTAGTAATCCAGCCGCCACAGCAGCGGCGCGATGGCCACGTCAAGCATCGAGAAATCATCGCCCAGCATGTATTTGTTCTTCAAGAAAATTGGTGCCAACTGGGTCAGCCGCTCACGAATTTGTGAGCGCGCCTTCTCCAGCAGCTTGTCATTGGCTTTGCTGCCGCTGCGGCCCTCCAGCAGATTGACGTGGGCAAACAACTCTTTCTCGAAGTTGAACAAGAACAACCGCACCCGGGCGCGCGCCACCGGGTCACCCGGCATCAATTGCGGGTGCGGAAAGCGCTCGTCGATGTATTCGTTGATGATGTGCGATTCGTACAAGATCAGGTCGCGCTCAACCAGGATCGGCACCTCGTTGTACGGGTTCATCAGCGCGATGTCTTCGGGCTTGGCGAACAGATCGACATCGCGAATTTCGAAATCCATGCCCTTTTCGAACAGCACAAACCGGCA
>JANLOP010000052.1:0-1503 GCA_031366635.1 Betaproteobacteria bacterium | reverse complement strand
ACCTTTTCCCGCCCCACCACCCCAAGGAGATGACCCCATGAAGTTCCTGCTGAACCGGATCGTGATCGCTGTTGCCGCCGCCGTGCCCTGCATTGCCGCCCAGGCCGTACCGGCGGCCTACTCGCCCGTCACCGACGCGCGGCTGAGCAACCCCGAACCGGCCAACTGGTTGCAGTACCGCGGCAACTACGGTGGCTGGGGCTACAGTCCGCTGGAACAGGTCAACAGCAAGAACGTCGACAAGCTGACGCTGGCCTGGGCCTTCGCGACCGGCCAGACCGACGGCCACCAATCGCCGCCGGTGGTCAACAACGGCTATATGTTCGTCACCACCCCCGGCTCGCAGGTGATCGCGCTTGACGCCAAGACCGGCGCGGAGCTGTGGCGCTACAAGAAGGAGGTGTCGGCCGAGATGCTGCAGCTGCACCCGACGAACCGCGGCGTAGCACTGTTTGGCGACAAGGTCTACGTGGCCACGGTCGATTGCCACCTGGTCGCGCTCGACGCGAAGACCGGCAAGGTGGTCTGGATGAAGGCTGTGGGCGACTGGAAGGCGCTGCAGTACATGACGCTCGCGCCGCTCGCGGCCAAGGGCAAGATCATGGTCGGCTCGTCGGGCGGCGAGACCGGGGTGCGCGGCTTCGTCGCGGCCTACGACGCCGAAACCGGCGCCGAGGCCTGGCGCACCTACACCACGGCCGCACCCAGTGACGCCGGCGGTGACTCCTGGCCCGGCGATACCCACAAGAACGGCGGCGGCAGCATCTGGATCACCGGCACCTACGACCCGGTCGCCAACCTCGCTTACTGGGGCACCGGGAATCCGGCGCCGTGGCCCATCGAAGAGCGCAAGGGCGACAACCTGTACACCACCTCGACGATCGCGCTGGACGTCGACACCGGCAAGATCAAGGGCCACCACCAGTACACGCCCAACGACGCCTGGGACTGGGACGAGGTCTCGGCGCCGCTGCTGATCGACACCGAAATCAAGGGCCGCAAGATGAAGGCCGCAGTGCACGCCGGGCGCAACGGCTACCTGTGGATGCTGGAGCGCAAGGACGGACCGATCGGCTTCATCGACGCCGTCTCGTATGTGAACAACAACGTCTTCGCGTCAGTCGACAAGGTCACCGGCCGACCGACCTACAACCTCGACAAGCGCCCCGGCGTCGGCAAAGGCAATGTGACCTTTTGCCCCTCGCTGTGGGGCGGCAAGGACTGGGTGCCGGAAGCCTGGAACCCGAAGACCGGCCTGTTCTACATCCCCGCCAACAACAACCTGTGTTCGGAGCTGCCCGAGCCCGAGGCCCTCAAGTACAAGAAGGGTGACCTCTACATCGGCTACCCGATCGACAAGGTGCTGGGCGGCCTGAAATACCAGGACGGCAAGGCGCCGGCCACCATCGGCGAGTTGCAGGCCTGGGACCTGAAGACCGGCAAGCTGGCCTGGGTGCACAAGTTCCCGACCTTCAACTGGGGCCCGCTGCTGACCACCGGCGG
>JANLOP010000385.1:0-16363 GCA_031366635.1 Betaproteobacteria bacterium | reverse complement strand
CACAAAATTAAACACACTTGGATGACTCCAAAATATAGAGACCCGAAGACCTTAGAGGCCGACGTTGAAGAAATCTTCAACAACTTTGGCTCGAAGTACTGTTTTGATTTTTAGTGCTAAAACTTCTTGTGGATGGCTTAGCTTGCTTTTCTGCCAGCCATGCAGCCGCAGCCTTACCAACGTCATCAGTGCGACCGGCGAACTCAAATCTGGTCTGTGTTTCACCTAGTTTCTCGAACACATCACGGTGCGGCAGCGGATTTGGTGTTGGCATCGAGACGGATCAAGCAATTGCTATTCAGGGTGGGCCGAAGCTGCGATTGGTGGGGCTTGAGACGCCTAACGTCATAGTTAACCGGCACTTTGCGGTGGGCCGGGTTTAGGCTATGCTTTTAAAGCCCAAACCCGGACTGCCGCAAAGGGTAGGTGTTAGGTGGCGCAGGTCATGTTGGCACAGGGGGGCGGACGAACTATCGCTGGCGGTAGAAATCGGCAGGTTGCTTGGCGGGCCACAGTACATAGTGGCAATGGCACTCCAGACGGCGTGGCTCTGCGTCCGGCGGTCGGTCGAGGTTCGCGCGATGACGCGAGATCAGATCGGCGAAGACGGCATCGAGTGGGTCGGCGGCAAGCGGCAGGCTGGTCACGCCGTCAAGCGAGGACTCATCGAGTGGAGTCCGGCGCTACGAGCGGCCGTCGATGAAGCGCTCGCCATCAAGCGCAACAAGCTGGCAGGCAGCTGGTACATCTTTGGCAACCTCTCCGGCCAGCGGTACACAAAGGGCGGCTGGAAAAAGACACTATCGGTGCTGATGACCGCGTGCCTCGCCGAGGCCGGCAAGCGCGAGCTCGCGTTCACCCCTTTCAGCCTGCAGGACTGCCGCCCCAAGGGTGTGAGTGACAAGCTGGAGCGCGGCGACTCGGACACGATGGACGCGACGCTACACAGCAACGAACGCATGATCCGCGACGTCTACGACCGCCGACGCGTCCGCGTCGCAAAGCCTGCAGGATGACGCAAGCTGCAAGACGTATTACAAAGTTTGGAATCTGGAAGGTCGAACGGGTTAGCTAGAATGAGCTAACCCGTTGATTTTATTGGCGGAGTGGACGGGACTCGAACCCGCGACCCCCGGCGTGACAGGCCGGTATTCTAACCAACTGAACTACCACTCCGCAACATCTAGAAGTGTAGCACGGTGCCCACTTTGCGGGCGATGCTGGGCCCGCAAAACGCGGCCTGGCCAGTCGCGCTTTGCGGGCCCAGCCCGTCGTTTGCCAACCCGCAGTTCGGCCACAGCACGGCGCGGCCGTGCCGGTGCTTTGACGCTGCGCAAGACAAGTGCCGACGGCACGGCGCACACTGTCATCTGGCTGGGCCGGATTGCCCGGCCTCACCGCACCGGAGCGCCGCCATGTACCAACGCATTCTTGTTCCGACCGATGGCTCGGACATCACCGCCAAGGCCGTCACCACCGCCATCGCAATGGCCAAACTGTGTGGCGCGACACTGACCACGCTGTGCGTCAAAGAGCCGTTTCCGTACAGCGCCATCTCCGAGATGCAGCCGGTGCCGCCGCAGGAGTTTTACGACGCGCAAGAGCGCATCGCTGCCGGCCGGGTGCAGGCGGTGATGGACGCTGCGGCGGCGGCGGGATTGGCCTGTGATGGCGCCACGGTGGAGGCCCTGCATCCGTGGGAGGCGATTCTGGACGCAGCCAAGCAAAAAAATTGCGACCTGGTGGTGATGGCCTCGCACGGCCGGCGCGGCATGGCTGCACTGCTGATCGGCAGTGAAACCAGCCGGGTACTCACCCACAGCCCGCTGCCGGTGCTGGTGGTCAAGTAGGCGGCGCTGCGCGGGCTCAGCCCGGCCGCTGGTATCGCGGCCGGGCCTTCTCAAGCCACAAAACCCCTTCCGGGCCTTGGTGCGCGGGTTCAGCCCAGCCGCTGGTGTCGCGGCCGGGCCTTCTCAGCCACAAAGCCCGTTCCGGGCCTTGGTGCGCGGGCTCAGTGGTGCAGGCCTTTGACCACCAGCGCCAGGCCCAGCCCCGCGCCGATCCAGCCGAGTTGGGCCAGCGTGGAGCGCAGCGGCAAACGGCGCTGCAGTTGCGGCAGCAGATCGGCCACCGCCACGTAGACAAAGCTGCTGGACGCGGCCACCAGCAGGTACGGAAACAAGGCCTCCCACGGGCCGACAACAAAGTAGCCCAGCACGCCGCCCACCACCGACGCCAGGCCCGACACGGCGTTGTAGAACAGCGCCTTGCCCCGGCTGAAACCGGCGTTCAGCAGCACGATGTAGTCGCCCACCTCTTGCGGGATTTCGTGCGCGATGATGGCCAGCGCGGTGAACCAGCCGAGCTGGGTGTCGGCCAAAAAGGCGGCGGCGATGATGATGCCGTCGCAGAAGTTGTGGATGCTGTCGCCCACCAGCACGCTCCAGCCGCCGCGCCCGGCCTGGTCGGCGTCCGAGCCGTGGTGGTGGTCATGGCCGTCACCCTCGTGGTGGTGGCCGTGCCGGTACAGCTCGGCTTTTTCCAGCAGGAAGAAAAACAGCAGGCCACCCAGCAAGGTCATGAACAGCCGGTGCGGGTCCACCTTGCTCTCAAACGCCTCCGGCAGCACCAGCAGCAGCGCCGTGCCCAGCAGCACGCCCACCGACAGGCTGACCAGGTGGCGCACCAGCCGGCCCAGCAACGCCAGCGTCAGCGACGCGGCGATCAGCACCGACAGCAGCCCGCCGGCCAGCGTGGCCAGCACGATGTAGAGCAAAGTCATCGGAACAGACAGGCCCTGGCCCAACTCGCTGCCGGCGCAGCCCAGCGCACAGCCTGGCCAACGGTTACGGCGCTCACGCCACGCCCTGGGCCTTGAACCAGGCCAGGCAGCGCCGCCAGCCGTCGTCGGCGGCCTCTTTGCGGTAGCTGGGCCGGTAGTCGGCATGGAAGGCATGCGGCGCGTCGGGGTAGACGACAAAGTCCGACCGCCTGGCGGCCGCGCTGCCGGCGGCCAGCGCGGCCATCATCTTGTCGATCGAGTCGAGCGGGATGCCGCCGTCTTTCTCACCGTACAAGCCCAGCACCGGGGCGGCCCGTTGGGCGGCCCCGTCCACCGGCTGGGCCGGGCTGAGCGCCGAGGTGGGCCCGACCAGCCGGCCATACCAGGCCACACCGGCCTTAACAGCCGGGTTGTGCGCTGCGTACAGCCAGGTGATGCGCCCGCCCCAGCAAAAGCCGGTGACGCCCAGCTTGGTCGCGTCCGCGCCCTGGCCCCGGGCCCAGGCCACGCTGGCGTCCAGATCGCCCAGCACCTGGGCGTCGGGCACTTTGTTGATCACCTCGCTCATCAGCTTGGCGATCTCGCCGTAAGCGCCAGCGTCGCCCTGGCGCACAAACAGCTCGGGCGCCAGCGCAAAGTAGCCCTGTTTGGCCAGGCGCCGGGCCACGTCGGCGATGTGCTCATGCACGCCGAAGATCTCACTCAGCAGCAGCACCACCGGCGCGTTGTCCTTGCCGGCCGGCGCGGCCCGGTAGGCCGGCAGTTTGAAATCGCCGACGGGGATCGTCACCTCGCCCGCCAGCAGGCCCAGGGTGTCGGTCTTGATCACCGTCTGCGCCAGCACCGGCAGCACGGCGGCGGCAAAGCCCGAACCGACCGAGGTGCGGACAAAATCGCGGCGGCTGAAGTCGCGGTGTGGGGTGAGGCTGTCGAAGTCGGCTTGCGACACGGTGGCTCCTGAAAGGGCTGGGTGATTGATCGGCGAGTGATCGGCGAATGATCGGCAAGTGATCGGGGGTGCTCGGGCGGAAACAGCTTGGCTGGCGGGCTGCCGGGTGGCCATCCGGGCCAGTGGCCGGCACCGCGCCAGCCGACATTCTAGAAAGCTGGCGGCCGGCGCCCGCTGCCCGGCGCCAGGGTCGATTGCCGGCGCACCGTTGCCGGTAGCATCGCCACCACCATGCCCTTGCGCCCACCCAGTGCCGCCGCCCCCCTGGCCGCGATCGACATCGGATCGAACAGCTTCCGGCTGGAGATCGCCCAGTTGCAGCACGGCCGCTACCGCCGCATCGCCTACCTGAAAGAAACCGTGCGACTGGGCGGCGGGCTGGACAGCAACGGCTACCTGACCGAGGCCGCTGCCCAGCGTGGGCTGGATTGCCTGGGCCGGTTTGCCCAGCGCCTGCAGGGCTTCGACCCACCCCAGGTGCGGGCCGTGGCCACCCAGACGCTGCGCGAGGCGCGCAACCGCGATGCCTTTTTGATCCGCGCTGAAGACGCGCTGGGCTTTGAGGTGGAGGTGGTGTCGGGCCGCGAGGAGGCCCGGCTGATCTATGCCGGCGTGTCGTTTTTGCAGCCCGGTGCCGGGCCCCGGCTGGTGGTCGATATCGGCGGACGCAGCACCGAGTTGATCGTCGGCCAGGGCCGCACGCCGCGGGTGGTGGAATCGTTCAAGACCGGCAGCGTCAGCCTGTCGATGCGCTGGTTTGCCGACGGCGTGTTCACCGAGCAGCGCTTCAGGGACGCACAAGTGGCCGCCGGTGCCGAGCTGGAAGAAGCGCTGGAGCCGTTTGCGCCGCGCCACTGGCGTGAGGCGCTGGGCTCGTCAGGCACGGCCGGTGCGGTGTCGCAGATCCTGGCCGCTGCCGGCATCACCGACGGCACCATCACGCCCGACGGCCTGCGCTGGTGCATGGCGCAATGCCTGGCCGCCGGCAGTGTGCACAAGCTGGCCCTGCCGTCGCTGCGCGAGGACCGCAAAGCCATCATCGGCGGCGGGCTGGCATTGCTGTACACGCTGGCCACGCATTTCGGCATCGCCGAGTTGCGGCCGGCCAAGGGCGCGCTGCGCCAAGGCGTGATCATCGACCTGCATGAGCGCCATGCGGCGCGCCGGCAGGCTGGTGGCGGTGATCTGCGTGACCAATCGGTGGCCGCGCTGCAGGCGCGCTTCGAGGTGGACACCGTGCAAGCCGCCCGGGTGCGCAGCGTGGCCAGCGCGCTGCTGGCCACCGTGCTGCCATCCGCGTTGCCCGCCCTGCAAGCCAACGGCCAGCCCATCGCGGCCGGTGCCGGTGCTGATGACGGCGAGGCGTTGCGTGAGCTGGGCTGGGCCTGTGACCTGCACGAGATCGGGCTGATGGTGTCGCACCATGACCACCACCGCCACAGCGCCTACCTGATGAGCCATGTGGACGCACCCGGCTTCTCGCAAAGCCAGCAGCGCCGCATCGGCGAGTTGGTGCTGGGCCAGCGCGGCGGCTTGCGCAAGATCGAGCCGCAGTTGTGCAGTGAGCGCTTTGCCTGGCAGGTGCTGGCGCTGCGGCTGGCGGTCATCAAATGCCACGCCCGGGGCGCCGTAGACCCGCTGGCGCTGCGCCTGCGGCGCGACGGCAAGCAAGCCCGCCTGGGCTACCGCCCGGATTGGGCCGACAGCCACTTGCGCACCATGCACCTGCTGCGCGAAGAGGCCGAGAACTGGGCCCGGCAAGACAACCCGAAGCTGGTGCTGGCGGCGGATTGATGCAACGGCTTGGCGCTCGGCCGCGCCGTCAAGAATCCGCGCGAACGGCACGGCGCCGCAAAGCGCCATGCCTCGCCATCACCTGACGGCTTGGATCACAGTTTTTCGGGCGTGCGCACCGACACCAGCACCACCTCACCCAGCCCGTCGCGCTGGCGACAGCGCAGCCACCACACCGCGCCCTTGCGCACCGCCCACGGCGGGCTTTGCAGGGTGGCCGGCCCGGCCATCAGGTAGGCCGCCAGTTGGCCCAGCATCGGCTGGTGGCCCACCAGCAGCACCGGCTCGCGGCTGTCGGGCCAGCGCGCTGCGGCCAGCGCCAGGGTGTGCGCTGCACCGGGCGCCAGCCCATCCACCGTGCGCACCTTGCGGCCTAGCGCGTCGGCGGTTTGCTGGCAGCGCCGGGCCGGGCTGGCCAGGATGCGGGTGCTGTCGGGCAAAAAGCCGTTCAGCCACTCGGCCATGCGCCGGGCCTGCTTTTCACCGCGCGCGCTGAGCGGGCGCAGCAGGTCACTGGCCTGGCCCATCTGGCCGTCGGCCGGCTCACCGGCGTCGGCATGGCGCCACAGGATCAAGTCCATCGGTGGCGCCGTCAAGCCGGCGGCGCGGCGCGCGTCATGTAGCGCGCCGTCAGCGCGGCCTGGGCGCTGACGCCCGCCTCGGCCACCCGCTGGTAGCTGCCGTCGCTGGCCTGGGCCCAGGCATCGCAGCGGTCCAGCAGATACGGCACCAGGCATTCATCGATCACCCGCTGGCGCAGCGCGGCGTCCCGCACCGGCCAGGCAATCTCGATGCGGCGGAACATATTGCGCCCCATCCAGTCGGCCGACGACAGGTACAGCGCCTCGTCGTCAACACCCGCGCCCCAGCGGAAGTAAATCACCCGGGTGTGCTCCAGAAACCGGCCCACCACCGAGCGCACCCGGATGCGGTCGGTCACGCCGGCGATGCCCGGCGGCAGCAGGCAGGCGCCGCGCACGATCAAATCGATGTCGGCGCCGGCCTGGGCGGCGCTCACCAGCGCGGCAATCATGCCGGGCTCGGTCAGCCCGTTGATCTTGACGACGATGCGCGCCGGCAGCCCGGCGCGCGCCGCATCGGCCACCTGCTGGATGTGCGCCACCAAGCGGCGGTGCAGCGCAAACGGTGCCGTCAACAGGTGGCGCGGCGTGCGCACCTTGGTCAGGCTGGCGAGTTGGTGAAACACCGCATCGGCGTCGGCGGTCAGCAGCGCGTCGGCGGTGAGCATGCCCAGGTCGGTGTACAGCCGGGCGGTGCCCGGGTTGTAGTTGCCGGTGGACAGGTGGGCATAGCGGCGCAGCACCCCCTTGCCCCGGCGCGTGGTCTCGCGCCGCGTCACCAGCAGCAGCTTGGCATGGGTCTTGAAGCCGACGATGCCGTAGACCACCTGGGCGCCCACCGCCTCCAGCCGCTCGGCCCAGTTGATGTTGGCCTCTTCATCGAAGCGGGCCTTCAGCTCGACCACCACGCACACGTCCTTGCCGCGCCGCGCGGCCTCGATCAGCAACTCCATCAGCACCGATTGGCTGCCGGTGCGGTAGACCGTCTGCTTGATCGCCAGCACGGCCGGGTCGTGCACCGCCTCGCGCAAAAACTGCACCACGGCGTCGAAGCTTTGAAACGGGTGGTGCAGCAGCACATCGCCCTGGCGCAGCCGGGCCAGGATCGATTGGCCGGGCCGCAGATCGGCGCCGGGCCAACTGGGCGCGCAGGGCTCGAAGCGCAGCGCCGGGGCGTCCACCTGGTCGATCAACTGGTTCAGCCGCACCAGGTTCACCGGGCCGTTGACCAGGTAAAGCGCGGCCGGTGGCAGCGCAAACTGGTCGAGCAGCAAACGCCACAGCGGCTCGGGGCAACTGGCCACCACCTCCAACCGGATGGCCTGGCCGTAGTGCCGGGTGGTCAGCCCGCTGCGCATGGCCTGGCGCAGATTGGTCAAGTCGTCTTCGTCCACCTCCAGCTCAGAGTCGCGGGTGACGCGGAACTGCGAAAACGCCTGCACCGGGCGATCACCGAACAGCGCCTCCAGGTGGGCCCGGATCACGCTGGTGAGCAGCACAAAGCCCTGCGTGCCGGGCGCGCACAGCTCGGCCGGCAAGCGGATCACCCGGGGCAGCGCACGCGGCACCTTGACGATGGCAATCGAGTTGTCGCGGCCAAAGGCATCGCGCCCGCCCAGCTTGACGATGAAGTTGAGCGATTTGTTGGCCACCTGCGGAAACGGGTGCGCCGGGTCCAGCCCCACCGGCAGCAGCAGCGGCTGCACTTGCGTCTCAAAGTACTTGGCCACCCAGGCGCGCTGGGCATCGCTGCGCTCAGCGTGGTTGAGGATGGCGATGCCCAGCGCCGCCAGCGCGGGCATCACCTCGTGGTTGAAAACGGTGTACATCTCGTCGATCAGCGCATGCGCCTCGGCCGCCGCCTTGCGCAGCGCCTCGCGCTGCGGATCGTCATTGGCGGTGGCGTTGCGCATCGCCTCCAGCGCGTCGGCAAAGCGCACCTCGAAAAACTCGTCCATATTGGACGACACGATGGTGATGTAGCGCAGCCGCTCCAACAGCGGCACGTCGGCGCGTTGGGCCTGGGCCAGCACCCGGCGGTTAAAGGCCAGGATGGCGCGCTCTCGGTTCAGCAGCGCAGGCTGGTTCACCATCCCCCGGCTCATGTCATTCATCGAACACAGTCTATGAAGGTTTCAAGACCTTTCTGTGACAGCCGGCAGGCGCTAACCACGTCAGCCAACCACCCGCCCCTGCCACGCTGGCTACGCGCTACCCGCGCTGCCCAGGCCACCCAGACGATCCAGACCAGCCAGGCCAGCGCAGTAGCGACCTCAGTGCGCCTGGTCCCAGTTGCTGCCCACGCCCACCTCGGCCAGCAGCGGCACCGTCCACTGCGCCACGCCGGCCATCAATTGCGGCACCTGGCTGCGCACCCAGGCCAGCTCGGCGTCGGGCACCTCGAACACCAGTTCGTCATGCACCTGCATGACGATGGCGGTTTGTTTGCCGGCGGCGTCGAGTGCGGCCTGCACCGCGATCATCGCCAGCTTGATCAGATCCGCCGCTGTGCCCTGCATCGGTGCGTTGATGGCCTGGCGCTCGGCGCCGGCGCGGCGCTGGCCGTTGCCGCCACGGATCTCGGGCAGCTCGATGCGCCGGCCAAACAGCGTTTCAACATAACCGGTGGCCGCCGCGCTGGCCTTGGTGTCGTCCATGTAGCGCTTGACGCCGGCAAACCGGGCAAAGTAGCGCTCGATGTAATCGCGCGCGGCTTTTTGCTCGATGCCCAGGGCCTGGGCCAGGCCAAACGCGCCCATGCCGTAGATCAGCCCGAAGTTGATCGTCTTGGCGTAGCGGCGCTGCTCGGTGGTCACCGCCTCGACCGTGGTGTTGAAGACCTCGGCGGCCGTGGCGCGGTGCACGTCCAGCCCGGCGGCAAACGCATTCGTCAGCCCCGGATCACCGCTGATGTGGGCCATGATGCGCAGCTCGATCTGCGAGTAGTCGGCCGAGACGATGTGGTGGCCCGGCGGCGCGATAAAGGCCTCGCGCACGCGCCGGCCCTCGGCGGTGCGGATGGGGATGTTCTGCAAATTCGGGTCGTTGCTGGACAAGCGCCCGGTGATGGCCACCGCTTGGGCGTAATTGGTGTGCACCCTGCCGGTGGCCGGATTCACCATCAGCGGCAGCTTGTCGGTGTAGGTGCCCTTGAGCTTGGCCAGGCTGCGGTGCTCCAGGATGCGCGCCGGCAGCGGGTAGTCGGCGGCCAGCGCTTGCAGCACTTCTTCGTCGGTGCTGGGCGCGCCCGAGGCGGTTTTTTTCTTCACCGGCAGGCCCAGCCGGCCGAACAAGATCTCACCGATCTGCTTGGGTGAACCCAGGTTGAAGGGCTGGCCGGCAATCTCATAGGCCTGCTGCTCAAGCTGCACCAAACGCTCGGCCAGTTGCTGGCTTTGCGCCGCCAGCAGGCCGGCGTCGATCAGCACACCGTGGCGCTCGATGCGCTGCAACAGCGCGGAGACCGGCATCTCGATCTGGCGGTAGACAAACAGCTCCCCAGGCAAGGCCGCCAGTTGCGGGTACAGCACCTGGTGCACTTGCAGGGTCATCTCGCTGTCTTCACCGCTGTAGCGGCTGGCGCGCTCGATGTCCACCTGGCTGAACGGAATCTGGTTCACGCCCTTGCCACACAAATCCTCGTAGCTCAGGCCTTTGCGGTGCAGGTGGCGGTCGGCCAGTTTTTCAAGGCTGTGGCCGAGGTGGGCCTCGAAGACATAGCTTTGCAGCATCGTGTCGTGCAACCAGCCGCGCACCGTGATGCCGTGGTTGGCCAGCACGTGGCTGTCGTATTTGATGTTCTGGCCCACCTTGGCGGCGGCGCGGTCTTCCAGCCAGGGTTGCAGCAGCGCCAGCACCTCGGCCAGCGGCAATTGATCCGGTGCGCCGGGGAAGTCATGGCCCAGCGGCACATAAGCCGCCTCACCCGGCTGCACCGCAAAGCTGATGCCGACGATGCGCGCCCGCATCGGGTCGAGGGAGTCGGTCTCGGTGTCCAGCGCGGCCAGCGGGGCGGCGCGCAGCCGGGTGATCCAGCCGGCGAGTTGCGCCCGGTTGAGCACGGTTTCGTAGCGGCCTTCCGGCGCCGGGTTGTCGGGTTGCGGCGCTGCGGCGGGCGCCGGCTCGTCAAACAAACCGGGCGTGGCGGATGGCGCCGCCGACGCCGTCGGGTTGGCTGGGGCTGGCGGCGGCGCTGCCAGCCCCAGCGCACTCTCCAGCTCTTTGCGCCAGGCGCGAAAGCCGAAGCGCTGGTAAAAATCCAGCAACCCTGGCTGATCGACCGCCCGCATCGCCAGCCCTTCCACCCCGGGCCAGCCCGGCAAATGCCCGGCCAAGTCGCAATCGGTGACCACGGTGACCAGGCGCCGGCCCATCGGCAGCCAGCCCAGCGCCTTGCGCAGGTTGTCGCCGGCAGCGCCTTTGATGCCGGCGGCGGCAGCGATCACGCCGTCGAGTGAGCCGTGCTCGGCCAGCCACTTGGCAGCGGTCTTGGGGCCGACCTTGTCCACCCCGGGCACGTTGTCCACCGCATCACCCACCAGCGTCAGGTAATCGATGATGCGGTCCGGCGGCACGCCGAACTTGGCTTTGACGCCGTCGATGTCCAGCCGCTCGTTGCTCATGGTGTTGATCAGCGTCACCTGCTCGGTGACCAGTTGCGCCAGATCCTTGTCGCCGGTGGACACGATCACCCGGTGGCCGGCCGCCGCGCCCATCCGGGCCAGCGTGCCGATGGCGTCGTCGGCCTCGATGCCGGGCACCTCCAGGATCGGCCAGCCCAGCAGCCGCACCACCTCGTGGATGGCCGGGATTTGGCTGCGCAAATCCTCGGGCATCGGCGCCCGATGGGCTTTGTACTGGTCGTACCAGGCGTCGCGGAAGGTCGGGCCGTGGGCGTCGAAGACGCAGGCGGCGTGGCCCATCAAACCACCCTGGCGGGTTTGTGAATCCCCCAGCACTTGGTCGCGCAGCCGCTTCATCATCGCCACCATGCCGTGGATGGCACCGGTGGGAAAGCCGTCCGGCCCGCGCAGGTCGGGCATCGCGTGGTAGGCCCGGTACAGGTAGCTGGAGCCGTCCACCAGCAGCAGCGTGGGCAGCGGCGCGGCGGGGGCTGCGGTCGGGTCTGCGGCGGGGGCGGCCGCGCCGGCCGGTGAGCCGCCAGCGCTGGCTGGCGTGTTTTGGGGCGTGTCGGATTCGCTCATGGCCGGGATTGTGGTGGTTGCGCGGCCGGCGTCTGTGCCCCGGCAAATGCACGGCACCGAAACTCGCCCCGGCGCGGGCCGGCCCCAAAGCCCGACAGGCTCCTAGAATCCAGCCATGAAAACCCTTTGTTTGCTGGCCCTGACGGGGCTGTCGGCCTTCAGCCTGTTCACCGGCTGCGCCAGCTTGCCCGGCACCGCCCAGGCCGGCGTGCAGCGCCTGGTCAGTGAAGACGACCAGGTGCGCATCGAAGAGTTGCGGGTGCGCGGCCAGACCCTGCGCCTGTCGGTGCAGTCCAAAGGCACGGGCGCGCCCGGTTACGACATCCTGCCGCCGGCCGCCGGCCAGGATTTGTCCAAAAGCCGCGACGCCACCGGCCAGCGGGTGTGGCCGGTGCTGTCTTTCTAGCCAACGACGATGGCCGTTTTTACCGAGGTCGCGGTGGCCGAGGCCGCTGCGCTGGCAGCCCGTCTCGGCGCCGGTGAATTGCTATCGATGGCCGGCATTCCGGCCGGCATCGAGAACACCAACTACTTTGTCAGCACCGACCGGGGCGAATGGGTGCTGACCCTGTTTGAGCGGCTGCAACCCGCGCAGTTGCCGTTTTACCTGGGCCTGATGCAGCACCTGGCACAGCGCGGCCTGCCGGTGCCCGGGCCGCTGGCCAGCGCCGATGGCCAACTGCTGCACCACGTCGCCGGCAAACCGGCCGCGCTGGTCAACCGCCTGCCCGGCCAGCACCAACTGGCGCCTGACCTGCACCACTGCGCGCAACTGGGCGCGGTGCTGGCGCGCATGCACCTGGCGGTGTCTGATTTCGGCTTGCGCCAGCCCAATCTGCGCGGCCTGGCCTGGTGGCTGGCGATGGCGCCGCAGCTTGATCCGCACCTGGCCCGGGCGCAGCGCCAACTGCTGGCGTCGGAGCTGGCCTTCCAGCAGCAGGTGGCGGCATCGGCTTCGTTCGCCGCCCTGCCCAAGGGCGCGGTGCATGCCGATCTGTTCTGCGACAACGTGCTGTTTGACGGCCTGCCAGGGCATGAAAAACTCACCGGCTGCTTCGACTTCTACTTTGCCGGCACGGATCGTTTTGCCTACGACCTGGCGGTGTGCCTGAATGATTGGTGCCTGAATGCCGACGATGCCTCACTCGACGACGCCCGCGCCAACGCGCTGGTGGCGGCTTACGAGCAAGTGCGGCCGCTGACGGGCGCCGAGACCCGACTGCTGCCGGCCCTGCTGCGCGCCGCCGCGCTGCGCTTCTGGCTGTCCCGGCTGGCCGACCAGCACCTGCCGCGTGCGGCCAGCTTGCTGCAAGCCAAAGACCCGGGCCACTTTGAGCGCATCCTGCGCGCCCGCATCGGCGCGCCTTGGCACCCGGCGCGGTAGTGCCCGCCCGCCACCGCCCACCGCACACCCACGCCCTGCCCCGTCCGCCCCCGTTCCTCCTTCACCGCCAGAACAACCCGCCAAAATCACCGCATGGGACTTCGACTTCACCCGGTAGCGCCGCGCCAGGGCTGGCACTGGATCACCCGGGGCTTTGCGCTGTGGGGGCGCCGGCCGCTGGCCTTTGTCGGCCTGTTCACCTTTTTCCTGCTCAGCGTGCTGCTGCTGATGGTGCTGGTGCCGGTGCTGGGCGGGCCGCTAGGCATGGCGCTGCTGCCGATGCTGAGCCTGGGCTTCATGATCGCCAGCCGCAGCGCGGCGGCCGGCGGGCCGGTGCGCACGCGGCAATTGATCGACGGCCTGCGCCACCCCGACCGCCAGCAGCGCCGGGCGCAGTGGCTGCTGTGCGGCATTTATGCGCTGTCCACGATGGTGGTGATCGCGCTGGCCGATTGGGTGGACGGCGGCTTGTTTGAGGATTTGCAGCGCCTGATCGCCCAGACCAGCGCCGACGGCAAGCCGTCACCCGCGCTGGACGCCATCCTGGCCGACCCCCGGCTGGCCCAGGGCATGCTGGTGCGGGTGGGGCTGGCCGGGCTGCTGTCGGTGCCGTTCTGGCACGCCCCCGCGCTGGTGCACTGGGGCGGCCAGGGCGTGGTGCAGGCGCTGTTTTCCAGCAGCCTGGCGCTGTGGCGCACGCGCAGTGCGTTCACGGTGTACATGCTGGGCTGGGCCGGGTTGATGGTTGGCGTGGCGCTGTTGGTGATGGCGGTGGGCTTGCTCACCGGCGCGCGGCAGGCGCTGGGCTGGCTGACGATGCCGGTGGGCCTGGTGTTTTCGGCGGCGTTTTACGTCTCTTTGTGGTTCAGTTTCTCGGACACCTTCGGTGAGCCCGAGGCCACAATCGCGCCATGACTGCCATCCCACACCGCCACCCCGCCGTTACAGCGCGCCGCACGCTGCTGGCGCTGCTGCTGATCACGGGTTTGGGCGTGAGTTTGGGCGCGGGTTTGGGCGGCTGTGCGGTGGTCACGGTGGCCGGTGCCGCCGCCGGTGCGGCCATCAGCGTGGCCGGCGCGGTGGTGTCCACCGGCGTGGCCGTCACCGGCAAAGTGGTGACCAAAACCATCGACGTGATCACGCCGGCCGGCAAATAAGCCGCCCGGCGCCGGCCAGGCCGGCGCGAAACCGATACCGTCTGGCGCCGCACCACCGGCGCCGCAGCCGGCGTGCGATCTGCGCAACACCTGGCCAGCGGCCAGCGGCGGCGGTCATGGCTGCCAGCGTGGCCGCAGGCAGAATCAGCCGGCGCTTTTGACGCCCATTTTTGGCCCCTGCTTCTGACCCGCTCCTTGCACATGCGGCACGCAGATTGCGTGGGCCACGCCATCCACAACCCCCGAGGAACCCCGCCATGCACCGTCACGCCCTGCCCCGCGCGCTGCCCAGCGCTTTGCGCGCCCATCCGCTGGTGGCTGCACTGGCCCTGGCCTTCTCGACGGCCGGCATCGCCCCGCTGGCGCTGGCCCAAACGACGGCCCCATCCCCGGCTGAGGCCGGCAAGCTGCAAACCGTCACCGTCACTGCCGAGCGGCGCGAAGAAAACATCAAGGACGTGCCGAGTTCGGTGTTCTCGCTGTCGGGTGAGAAGCTCGACATCATCAATTCCAGCGGCCAAGACGTGCGCATGCTGGCCGGCCGGGTGCCCAGCCTGAACATCGAGTCGTCATTCGGCCGGGCTTTTCCGCGCTTCTACATCCGGGGCTACGGCAACACCGACTTCCGCAGCAATGCGTCGCAGCCGGTGTCGCTGGTCTATGACGATGTGGTGCAGGAGAACCCGATCCTCAAAGGCTTTCCGGTCTTCGACCTGGCCAGCATCGAGGTGCTGGCCGGCCCGCAGGGCACGCTGTTTGGCCGCAACACCCCTGCCGGCGTGGTCAAGTTCGGCTCGGTCAAGCCGTCAAAAAACCAGGACGGCTACGCCAGCGTCTCTTACGGCAGCTACGGCACGCTCAACCTCGAAGGTGCGGCCAATGTGCAGTTGGGCAGTGATTGGTCGGCCCGCATCTCGGCCCAGGTGCAGCACCGCGACAACTGGGTGAAAAACACCATCGCCACGGCACCGACGCAAAACTTTGAGGGCTATGACGACCGCGCCATCCGGTTGCAGGCGCTGTACGCGCCCTCGGCCGATTTCTCAGCGCTGTTCAATCTGCACAACCGCGATTTGAAGGGCTCGGCGCGGCTGTTTCGCGCCAACATCATCCAGAAGGGCAGCAACGAATTGGTCGCCGGTTTTGACCCGGCCAGAATTTCCACCGACGGCCAGAACGGCCAGAACCTGCAAAACACCGGTGGCAGTGCCCGGCTGGCCTGGAACCTGGGCGCGGTGAAGCTGTACTCGATCACCGGCTTCGAGACGGTGCAGGCCTACAGCCGGGGCGACATCGACGGCGGCTTTGGCGCGGCCTTTTTGCCCAGCGGCGGCGGCCCGGGGCTGATCCCGTTCCCGTCCGAGACGGCCGGCGGCATCCGTGACCACCAGCAGATCACGCAAGAACTGCGGGCCGAATCGAACAGCGCCGGGCCGCTGTCATGGCAGGCCGGGCTGTATTTCTTCCACGAGAAATACAACATCGACAGCTTCGACTACGCCACGCTGGGCGGCGGTGCGCAGGCCGGCTTCAACACCGCCAAACAAACCAACAACGCCTGGGCGGCATTTGGCTCGGTCAACTATGCCGTGACCAAAGAGTTGAGCCTGCGCGCCGGCCTGCGCTACACGCAAGACAAAAAAGACTTTGCCACCACCGCGATCCAGGGCACGGTGAACACCGCCAACGGCCTGACGGCCAAGACCGATGATTCCAAAGTCAGTTGGGATTTGAGCGGCCTGTACGCACTGAGCCCGGCGCTCAACGCCTACGGCCGGGTGGCCACGGGCTTCCGCGGCTCCAGCATCCAGTCGGCATCGGCGTTTGGCCCACAAACCCAGGCCGGGCCCGAGACCAACACCTCGTACGAGCTGGGTTTGAAGGGCGATTTGTTCGACAAGCGGGCGCGGTTTTCAGCCGGGCTGTTTTATTACGACGTGAAGAACCTGCAACTCACGGCCGTGGGCGGCGGTGCCAACGTCACCCGGCTGTTGAATGCCAAAAAAGCCAGCGGCCAGGGCTTTGAGCTCAACCTCGACGCCTACCTGACCGACACCCTGCTGGTGACGCTGGGCGGCAGCATCAACGACACCAAGATCCGCGACGGCTCGCTCTACCTGCCGCCGTGCGCACAGTGCACGATGACCGATCCGTCGGCGACCGTGGGCGTCAAAACGCTGTACAGCATCTTCCACAACCCGCTGCCGCAAGCGCCCAAGTACACGATGAACCTGACCGCGCGCTACGGCATCCCGGCCGGCCCGGGCGCCGAGTTTTTTGTCTACACCGACTGGGTGTACCGCAGCTCGGTCAACTTCTTCTTGTATGAATCGCTGGAGTTCAAGGGCAAATCATTGCTCGAAGGCGGCCTGCGCGCCGGCTACACCTGGGGCAGCGGCAAGTACGAGGCAGCGGTGTTTGGCCGCAACATCACCAACCAGATCCGGGTGGTGGGCGGCATCGACTTCAACAACCTGACCGGCTTCATCAACGACCCGCGCACTTACGGCGC
>JANLOP010000190.1:0-11797 GCA_031366635.1 Betaproteobacteria bacterium | reverse complement strand
CGTGCCTCAAGCGCCTGGTACTCGGCACGGCGCCGCCACATCAACCAGAGCGAGATGGCCAGGATGATAGGGCCGTGGCCTTGCTCGTCAGTGGCCCAGACGGTATGGGCCAGCATGTAGTAAGTGGGCCCGTACAGCGCAGCCAGGCCCAGCACCAGCACAGTCAACGCCTGGCCTTCAGCGCTGGACAACCACTTTGCCATCGCGGCTGGCCATGCCGGCGCTGGGCTGGACGGCATCTTGACCGACACGACTAGAACTCGTTGAAGATCACACCCGCCAGGGTGGCAGGCGTTTCAGCCAGGTTACTGACCAGTTCTTCCAGGCTGTTGACGCTGGATTTGTTTTGCCGGGCCACCACCAGCGCGGCGCCGCAGCGGGCAGCAATCACTGCGCAATCACTGCCATATTGCGCCGCCGGGGTATCGACCACCACGTGGTCAAACTTGGACAACAACTCACGGACCAGCAAACCGAAAGCTGGTCGCTCCACCAGTTCAAGCGGGTTGGGTGGGGTGATGCCCACCGGCAAAACAAACAAGCTGGACACACCCGGCACTTGTTGAATCACCTTCGATTCAGCCCGGCCACTGAGAATGCCCGATAAGCCGGCGTTGTTGCTCAGACCAAACACCTGGTGCTGGCGCGGGCCGCGCATGTCGGCATCCACCAGCAAGGTGCGGCCGCCCAACTGCGCCAAAGTGACGGCCAAATTGGCCGAGAAAAAGGTTTTGCCGTCACCGCTGTCGGGGCTGACCACGGCAATGGCGCGGCGGTCTTGCCCCTCATTGAACAGCCGCATCATGATCTGGCTGCGGATGGCTCGGAACGATTCGGCCTGCACGCCAAACGGCTGGTTGAGTGCGACCAACTCGGGATTGGCCTTGCGCTGCTCTTCAGCCGCATACGGATAATGGAATTGCTGCGACAGCGCAAACAGCACATCATCGGTGCTGGCATAACCCAGTGCGATGGCCGCCTCACCAAATCGAATACCCTTCTCACGCTGGTAATGCAGTACCCTTTCAACCTGCTCGGCTGTCAGGTGGCGGGTTTCGGCAATGATCGAGCCGATCGACCGGTCAGCCACCGCAGTGCCGTCTTCGGCTACCGACGCCGTGCTGGCGCTGTCATGCAAATTTGAATCTCTGAACTTGGCCATCATGCGCTCTTGGTCGGCGCGGGCAAGCCAATCACCCGCTGCTGCTGCAATGAAATACGTTTACCGGCATTGAACCGCTTGGCGCCGGGCTTGGGCATTGTGCCCAATACTGGCAAACCCAGACTGGCCACCACGTCGGCAGGGGCCCGCACGCGACGGTCAGACAATTCCATCATCAACGCAACGCCCAGCGCCAACAGCGCGCCAACAAATACCGACAGCAGGGTATTGAGTACCATCTTGGGTGACGACGGCTCGGCCGGTGGCAGGGCGGTGGTCAGTATATTGGCGTAGCTTTGGGTGCTTTGCGCCTCCATCGCGGTTTGGTTCAGCCGCGCCATCATGCTGTCATAAGTGCGCTGGGCATTCTCGACATCACGCACCAGCACCTGGCCTTGGTCGCGCACCGTCTTCAATTGCAGCACCTTGTTGCGCTGAGATTCCAACGCGCCGCGCAACTGCGATTCGCGCTGTTTGTTGATGGTATTGGTCACCGTCACGCCACCGGTAACCCGGCGCGTCTCGGCGTCGATGCGGCTGCGCACCTCGGCAATATTGGCCTTGGCCTCGACCACCTGCGGGTGGTTGTCACCAAACTTGCTGTTCAGCTCTTGCAAGCGGGCCTCGCTGCGCACCAGATCACTTTTCATCCCGGCGATCAGCGGGTTGTTCAGCACTTCCTGCATGCGCTCACCCGACGCGCCTTGCGCCGCAGACTGCCGGCTGCTCGATTCAGACGAGATGGCCTGGATTTGCACCAGTTGCGATGACAATTCATTGAGTCGGGAGTTTTCAACATCCAGCCGCTCGTCGCTGGCGATGATGCCTTTCTCACGCTGAAAACTCGACACCCGGGTTTGCGCCCGCTCCAGCGCCTCACGCGCATCTTTTGATTGCGCGTTGAAGAAGCTGGTGAATTGTTTGGCCGGATCTACCCGCAGCTCCAGCGTGGTGGCGATATAGGCTTGGGCATAGGCATTGGCCAGGCCAGCGGCAAAACGCGGGTCGGGTGATTTGTAAACCACCTGGATGACATTGCTCTCGCGGGAGGGTTTGATGTCGAGTTGTTTTTGCAGCGCATCGATCAACCATTGCTCAATGGTGCCTTTGCCCTCGGCTTCTTCTTGCCATTGCTGGCGCAAATTTGGGCTGTCCAGCAGTTTCAAATCCCGAATGACGCGCAGCGTGACGCGGTCACTGGTCATGATGTCAACCTGGGTGGCCATGAAGCCGGGCATGGCCATCGACGGATAGGCCATTGCCGCCACCGGATCGGGTTTGACATCGACGACGATGGACGCCACGCCGGTGTACTTCTTGGGCAGCAGCATGCTGATGGCCACGGTGCTGGCCACCACCAGCACAAACACCAGCAACGCCACCCACTTGCGGGCGCGCAGGATGGATAAGAACTGTCCGAAGGTCATTAAATGGTCTTCCCTGATTCGTTCGTGATGTCGATCTGTGGCGGGCTGGCTAAGGCCGGTGGTGCGGGTATGAAATTGCCAAAGCGGTTTACAGCGGCGTCAACCCGGCCGCAGCCTGTCAGCGGCAATATCTTCACCATTTGGCCAGGTGACGGCGCCAAAATGCAGGCTTGCCTGACTGAAATGGCCCGGGTATCTTTGTTTGTCATTCAACCAGACACCAGCGCCTTCAATGCAGCGGCCAATGAATCGGGCGCAATATCCTCACCATCGGGCCAAGTAGCAGCACCGCACAAGATGCTCACTTGAGCAAAGTAGGCAGGATCACGCAGCGCCTTGAAACCCGGCAGTAGAAGATAGGACTTCAAATCAAATACCCCGTGACTGCCATCCTCAAGTTCAACTTGAAGCATGAAATCAGGCATTGGCGACAGGTGTTTGACATCGTGCTGCATGGAATACCTCAGAGCGGATCAATTCTGAAAGGTTTCTGACCTGAGCTTGCCAGCAGCCAATCGGCCATCAGTTCGTCCCGATGAAGCTCGACCCAAGCCTGCACCAACCGCACCTGCTTGCGCGGTAATTCACCGGCCAGCAGTTCACCATCGTCGATACCGATCGACGCCTCAAACTCGGCAAATCGGGCATGCAAATGCGGCAAGTGGTGATGCTGGCTGTCGAGCGTGTACATGCGGATCAGAATTCCATGAAACATCGAGATGACGGGCATGGAACCGGCACCTGTCCAGGCTCAAAACAAACTCTCACGCACATAAACCACATCGCCGTCCAGCATCTTGTCGTCCAGCGTCGGGGTGATAACTTGCACTTTGCCGTCGGCCGATTTGCGGTGCACGCGGATGCCTTTTTCAGTGCCGCGCTGCGTGAGGCCGCCGCCGGTGGCCAGCGTTTGCATCATCGTCATGCCGCGCTCTAGCCGCATCGGGCCCGGGCGCTGCACCTCACCGTAGATGTAGACCAGCGGCTGGCGGTCAACCCACACCGCGTCGCCGTTCAAGATCAGGATGTCTTTGTCTTTGCCGCCGGCTGCAAACACGGTGGGCAAATCGACCTCCAGCCGGTACGGCAGGCCGTTGCGCACACCGGTGACCACCACCATGTCGGCGCCGCCCACCGCCGTGCCGCCGGCCATCGCCACCAGATCTGTGAGGCGCATGTCGGCCACCTCGATGGGGTAGCGGCCCGGGCGGTTCACCTGGCCCAGCACGCTGGCCTGGTTGCCGCGCACTTGCAGCACCACCAGCGTGACTTGCGGCTGCTTGACGTAATTACCGCTGCGCAGGCCGTCGGCGATCAGCTTCTCGGCGGCCGTCACACTCAAACCGCCCAGCCGGATGGCGCCCAGCAGCGGGTAGCTGACGATGCCGGCCTCGGTCACCCGTGTCTCAAGCGTCAGATCAGGGTTTTGGTAGACGTTGATGCGCAGCACATCCCCCGAGCCCAGGCGGTATTCAGCCGCTGCGGTGCTGGTGGCGGGCGCTGCGCCTTGGGCCCGTGCCGGGGTGATGCCCCCGCAGCCCAGGCACAGACCCAGGGCCAACGCGGCGTAGGCGAGAGGGGACGCCAGCGGGGATGGCACGGGAGGCATGCGCTTGGAGAGGTTGGTCACTTCAGGCCCATCCCTTTGGTGATGTCGGTGGCGCTGAGCTTGCTGCTGGCAGCGGGGGCTGGCGCAGCGGCGGGTGCCGGCGCTGGTGCGGGGGCCGCCGCCGCGCCCGATGCCGGCCCGCCTGCGGGTGTGGCGCCTTCGCCAAACTTGCCGACGTATTCCACCTTGGCGGCGGCGCGCATGGCTTTGACGTCGTCTTCGATCAGCTTGCGCTTGCGCTCGTTGGTCAAGTATTGCTCGATCGCCGGGCGCGCCTGCTCTTCACTCACCGGCTGGCTGCGGGAGCCGGCCAGCACCACCACTTGCACACCGTTGGGCACTTGATTCATGATGGCCTGGCCGTCTTGCATCTTGGCAAAGGCCTCAAGCCCTTGCAACGGCAGTTGCTCGGCGGCACGCACGGCCTGGTTGCCCGAGAACTTGAAGTCATTGGCCTTCAGGTACTCGACAAACTCATTGATATTCTTCGCGGCAGTGAGCTTGTCGCGCAGCGCAGTCACCTGCTCGGGCTTGGACTCGATGCCGATCTCTTGAATGCTGTAGATGCGGCGCTCTTTGAACAGCGCGGGTTTCTCGTCGTAATACTTTTTGATCTCGTCGGGCGACGGCTTGGTGGCAGCCTCTCCCACTTTCTCAAGGTAGGCGCGGGCGATGACTTCGCGCTTGGCGGCTTCAAGTTGCTGCACCACGCGCGGGTCTCGGTCGATTTTCAGGTCATCGGCTTTTTGCAGCGCCAGCTCTTGGTCGATCAGCCGCTCAAGAATCTGCTTGCTGGCGGCATCGGCCTGCTCAGGCTTCAAGCCGCGCTGCTGTTGCAGCACAAAGTTGATCTGGTGCACGGTGATCTCGGCCTTGTTCACCTTGGCCGCCGTCTGGCTGGCGCCTTTTTCTTTCTTGTCACCACAGCCGGCCAGCAGAGCCACGGCGGCGGCCAGGGCGATCAGGCTGATGCTTGTCAAACCGTGGTGGCGGTGGTGGCGGGCCCGATGTTCTTGCGTCTTCATGTTGTCTACGACTCCTGCCCCGTGCGGGGACTGTCTCGAAACCAGCGGTGCCGACAGTGCTGGGCGCGCTGTCACAAATAACCGTCGAAGTGTAATGGTGATCCATGACGGGTTTGAGACCCCCTGCCCTGCAAGCAAGGGGTGGGCTCGGGCATAGTGCACGGGGGGCTACCCCATCGATCTAGCCCTGGTCAACTTCAACGCGCAGCGCGTCTTGTCGCTGCCCGGCCAATCTGGCGATGTCGATGTGGATTTCACGCTCGAAGTACCAAAAGCTGAGCGGAAATCCTTTGATGCGCCAAGTGCGCATGCCAGCCACGCCGAGTTCGAGGCCAAGCACCGGGGAGCCGATGCCCGGCTGCTGCTTGATCTCGTCCAGGGCTTTTGCAAGCGCAGCAACCAACTTGGCGGCCACCTTGGCACCCGCCTCATGTCGGTAGTACCTGACTTCGATTCGGCGGTCTTCGCGCGCCTGCGGCCGCAGGGCATACGGCTTCACTCAATGGCGCCGCTGGCAATCGCATTGAGTTCGTCCCAGTCAGCCTGGCTGTCGGGCGTCGGCGGTCCGCTGGACAAGCCTTCTTCGACCATCGCCCGCAGCCGCTGGATGCGTTGTTCTTGCTGGTCTTTTCGGATCAGATCTCGAACGTATTCACTGGTGTTGCCGTAGTCGCCCGACTCGACACGGTGCGCAACGTAGGCCCGAAGTGGCTCGGGTAGCGCAATGTTCATGGTGGTGGTGTTCATCACATGATGATCGAATGATTGGCAATGGTTGTCAATACAAGGGCGGTATCGGCATAACTGAATGGCCTTCCAACTCGGCCAAGGGCTTGCGATCTCGATTCACCCTCACCCCAGCCCTCCCGCGTGGAGAGGGCGCCAAAAGCCAACGCCCATCTGGCCCCTTCTCCCGCACGCGGGAGAAGGTTGGGATTAGGTAGCGATTCGCACCCAACCCAGCTTCAAGTCCCATCACCTCAGCACTTGATCCCCGCATGCAGTGCCACCACGCCGCCGGTCAAGTTGTGCACATCGACATGGCCAAAACCGGCGGTTTTCATCATGGCTTTGAGCGCCGCCTGGTCAGGGTGCATGCGGATAGATTCAGCCAGGTAGCGGTAGCTGGCGGCGTCGTTGGCAATCAGCTTGCCCATCAGCGGCAGCAGATTGAGCGAATACCAGTCGTAGGGCTTGCGCAGCGGCTCGGCCACGCGGCTGAACTCAAGCACCAGCAGCCGGCCGCCCGGGCGCAGCACCCGGCACATCTCGGCCAGCGCGGCGTCTTTGTGCGTCATGTTGCGCAGGCCGAAGGCCACACTGACCAGATCAAAGCTGGCGGTTTTGTAGGGCAGCTTTTCAGCGTCGCACACCGCCGTGGGCAGGGCCAGGCCTTCGTCGAGCAGGCGGTCGCGGCCGGTGCGCAGCATGGCCTCGTTGATGTCGGTGAGCAGCACCAGGCCGCTATCGCCCACTTTGCGCGCAAAGGCGCGGGCCAGATCACCGGTGCCGCCGGCAATGTCCAGCACCTGGTCACCCGGCTTCAAGTTGGCCACCGCCACGGTGTAAGCCTTCCAGGCCCGGTGCAGGCCCATCGACATGACATCGTTCATCACGTCATAGCGTTTGGCCACTGAATCAAACACGCCCCGCACGCGCCGAGCTTTGTCGGTCTCGTCAACCGTGTCGAAGCCGAAGTGGGTTTGGGGCATGGGGCGCGGGCTCAATGGCTGGCGCAAGCGCCGCCGGATTTGTCGATCATCGGGGCGTCGCGGTCCATCCCCGCGTCGGCCAGGCGCTGTTGGTAGCGCTGCCACAACTCCGCTTGTTCGGCGCCCAGTTTGTAGAGGTAGGGCCAAGCAAACAGGCCGGTGTTGTGGCCGTCGGTGAAGGTGGGTTGCACGGCGTAGTGGCCCACCATCTCGATGCCGCTGATGCCCACGCCGCGCTTGCCGGTCTGCAATACCTCCTGGCCCGGGCCGTGGCCCTGCACCTCGGCCGATGGGGAATAGATGCGCATCAGCTCAAAAGGGATGCGAAACAGCGCGCCGTCGTCAAAGCCCACTTCCAGCGTGCGGGACGCCTGGTGCAGCGTGAGCGCGGTGGGTTGGGGTTGGGGGGTAGCGGTGCGGGCCATTGGGGGCTGACGAAATAGAGGGTGGGCTGCGGTGGCAGGCGGTCAAGCTGGGGGCGGCTTTGCGGCGGGGGTGAAATCAATTTGCTCAAACAGCGTGGCCACCGGCCACGGCTGGCCCAGGCGCTCGATATTGATCACGCTGTCGGCTGGCAGCGGCTGAAACAGCCACTGGCCTTGCCCGTTTTTGAAAAACAAATCGGCGTAGGGCCGGGTTTGCTCGATCAGCAAATAGTGCGTCAGGGTATCGATGCCCCGGTACAGCTCGAATTTTCGGCCTCGGTCGTAGGCGGCGGTGCCCGCGCTCAGCACTTCGACCACCAGCCAAGGATGGCTGATGTAGCGATCTTCAACCGAAGGCCGGTCACGCGGGTCACAAGTGACCATGACATCGGGGTAGAGAAAATTGCCCTGCTCGCTGACGCGGAGCTTCAAGTCCAGGCAGTACGTGCGGCAAGACCCACCTTTCAACGCCAGGCGCAGAAATGTGTAGGCGTTGAGCGTGACGGTGTTGTGCGTGCTGAGTGCGCCAACCATCGCGTAAATCTCACCATCCACGTACTCATGGCGCTCGGTCTGCAATGCTTCCCAGACCAGATAAGCCTCGGCATTGGCAAAGCGGGGGGTGTTGAACACAGCGCTCATGGCAGTCTCCTCGTTGCAACGCGCACCAGGGTAGCAGCCCGGCCGCTAAACCAGCACGCGCTCGATGCCGCCGGCATTGGCCCGGCCCACATAGTCTTGCAGCCAGGTTTCACCCAAGATTTTGCGCGCCATTTCCACCACGATGTAATCGGCTTCCAGCAGGCCGTTGGCCATGTCGTCCTGGTAGCGGGCCAGCCCTTGCAGGCAACTGGGGCAGGACGTGAGAATTTTGATGTTGGCGCTGGTGGGGGCCACCGCCACACCACCGCCTGCTGTGGCGGTGGCCATGTGCTGGCGCAGCCGGGTCTCGTCCAAGCGCAATTCTTCTTCTTTCCGAAAGCGGATTTGGGTGGCGATATCGGGCCGCGTCACACCCAGCGTGCCACTTTCACCGCAGCAGCGCTCACTTTTCAGCACATTCGGCCCGACCAGCGCTTTCACCGTTTTCATCGGCTCTTGCAGCTTCATCGGGCTGTGGCAGGGGTCGTGGTACAGATAACCGGCGCCGTCCGCAGCGCCAGTGCCCAAACCCGGCAGGGTGATGCCTTTCTCCAAAAGATACTCATGGATATCGATGATGCGGCTGCCCGGGAATATATCTTCAAATTTATAACCCTGCAACTGGTCATAACAGGTGCCACAGCTCACTACCACCGTCTTGATGTCCAGATAATTCAGCGTGTTGGCCACCCGGTGAAACAATACCCGGTTGTCGGTGATGATTTTCTCGGCCTTGTCAAACTGGCCGCTGCCGCGCTGCGGATAACCGCAGCATAAATAGCCCGGCGGCAACACGGTTTGCACCCCGGCAAACCACAGCATGGCCTGCGTGGCCAGGCCCACCTGGCTGAACAGCCGCTCACTGCCGCAACCGGGGAAATAAAACACCGCCTCGGTCTCGGCCGTGGTGGCCACCGGGTTGCGGATGATGGGCACGTAGTCTTTGTCTTCGATGTCCAGCAGCGCCCGGGCGGTTTTTTTGGGCAGTCCGCCGGGCAGCTTTTTGTTGATGAAGTGGATGATCTGCTCACGCACCGGCGCGGCGCCCAGCGTGGCGGGCGGCGCGGCGGTTTGTTTGCGGGCCGCAAGCTTGAGTACCTCATTCGCCAGCCGCTGGGCCTTGAAACCCACGCCCACCATCGCGCTGCGCAGCAGTTTGATGGTTTGCGGGTTGGTGGCGTTGAGCATCAACATGGCGGCCGCATTGCCCGGCCTGAAACTCTTTTGGCCCATTTTGCGCAACAGGTTGCGCATGTTCATCGACACCTCACCAAAATCGATGTCCACCGGGCAGGGGGCTAAACACTTGTGGCAGACGGTGCAATGGTCGGCCACGTCCTCAAACTCGTGCCAGTGTTTCAGGCTGATGCCGCGCCGGGTTTGCTCTTCGTATAAAAACGCTTCCACCAGCAGTGACGTGGCCAGTATCTTGTTGCGCGGAGAATACAACAGATTGGCGCGCGGCACATGGGTGGCGCACACCGGTTTACATTTGCCGCAGCGCAGGCAATCCTTGATGCTGTCGGATATCGCGCCAATATCGCTTTGCTGCATGATCAAAGATTCATGCCCCATCAGACCAAAGCTGGGGGTGTAGGCATGGCTTAAATCAGCGGCATGCACATCATCACCCAGCGCGCGCAACGATTGCCCGCGCAACAGTTTGCCTTTGTTAAACCGGCCTTCAGGGTCGATGCGGGCTTTGTAGTCGGCAAAACCTCTCAGTTCATCGTCATGCATAAATTCGAGCTTGGTGATGCCGATGCCGTGCTCACCCGATATCACCCCGCCCAGGCTGCGCGCCAGCAGCATGATGCGGGCCACCGCCTCATGCGCCGTTTGCAGCATTTGGTAGTTGTCGCTGTTGACGGGGATGTTGGTGTGCACATTGCCGTCACCGGCATGCATGTGCAGCGCCGCCCAGGTGCGGCCGCGCAGCACCTCTTGGTGGATGCGCTTGAACTCGGCCAGGATGGGCGCAAACGCCGCGCCGGCAAACAGCGCCGCGATGGGTTTGAGCACTTGCAGCTTCCAGCTCGCGCGCAGGCTGTGGTCTTGCAACTGGTCAAAGTAGCTGCGGCCGGGTTGGCCGCCATCGGCTTGCTGGGCCCTGTCCGGCACCCCGTCCGACACCCCATCCAATTGGCTGAGCCACTGCTGCCACTGCGCCCGCACCTGCGCCAACTCGGCCAGCGCTTGCTGCACCCGGTCTTCCAGCAGCTCGGCGCTGGCCACCTCACCGGCGTCGTCGGCCTTGCCCAGCGGCAGGTGGCCGCGCGCCAAAAAGGCTTGCAAGCGATCCAGCAAGTCGAGCTTGTTGCGCAAGCTCAGCTCGATGTTGATGCGCTCGATGCCCAGGGTGTACTCGCCCATGCGCTCCAGCGGGATCACCACGTCTTCATTCACCTTGAAGGCATTGGTGTGGCGGGCGATGGCCGCCGTGCGCTTGCGGTCGAGCCAGAATTTCTTGCGTGCGTCGGCACTGACCGCCACAAAACCCTCGCCGCTGCGTGAGTTGGCAATGCGCACCACCTCGCTGGTGGCCCGGGCCACGGCGTTGTCGTCATCGCCCACGATGTCGCCAAACAGCACCATCTTGGGCAGCCCGCCGCCCACCGCGCCACGCTTGCTTTTGGTGGTGTAGCCCACCGCCTTCAAGTACCGGTCATCCAGATGCTCCAGCCCGGCCAGGATGGCGCCGCCGCGCTTCTGGTCTTCGAACATGAAGTTCTTGATCTCGACAATCGACGGCACGGCCTCGATCGGGTTGCCAAAAAACTCCAGGCACACGGTGCGCACAAACTTGGGCATGCGGTGCACGATCCAGCGCGCGCTGGTGATCAGGCCGTCACAGCCTTCTTTCTGGATGCCGGGCAGGCCGGCCAAAAACTTGTCGGTCACGTCCTTGCCCAGGCCGGCTTTGCGGAAGGTGGCGCCGGGGATGTCGAGCCGCTCGGTTTTCTCCAGCACTTTGCCGGTGGCATCAAACCAGCGCAGCTCAAAGCTGGCCAGCGGCGCATCGTGGATCTTGCCCAGGTTGTGGTTGAGCCGGGTGACTTCCAGCCACGTCGCCTGCGGTGTGACCATGCGCCACGACGCCAGGTTGTCGAGTGCCGTGCCCCACAGCACGGCTTTTTTGCCGCCGGCATTCATGGCCACATTGCCGCCCACGCAAGAGGCGTCGGCCGACGTGGGATCAACTGCAAACACATAACCGGCGCGCTCAGCCGCATCGGCCACCCGCTGCGTGACGACGCCAGCGCCCGTCCACACCGTGGCCACTTTGTGCGCCACGCCGGGCAGGTCGATCAACTCGACCTCGGTCATCTGCTCCAGCTTTTCGGTGTTGATCACCGCGCTGCGCCAGGTCAGCGGCACCGCGCCGCCGGTGTAACCGGTGCCACCGCCGCGCGGGATGATGGTGAGATTCAGCGCCACACAGCCGGCCACCAGCGCCGCCATCTCGGCCTCGGTGTCGGGCGTGAGCACGACAAACGGGGTTTCCACCCGCCAGTCGGTGGCGTCCGTCACATGCGAGACGCGCGACAGGCCGTCGAACTTGATGTTGTCTTTGGCAGTGGTTTTGCCCAGCACCCGGCGGGTGCGCTGGCGCAGGTCAGTCACTGTGGCAAAGCGCGCGGCAAAGCGCTGCACTGCGGCGGCGGCCAGTTGCAGCAATTCACCCACATGGGCATCGCGCGGCGCGTCGGCATCGGGCGTGCGGCGGTTGGCCACCTCACCCAGCCGGTGCTGCAACGCGGCAATCAGCAACTGCCGGCGCTTCGGGTTGTCCAG
>JANLOP010000350.1:0-7584 GCA_031366635.1 Betaproteobacteria bacterium | reverse complement strand
GCACCCATGCCGAGTTGCTGGCACTGACGGCGCCGGGCGGTGAGCCCGGCGGTGGTCGCTATGCCGAAATGTGGCGCCTGCAGCAATCGGCTGACAGCGAGGCAGAGCCGCTGGCTGACGCTGTGCCAGCCTGACCCGGCGGCTGGCCAGGCCGGCGAGAGAACACAAAAAAGCCCGCCAGTGGCGGGCTGAGTAGCGGGCTGATTAGATTAGCGGGCTGAGTAGCGGGTTTTGGGTCGGGCCAAAGTTTGTCCTGGCCGGCCCCGTCAACTCAAATTGCCTTGCGGCGTCGGGTGGCGATGCCCGCACTGACCAGCGCCAACGCGACCAAGCCAAGACCGGCGGGCTCGGGTACGCCAGCGCCCGGGTCGTTCGGGATGAAGCGCAGGTTGTCGATGGCCAGAAAGCCGCCCGACGGATTGAACTCAACGTGATCGATCATGCCAAACCCAGACTTGGCAATCTCGTCGTTCTCCGTCCAGACCCAACCGGATGGCGACGCTATCACGTCGCGGGTGGCGATAGTCACGGCGCCCGTGTTGTCGGCGCGGCTGACCACCTTGATTTCAAAGGATTGCGTTGAGACCGCGTAGTCCATCGTCAAGCCGCTGAAATTGAAGCCGTTCACGACCTGGATGGTGAAGCCCTGACCAACGCTGTTGCTGACAAAACCGAAGCTGCCTGAGTGGGTGGGCGGGCCGTCTGTCCAGGCATTGGCATCCGTGCCGGAATGAAATGCACTTGCGCCCGCACCAAACGTCAGCCCCTGGCTTTTGAAGGTATCCACCACCGGCGTGCCGATCTGCGGCGCCGCCAAGCCGAGAAGCTCAAAATCGAACACGACCTGGGCGGCCTGCGAAGCCACGCCGACCAGGGTCAAACCGGCGACAACACAGCCCCAGGCCAATGAGCGCAATTTGAATGACATGTTCTTGACTACCTGTTGGGATGAAGCGCGTCACCGGTGTCGGTACGGCCCGAAAACTGTTAAATCTGCAGCGAACTGTAGCGAAGCAAAAGCGGCTTCGGCGTAACATGCTCCCCTTCGTTCAGGGGGGGTGAATGGCTTGGTCCCCTTGAATGGTGGGGCATTTCCGGCTATTAGACTGAGGGTGTGGAAACCAAGTGGCTCGAAGACTTCGTCAGCCTGGCTGAAACGAGAGGTTTTTCACGGTCTGCACAGGCCCGGCATGTCACTCAGCCGGCCTTTTCACGCCGCATCCAGGCGCTGGAGGCCTGGGCTGGCATCGATCTGGTAGACCGCTCGTCCTACCCCACCCGCTTGACACTGGCCGGTGAAACCCTGCATGCGCAGGCGCTTGAAATCCTGGTGGCGCTGCAGGCCGCGCGCAACCTGATGCGCTCACACCGCGCCAGTGGCCAGGACGTGATCGAGTTTGCCATCCCGCACACGCTGGCCTTCACCTTCTTCCCGCATTGGTTGATGGCGCTGCGCGGGCGTTTTGGCGGCGTCAAGACCCGGCTGATTGCGCTCAATGTGCATGACGCGGTGTTGCGCCTCACCGAGGGCGGTTGTGATTTGCTGATCGCCTACCACCATGCATCGCAGCCGTTGCAGCTCAGCCCCGACCGCTACGACATGCTGTCACTCGGCCATGAGACCCTGGCCGCTTACGCCAAGGCCGATGCGCAGGGCCAGCCGCTGTTCTGGCTGGGCGCGGCCGGCCCACCCACGCCGCTGCTAGCCTATGCGGCCGGCGCCTACATGGGCCACATGGTGGAGCAGATCATCCGGCTGATGCCGGTGGCGCCGGCGCTGGAGACGGTCTACGAAACCGACATGGCCGAGGGCTTGAAGGCGATGGCGCTGGAAGGCCACGGCCTGGCGTTTTTGCCCGCCAGCTCGGTACGGCAAGCGCTAAAAAGCCAGCGCCTGGTGCGTGCCGCAGCGCCGGGCGTTGGGGAGCTGACGATGGAGGTGCGCATCTACCGCGAGCGGCCGGAGGTGTCGCGCCAAAAAAAGCTGGCCGCGCAGGCGCTGTGGGCGTTTTTGCGCCAGGGCACGGTGGCCAGTTGACGGGGCCGGCACGCGCTGCGCCGCCCCGCTCAATGGCCCAATATCTTGGACAAGAAATCCTTGGAGCGGTCGCTTTGCGGATTGTCAAAAAACGCATGCGGCTCGTTCTGTTCGACGATCTGGCCCTGGTCCATGAAGATCACCCGGTTGGCCACCGCCTTGGCAAAACCCATCTCGTGGGTGACGCACAGCATGGTGATGCCCTGGCCGGCCATCTCGATCATCACGTCCAGCACCTCCTTGATCATCTCGGGGTCGAGTGCCGAGGTGGGCTCGTCGAACAGCATGATCTTGGGCGTCAGGCACAGCGCCCGGGCGATGGCCACCCGCTGCTGCTGGCCGCCTGAGAGTTGAAGCGGGTATTTGCCGGCCTGCTCAGCGATGCGCACCCGCTTGAGTTGCTGCATCGCCCGTGCCTCGGCATCTTTCTGGGGCATCTTGCCCACCCACATCGGCGCCAGCGTCAGGTTTTCCAGCACGGTGAGATGCGGGAACAGGTTGAACTGCTGGAACACCATGCCCACCTGCTTGCGGATGGCCTCGATGGCTTTGACGTCATCCGACAGCTCAACCCCGTCCACCCGCAGCGTGCCCTGCTGATGCTCTTCCAGCCGGTTGATGCAGCGGATCAGCGTGGATTTGCCCGAGCCCGACGGGCCGCAGATGACGATGCGCTCGCCCTTGGCCACCGACAAATCGATGTCGCGCAACACATGAAAACTGTTGCCGTACCACTTGTTGACTTTTTCGAATGTGATGATGGCTTCGGTCATGGTGTCTGGATTTCTCGAAGTTCAGCGGTTCTTGCTGAGTGACAACTGCTTTTCGATCCACAGGCTGTAGCGCGACATCGAGAAGCAAAACGCGAAGTAGATGGCCGCGATGAACAGATAGGCCTCGATCTTGAACGGCCGCCAGTTGCTGTCGCTGTTCAGTGCCAGGCTCATCGCGCCGGTCAGCTCATACAGGCTGACGATGGTGACCAGCGAGGTGTCTTTGAAGATCGAGATGAAGTTGTTCATCACCCCCGGCACCACCAACGCCAGCGCCTGCGGCAGGATGATCTTGCGCTGCGCCTGCCAGTAACTCAGCCCCAGTGTGTCGGCCGCTTCTTGCTGGCCTTTGGGGATGGCCTGCAGGCCGCCGCGCACGATCTCAGCCATGTAGGCTGCGGCAAACAGCGTGATACCCACCAGCACCCGGATCAGCACATCGATGCTGGTGCCCGGCGGCATGAACAGCGGGAACATGAAGCTGGCCATGAACAGCACGCTGATCAGCGGCACACCGCGGATCAGCTCAACATACAGCACACAGATCGTCTTGATCGCCGGCATCTTGCTGCGCCGGCCCAATGCCACCACCACCGCCAGCGGGAAAGCGCCGACGATCGACAAGGTGGCCAACATGATGGTCAGCGGCAAGCCACCCCAGCGGTCGGTTTCTACCGGGCTCAAACCCAGCACGCCGCCCTTCATCAGCGCAAAAAAAACCGCCAGCACCACCGCCCACAGCAGCACCAGCCAGGGCCGCCAGAACAGCCGCACACAACTGGCCATCAGCAGCGCCACCAGCAGCAGGGTGGCAATCTCGGGCCGCCATTGCTGATCAAACGGGTAGCGGCCAAAGATGATCAGCCGGTATTTCTCGGTGATCACACCCCAGCAGGCGCCCACGCCGCGTGCCGCCTGGCACTGGTTGTAGTCGGCCACCACCACCGCTTTGAGCACCGCCCAACTGATCAATTTGGGCAACAACCACAGCGCGAGTGCGGCCAGCAGCACGGTGACCACGGTGCTGGGCAGGTTGCCAAACAGGTTTTTGCGCATCCAGGGCACGATGCCCTCGGTGCGCACCGGCGCCGGCCGGGGTGCTATCGATTTGAAGATCGTGGTCATCTGGATATCACCGTTCCTTGATGGTCGCGCGCTTGTTGTACGCATTCATCACGGCCGAGGTCAGCAGCGACGTGGTCAGGTACACCGCCATGATCAACGTTATGCATTCCACCGCCCGGCCGGTCTGGTTGATGGCGGTGTTGGAGATCGACACCACATCCGGGTAGCCGATGGCCACCGCCAGCGACGAGTTTTTGGTCAGGTTCAAGTACTGGTTGGTCATCGGCGGGATGATCACCCGCATCGCCTGCGGCAGCACCACCAGCCGCATCTGCGTGCCGCGTGAGATGCCCAGCGCGCCCGACGCCTCACTCTGGCCGCGCGGCACGGACGCGATGCCGGCGCGCACCACCTCGGCGACAAAGGCAGCGGTGTAAAAAGTAAGCCCCAGCAGCACCGAGATGAACTCGGGCGTCAGCGAGCCGCCACCGTCCACCGCCACTTCGCCGGCCTTGGGCAGGTTCCAGGCACTCGGCGCACCGCCCACCAGCCAGCCCACCAGGGCCCCGGCCAACACCAGTGCCACGCCGGGCCAGAACACCGGGCGCGGCGCGCCGGTTTGCTCAAACCGGCGCCGCACGGCATGGGCCCAAAACCAGGCCAGCACACCGCCCACCGCCGCGCCCAGCAGGGCCAGCGCCTGGCCGGTCTGCCACACCGGCAGCGGAAACGACAACCCGCCCTTGCTGAGAAACACCAGCCCGCCCAGCGACATCGGCTCACCCGGGTCAGGCAGCCACTCGGTCAGCATCAAATACCAAACCAGCAATTGCAGCAGCACCGGGATGTTGCGGAACAGCTCCACATAGCCGTAGCACAGGCCACGCACCACCGCATTGCCCGAGAACCGGCCCAGGCCCAGCAAGGTGCCGATCACCGTGGTCAGCACGATGCCGATGACCGCCACCCGCAGGGTGTTGACGATGCCGACGAGAAACGCCTTCCAGTACGGATCAGACGATTCGTAGGGGATCAGCACCTCGCCGATGTCAAAGCCGGCCGGCCCGGTGAGAAAGTCAAAACCGCTCTGGATGCCGCGCACCCGCATGTTCTCCAGCGTGTTGTGCGCCAGAAACCAGATGCCGAGCCCGATCAGGCCCAGCGCCAGCAGTTGGTATAGCAGCGCCCGAATGGCGCGGCTGCGCAGCGACCAGTCGCGTTTGGGGGCGGGAGCGTCACGGGCCGTCATGGGCAAAGCTCCTTCAACCGGGCCGGCCGGCGGCAGAGGAAACAACAAAAGAAATCGGCCAGTGCCAGGAGCGGGGCCGGCGTCATCGCACCCGGGTGAGGCCGGCAGGGCCAGGCGCTTAGCGCACCGGCGGGGCGTACATGATGCCGCCCTTGCTCCACAGGTTGTTGATGCCACGCGGCACGCCCAGGGCGCTGTTCGGACCCACATTGCGCTCAAAAATCTCACCGTAGTTGCCGGTGGCCTTGATCGCCCTGGCGGCCCATTCCTTGTCCAGGCCCAGCAGCTTGCCGGTGTCCTCGGTGCCGCCCAGGATGCGGCCTACCACGGGGTCGTCGGTCTTCGTCTTGAGCGCATCCACATTGGCCTGGGTGATGCCGTACTCCTCGGCCTCAATCAGCGCGAAGATCACCCATTTGGCGACGGCGAAGAACTCATCGTCGCCGCGCCGCACCGACGGGCCTAACGGCTCTTTGGAGATCAGCTCGGGCAGGATCAAATGCTCGGCCGGCACCTTGGCCTCTTTGTTGCGGATCGAGGCCATGCCCGATGCGTCGGTGGTGAAGGCCTGGCAGCGGCCCGAGAAGTAGGCGCTGGTCGATGCCTCCTGTTTCTCAAACACCACCGGCTTGATGTCGAGCTTGTTGGCGCGCGAGAAATCAGTCAGATTCTTCTCGGTGGTGGTGCCCGATTGCACGCACACCGTGGCGCCCTTCAATTGTTTGGCGCTCTTGATCTTGCCCTTCGCCGGCACCATGAAACCCTGGCCGTCGTAGTAGGTGACGCCAGTGAAGTTCATGCCCAGTGACGCATCGCGGGTGAGTGTCCAGGTGGTGTTGCGCGACAGGATGTCGATCTCACCCGACTGCAGCGCGGTGAATCGCTGCTGGGCGTTCAGCGGCACGTACTTGACCTTGTTGGCGTCGCCCAGCATGGCGGCGGCGATGGCCTTGCAAACATCCACATCCAGGCCAGTCCAGTTGCCCTGGCTGTCGGCAGCCGAGAAACCGGCCAGTCCGATGTTGACGCCGCAAATCAGTTGGCCGCGGGCTTTGATGGCGTCCACGGTTTTGCCGGCCTGGGCTGGCGCTGTGACCAGGCCCAGCACCGTGGTGGTGCAAACGGTTGCAAGCAAAGTGCGGACGGTCTGTTGTTTCATGGGGGGCAACTCCTGAGGAAAAGTTTGCGCCCCGGCAGGGTGCCAGCGCAGGGCGTGTTGAAGTATAGAAAGGCAAGAACCATGCTCACCTTCGCGCTTCTACGTAGCATCGGCTTACGCGGTCTGCGCACAACCAGCCTGATTGCGACGATCTTTGGCGGCAGGCCGCAGTGGCCGTTGTGGCGCCGCGCCGATGGGAGAATCTGAAAATGACAGATCGCCTCACCCTCACGCGCCCCGATGACTGGCACCTGCACCTGCGCGACGGCGCGGCGATGGCGGCGGTGGTACAGCACACTGCGCGCCAATTCGGCCGCGCGATCATCATGCCCAACCTGCGGCCGCCCATCACCACCGCCGCAGCGGCCGCGGCCTACCGCAGCCGCATCCGGGCCGCGCTGCCGGCGGGCAGCGACTTCACGCCGCTGATGACGCTTTACCTGACCGACGCGCTGGCGGTGGATGAAATCGCCCGGGCCCAAGCCGCAGGGGTGGTGGCCGCCAAGTTATACCCGGCCGGCGCCACCACGAACAGCGCTGCCGGTGTCACCGACATCCGCAAAATCTACCCGGTGTTGGCTGCAATGCAGCGCGCCGGCATGCTGCTGCTGGTGCACGGCGAGGTGACCGACCCGGCGGTGGACATCTTCGACCGCGAAGCGGTGTTCATCGACCGGGTGATGCGGCCATTGCGGCGGGATTTCCCGGATCTGAAAGTGGTGTTTGAGCACATCACCACCCGGCAAGCCGCCCAGTACGTGGCTGAAGCCGGTGCCCGCACCGCCGCCACCATCACCGCCCACCACCTGCTGTACAACCGCAACGCCCTCTTCACCGGCGGTTTGCGGCCGCATTTCTACTGCCTGCCGGTGCTCAAGCGCGAGGCGCACCGGCAAGCGCTGGTGGCGGCTGCCACCTCGGGCTCAGACCGGTTTTTTCTCGGCACCGACAGCGCCCCGCATGCAGCGGCGTTGAAAGAGGCATCGGTCTGCGGTGCCGGCTGCTTCACCGCGTTGAGCGCGCTGGAGCTGTATGCCGAGGCCTTTGATGCGGCGGGCGCGCTGGACAAACTCGAAGGTTTTGCCAGCCACCACGGCGCGGATTTTTACGGCCTGCCGCGCAACACGGGCAGCGTGACTTTGGCGCGCCAGCCGTGGCTGCTGCCCGACGGCCTGCCGTTTGGCGACGCGGTGCTCAAGCCGCTGCGCGGTGGCGAGACGCTGGCTTGGCGGCAGTTGGACGGCGTGGATTGACCCGTCAAGGCCACCGCGCGCAGCGCGAGCAGTGGGCCCGGGTCCCC
>JANLOP010000341.1:0-7086 GCA_031366635.1 Betaproteobacteria bacterium | reverse complement strand
GGTCAGGTCGGTGATGTGAATCTCGATGCGGTGCGGCACCACCTTGCCCTCGTCCACCGTCGTGCCCTCGTAGACATAGCGCATGCCGGGCTTCATCGGCAGCCAGGGGTTGTCGATCACCGTGGGGCGGTCGAACCTGGCTTTGTCAAACGCCTCCAGCGCCGGTGCCGGTTTGTCTTGCGCCCACGCCAGGCCGCTGAGCACGGCCAGGCCAGCGCCGCAGGCCCACCGGCGCGTGACAGCCCAGGATGCCGCCGCCGGCTGGCGGGTGGTGGTTGAAGTGGCTTGCTTGCCCATGTCGATCTCTCCTTGAAGTGAATTACCCGATGGCCGTGGCCGGCCGCTGCGCTGCGCCATCACCATGAATAGGTGAGCGTCATCTGAATGCCGTTGCCTGTGGTGCCAGTGCCGCCGTCGCTGGCCGGGTAGTCTTGGGTGCGTGAGTACTCAAGCTGCACTTTGAGGCCCTCTTGCACCCACTCACCGGCGGTCAGCGTCCAGCGTGATTTGGGCAGTGCGCCCACCCGCAGCCGCTCACCGCCCACCAGCTGGGTGGCGCCGGCCAGGTCGCGGCTGCGTGAATAGCCCAGCGCCAGATAAGTGCCCTGGCCGCCAATCGACTCGACCCAGGGATTCCAGCCGAACTGGTAGCCCACCGACGCCTGCCAGGCGGCGGGCTTGATGCGCTGGCGGGTGCCGGCATCATCGACAAACACGGCGCTGGCGCTGGCGCCAGCCCACTCACCCACCAGCAGCACCGGGCCGAGCGCCAGCTTGACGGTGGACGCGATGCCGCGCACCGGGCCAAACTGGTCGAGAAAAGACCGGTACTCGGCGGCCAGAAAATCGCTGTTGAAGACCGAGTTGTTGATGTCGAGGTTGACATCCAGTGACCACGGGCACAGGTCAGCGGCGCGCAGCTCGCTGTACGGCCGGCCGCAATGGCCGCTGGCGCGGTAGCCGAGCCGGGCGTTGACATTGCGCACAAAGCTGCGCGGCGCGCCAGTGCTGTGGCCTTCGTAGACAAACAGGCTGCCGTAAAACGGCGGCGGCTCTGGCGGCGCGGCCACCGGCACCGGCGGTTTGGGCCGGCTGGGCGGCGGTGCATAGCCCAGTTGCCGGCCCAGGTCAGCCACCAGCGGGCCCAGCACCAGCGGCGGCACCGCCGGCACGGCCACCGGCAGCGCCGGCCGCGCCAGCTTGGGCGTGGGCAGGCCAAAACCGATGCCGATGGCGGTGCGCTTCATCTGGAAGGCGTCGGTGGTCAACGGGCCGTCGATGGCCAGGGTGTCAGACCGGTGCACGCCGGTAGAACTGCCAAAAGCCAGGTTGACGCGGCCAGCCTGCAACACCAGCGGAAAGCGCTGCACATTGCCCACCGTGATCGACGCGGTATCGACGGTGAGGCGGTCTACCGCCACATCGAAGCCCCGGGGGCCGCTGGCCAGGCTGTTGGCGCCGTCAACATAGCCCAGCACCACCTTGGCCGACGCCCAATCACCGGCCTGGATGTCGAGGTCGAGCTCGGCGGTGCTCAACTGCAAAGCGCTTTTGCGCACGCCTGAAAAATCGCGGGTGCGGCCGGCCAGCACCTCGATGGCGCCGCCCAGCGACACCGCTTCGTTGACTTTGGAGCCCACCTTGGCCAGCGAGTCGCGGATGATGGCCCGGGTGGCGTCTTCTTGCGCGGTTTTGGTGAACTCCAGCTCACCGATGCGGCGCGCCAGGTCGTCGGTGGTGGCGGTGGTGGTGCCGGTGCCGGTGCCGGTGCCGGTGCCGGTGGCCGGGCCAGAACCTGCCGCCGGCGCGCCCGCCGGCCGGTTGCGGGCCGATTTTTCAGCCTCCAGCGTGCCAACCCGGTCGGCCAGCGCGCGGTTCTGCGCCCGCAGCTCGGTGATGGCGCGCTTGAGCTCGGCGATGTCGGTGTCGGTGGTTTCGGCACCCGGGCTGGGCCCGGCTGCGGCCAGGCAGAGCAGGGCCAGCGCAATGCGGGCGCTGCCGGCGAGGCGGGCGATCCGCGCGATCCGGGCGATCCGGATCTCCGGTCGGGTGATCAGCCAGGGGGTTTGCATGCGGTGCCTGGGCTGCCCGTCAATGCCGAAAGGCCTCGGCCGGCTCCAGCCGGGCCGCGCGCGACGCCGGGTACAGCCCCGACAGCAGGCCGATCACCCCGCCCACCAGCGGCGCCAGCAGCGGCGCGGCCGGGTCGAGCACCGGCGTCCACACCTGGTAGGCGGCCACGCCGATGACGATCAACACGCCCACACTGGCGCCGATCAGCCCGCCGATCACGCCCATCGCCGCGCTCTCGACCAAAAACTGCAGCGCAATGTGGCGCCGGGTGGCGCCGATGGCCCGGCGCAGGCCGATCTCACCGGTGCGCTCCATCACGCCCACCAGCGTGATGTTGGCAATGCCCAGCGCGCCGACGATCAGCGACAGGCCGCCCAGCATCAGAAACATCAGGTTCAGGTCGCCCTGCACATCGTCGCGCACCCGGCGCGGCTCTTGCGGCACCTGCACCCGCAGCAGCCGCGGGTCATCGGGGCGCAGCGCCGTGCGGGCCTGGTCGGCGATCAGGTAGGCCGCGCCGATCTTCGTTTCGACCACCAGCGTGCCCGGCCCGGCCAGGCCAAAATAGCGCCGCGCCGTGCCCTCGGGCAGGATCACCGAGCCCAGCAGCTCGGGCTTGCGGGCCACGTCGCGCAGGATGCCGATCACCATGTAGAGCTGGTCACCGATCGACACCGCCGGCAAGCGCTCAAGCTGGCTGATGCCCAGCCGCAATGCGGCATCCGGCCCCAGCACCACCACCCGGTCGGCCCGGCTGGAATGGCCGGCGTCGGGCAGCCGGCCGGCGGCCAGATCGGCCCGCACCGCGCGGTACAGATCGGGTGACGCGGCACGCACCGCCAGCTTGACGGCGCTTTGGTTGAGCGGGTCTTTGACGGGCGACGCACTGACCATCGCGTCGCCCACGTCCACCTCGCTCACCAGGCCGGCCGCCACCACGCCGTTCAGCCGCAGCAGCCGGGCCGGGGCGTCCCACGGGATGGCGCGGGCGTCGGTGATGCCGCCCGCTGAGCCCGGCCGGGGCGTGACAAACAGCTCGGTGGCGGCAAGCTGGTCAAACTGGCTGATGATGCGGTTGCCGGCGGTGCGGGTGAGGCCCAGCGTGGCCACCAGCGCCGACATGCCGATCACCACCCCCAAGACAGTGAGCGCCATGCGCCCGGGCCGGGCAAACATGCCGGCCAGCGCCTCATTGAACAGGTCTTGCGGGCTGATGCCCGAGCGTGGCACCGGGGCGGGCCGGTGCGCGGCGCCCGCTGGGCCAGGATGGGCGGCCGGGACACCAACCCGGGCATCGGCATCGGCTTCGGCCTGTGAGGCGGGTGGGTCGATGGCGCCATCGACGATGTGCACCCGGCGCCGCGCCCGGCCGGCCACGCCCTCGTCGTGGGTGACGATGGCCAGCGTCAGCCCGTCGGCATTGAGCTGGGCAAAAAAATCAAGGATGTCGGCCGAGGTCTGGCGGTCCAGGTTGCCGGTGGGCTCGTCGCACAGCAGCAGGCTGGGTGAGCCGATCAGCGCCCTTGCGATGGCCACGCGCTGGCGCTCACCGCCCGACAGCTTGGTGGGCAAAAAATCAGCCCGGTGCGTCAAGCCCACCCGCTTGATCGCTGCCAGCGCGCGCTCACGGCGGCCGGCCTGCGGCTGGTGGCGGTAGACCTCGGCCAGCATCACGTTCTCCAGCACGCTGCGGTAGGGCAGCAGGTGGAACGACTGAAAGACAAAGCCGATGCGCCGGCTGCGCAGCCCGGCGCGCTGGTCGTCGGTCAGCGTGGTGGTGTCGATGCCGTCAATCAGGTAGCGGCCCGAGGTGGGCACGTCCAGGCAGCCGATGATGTTGAGCAGGGTGGATTTGCCGGCGCCCGACGGGCCGGTGATCGACAGCCAATCGCCCGCTGCCAAGGTCAGGTTGATGCCCACCAGCGCGCGCACCGCCGGATCGCTGCCGTAAGTGCGGCCGATGCCGTGCAGCGCCAGCACATTGCGGGCCGGGGCTGGGGCCGGGCCTGGCCCTGGGCCGGGGTCAGCGGCTGGCGCAAGCGCGGGGGCGGGCGCGGCCAGCGTCATTTGCTGTCCTTCGGGTCTTTGCCGGCTTTGGGCAGGTTGTAGCCCACCACCACCAGTTGCCCGGGTGCCAACTGGCCGCTGGCGGCGCGCACCTCGACAAAACCGTCGGCTGACAGCCCGGGCGTGACCACCACCTCTTTGAGCGCGCCGTTGTGCTGCACCTGCACCCGAGAGCTGCCGTCGGCCGACAGCGACAGCGCGCTGATCGGCACCGCCAGCACCGCACCGTCAGTCGATTTGATCGGGATCGTCAGCCGCACCGAGAACCCGTCCAGCCGCACCGGCGTGGCATCGACCTTCACCTCGAAATAAAGGTGAAAGCCGTCCGCCCCCTGCGTGCCCGGTGAGGCGGCCACCGACTGCACCACGCCAGTGGCGCTGACGGCCAGCGCCGGCTCGTCGATCAGCACCTTCATGCCGGGCTTGACCAGCGGCGCGGCGTCCAGCGCCAGCGCCGAGTCAACAGCCAACTGGTTGTCGGTGACCGACAGCAGCGGCCCGGCGGCGGCCGCGCCGACCACCGCCTTGACCTCTTCCACCCGCACCGGCAGGTGGCGGATGAACACCACCTCATCGGCCGGCACCTGCACGCCCAGCTTGTTGCGGGCCAGCGCCAGGTCGGCCGCCAGTTGGCCAGCGCGGGCGGCGGACAGGCGGGCATCGAGGGCCGCCAGTTTTTGCGCGTCCTGCGCGGCTTGCACCAGCCGGTCACTGTCCAGCCGGGCGGCGGTGGTGGCCGACAGTGCCGACGCCACACCGCCCTCGGCCAACTGGATTTTGGCGCCCGCCTGGCCGGCGGTCCGCTCGGCGGCCAGCACGGCGGACTGGCCTTCGAGCCGGGTCTTGTGTGCCGCCGTGCGCGCCAGCGCCACCTTGGCCCGGGCCGCCAGGCGGGCGGTTTCGGGCTGGCGCGGGTCGAGGCTGATGAAGGCCTCGTCGGCAATCTGCGCCGCCAGGTCGGCCTGGGCGGCGGTGTCGGCATGCGCCGCCTTGGCCTGCTCGTTTTGCAGCGCCAGTGTGGCATCGGTCTCGCGCAGAGTTTGCAATGCCTGCACGTCGGCCCGGCGCGTGGCCAGCTCACCGGCGGCGCTGCGGGCGCTGTGCTCGGCGGTGGCGCGGGCGGCGGCCAGCGCCGGCCCGGCGGCGGCGGCGGCGTTGGCAGCGGCCAGTGCCGCCTTGCTGGCATCGTCGGCGTCACGCTCCAGGGCGCGCACGGCGGCCAGTTGCTCGCGCGTCGGGCCAAACGCCTCCCAGCCCTTGGATTTGTACCAGTGGGCCACGGCGGCGGCGGTTTGCTGGTCGTAGCGGCCGTCCACCGGGCCGGGATCGAAGCGCAGCCGCAGCAGCGCGCGCTCAAGCTGTAGCACGTCGTCACCGCTGACGCCGGGCACCAGATCACGGTAGGTGGGCACGTCACCCTGCAACACGAACACCGGCCGGCCGGACGCGGTGAGCAGCACGCCGCCCTCGGCCACAGCGGCATTGCGCAGCGGCAGGGTGGTGATCAGGCTGGCTCCGGGCTTGAGGGCCGACGGCGCCACCGACACCGGCTGCGGCAGGCCGAACCGGGCCGTGCCCCGGGTGACGATGCTGGCGCCCAGCACGCGCTTTTCAACCGGCACCAGGATGGCCGACGGCACCGGCGGCGCGGTGCGCGCTGCCGCGTCGGCGGGGGACTCGATGCGCGAGCCGATCAGCCCGGCCAGGACCGCCGCGCCGGCCACCCCCGCCAGCACGACCAACAGCATCTTGATGCGTGGTGAGGTCATGGGCGGGCCAGGGATGCGCTGGGGATGAATGAGCGGGTGGCCGGGCGGCTTACTTCACAGGCCGGGCGAACATCTCTTTGGCAATCTGCTCTTCCACCGGATCGAACAAGCTGTCGAGCAAATCGTAGTGTTTTTTCGAGACTCGAAGCTCGTAGTCCTGCAAGGCTTTGAGGGCCTTTGTCTGCTCCGGTGACATCTTGTCGGGCGCGACGGATTGGCCTTGCGTCAAGGCGTCGAGCCGTTTGTGCAGATCGGGACCGACATCGTCGGGGTGGGCGTAGTCAAAGCCCAGCTTGCGCATCTGCTGGGCGTACTGGCGCAGCACCGCCTTCATGCGCGGGTCTTTGTTGATGAGCGCGTCTTTGGGGTTGTAGTAGCTCACGGTGAGTTGCTCGGGCGTGAAAGCGGTCTCCACGCCTTTGCGGGTGCAACCGGCTGTGCGGGTGAAGTTTTCTCGCTCCAGCGTGACGGCAAAGGTGGCGTCGGGATTGGCGCCAAACAAGGCCCGGTTGTAGGCCACCTGGTCAGCCGGGCGCAGGCCCTTGAAGACGGCCACGTTGCGCTCTCCCAGGCCCACCCGGCCGGGGCTGTACCCGGTCTCCATCTGCGGCGCCCGGCCGGTGTAGAGAGTAGAGATGCCCATGCCGTATTTGCTGATGAACTCAGCCGGGCTGACCCCGGGCAGGGTTTTGTCGCTGTTCATGCCCTTGCGCACCGTCTCGTAGTCGACGGCGACGTACTCAAAGCCCTGGGCGCGCATGCAGCGGGTGATCTCGGCCTCCACTTTCTCGATGGCCTGCACCAGCTGGCGGGCGGTCAGGCCAAATTCTTCAGGGCCAGGGGTTGCGGCCGGGGTTGCGGCCGGGGTTGCGGCTGAACAGGGGACGGCCATCAGCAACGCCCACACCACGCCGCCCGCAAAAGCCCCTGCGGCATTCATCCATCGTTTCATGCTGTCCTCGTTTGTGGTGGTTGGCATCAGTCGGTGCCCAGCACCTTGCCCGATGCCCGGTCAACAAACACATCACGCTCGCCTTGGGTCGCGGTCATGATTTCAACCACGTAAACCATCTTGCCGCGCTTTTTCTCCACCGTCACGCCGGTCACCTTGCCGGGCATGGTCTTCAGTGCGGCGGTTTTGGCCTGCTCTTCGGTGATGCCGCCGGCCGCCGCCGAC
>JANLOP010000290.1:0-5782 GCA_031366635.1 Betaproteobacteria bacterium | reverse complement strand
GGAGGCTGTCGGGCTTTGGGTCGGGCCCGCGCCGGGGCGAGTTTCGGTGCCAGGTTAGGCGCCGACGAGGCGTGTGGCCGTGCCACACAACGAGTTGGCAACGACGCCTGGCGCCGAAAATCGCCCCGGCCCTCCGGGTTGAGCCTGCAATGGGGTGCAGGCGTCGTTGCAAATGCTCGTGATACCGAAAGGTATCCCTGCGCTTTGCGCCTAGCCTGCTCCCCATTGCAGGCTCAACGCGGGCCCGACCCAAAGCCCGACAGCCTCCTAGTTCTGGCTCAGAAATAGGTGTCACCGCAGGTCTCCATAAGTGTTCGAACCCGGGTGCCTGGTCCGAATAAACCGAATGTGTGCCCAACCTGTATCCGCCGGATTCAAGCCGGCGCCAGCGGCCCCAGCGCCGCGACCATCGCACCGGCCGGGTCCACCATCATCGTGAAGCGGCCGATGTTGGGGATGTCGGTGGGCGCCACGCAGACGGTGGCGCCCAGCGTGCTGGCCTGCGCGGCGATGGCGTCGGCATCGGCCACCCAGACATACGGCACCCACAGCGCTGACTGGCCCGGGGTTTGGCGCATCACCCCGCCGCGGCCCACGCCGTCGGCCTTGACGATGTAGTAGGTGCCCAGCGGGCCCATGTCCATCTCGTCGTGGGTGTAGCCGACGAGTTTTTCGTAAAAGGCGACGGCGGCCACCGGGTCGTCCACGTACAGCTCGTTCCAGCAAAAGCCGCCAAACGGGGCGGTGGCGGGGTCGGCCGGGTCGGCGATGTCGTCGCCGCTGGCCTTCCACAGCGCCACGCTGGCGCCGCCCGGGTCTTGGATCAACGCGGCGCGGCCGACGTCAGCGTAGTCGGTGGGTGGCATCAGTACGGTGGCGCCGGCGGCTTCGGCTGCGGCGCAGCGCTCATCCACATCGGGCACCGACAGATACGAGCGCCAGCAGGCCAGGCCGGCAGCCGCGCTGCCGTAGCCGCCGATGGCCTGGCCGGCATTCAGGATCATCGGGTACACCCGATCGCCCATCGGCAAACGCTCGGTGTGCCAGTTGAACAATTGCTCGTAAAAGCGGCTGGCGGTGCTGGGGTCGGTGGACAGGTGCTCAAACCAGACGAACTTGCCAGGCAGGTGGCTCATGGTCAGACTCCTTGGTCAGGTGGGGGGCGGGGCAAGCCGGCGGCGGGCGGTGGATTGCCGGGGGTGGCAAGCTTCGCGCCGGGGGCGGGGCGGGTCAAGGGGGGGTGGTAGCCGGCACGGTCAAATCCTGTCAGCATGATCAGCAGGCTTGGCAGCGGGGGGTGGGCATGAGAAATCTGGTGTTGTTGATCGTGGCGCTGCTGGCGGGCGCGGCGGGCTGGTATGTCGGCTCGTGGTCGGGGCGCGACGCCATCCAGGCACTGGCCAAGGCCAAGGCGCTGGGTGAGCAGGCGCAAACTGCGCATGACCAAGCGGTCAAAGGCCTGAATGACCGCCTGGCCGGTTTGGGCGCCGAGTACGCGCAGGGTAAAAAATCACTCGAAGACGCGCATGCCCAGGCCGAGCGTGAGTTCGCCGCCGTGCTGGCCGGCCGCGACCAGCGCATCGCCGACCTGGGCCGCGTGCGCAGCAGCACCCAGACCCAACTGGCCGGCCTGAAACAGGCCCTGGCCAACGCCGGGACAGGGACAGGCACCGGCGCCGGCGCCACGCCGCAAGACCGCGCGCGGCTGCAGGCCGACATCGCGCGGCTTGAAAAACAGGTGGCCGACCAGCAAACCCTGATCGCCGGGCTTGAGTGCTCCAAAGTGGCCGTGCCGAGTGAACTGCTGGCGCCGCTGCGGCTGGGGGCACAGCCATGAGCGCCGGCCTTCGTTTTGGCCCCGCCGTGCGTGCGGCGGCGGCAGCGGCAGCCGCCACGGCATGCGCTCTGCTGGCGGGCTGCGCGCCCACGCTGCCGGTGGTCGTCAAAGCCATCGACTGCGCCGTGCCGGCGGACCTGCTGGCCCAGCGCTGCGACGATCCCCGGCCGGTGGCCGACGGCATCAGCTTTGCCGATGTCATCGCCATCGGCATCGACGACCGCAAAGCCCTGCGCGCCTGCGCCGCCCACGACCGGCTGCTGGCCGACATGGTGCTGGCCTGCCAGCGCACGCTGAAGGACTACAACGACAAGCTGGTCGAGATCAACCAGAATATCTCAGCCAAGCCTTGACGGGCGGCGGCCGCAGGGCCGCAACGCCGCAAGCTAGCATCGGGTTTTGATCGATGGACGCCGATGGCCGCCAGCCTGCTGCTCTTGCTCGACGACATCGCCAGCGTGCTGGACGATGTGGCCGCGATGGCCAAGATCGCGGCCAAAAATACCGCCGGCGTGCTGGGCGACGACCTGGCGCTGAACGCCCAGCAGGTGAGCGGCGTGCGCGCCGACCGCGAGCTGCCGGTGGTCTGGGCAGTGGCCCGCGGCTCGCTGCTGAACAAGGCCATCCTGGTGCCGGCCGCACTGGCCATCAGCGCCTGGGCGCCGGCGCTGGTCACGCCGCTGCTGATGCTGGGCGGCGGCTATCTGTGCCTGGAGGGCTTTGAGAAGCTGGCGCACAAATACCTGCCCGGCACATCGCCATCGCCAACACAGCCGGCCGCCCGGGCCAGCCCGGCGGTGGACCTCGGCGCGCTGGAGAAAGACAAGATCAAAGGCGCGGTGCGCACCGATTTCATCCTGTCGGCCGAGATCGTGGTGATCTCGCTCGGCACCGTGGCCGGCGCGCCGCTGGCCCAGCAGATCACGGTGCTGGCCGGCATCGCGCTGCTGATGACGGTGGGGGTTTACGGCCTGGTGGCCGGCATCGTCAAGCTTGATGACCTGGGCCTGTGGCTCAGCCGCAGGCCCGGCAAGCCGCTTTGGCAAGGCGTGGGTCGGGGCTTGTTGCGTGCCGCCCCGCTGCTGATGAAAACCTTGTCGGTGGTGGGCACGCTGGCGATGTTTCTGGTGGGTGGCGGCATCCTGCTGCATGGCATCGGCCCACTGCAGCGCGCGGTCACCGGCTGGGCCGCCGAGGCCGGCGCGCTGGCCGCCACGCTGGCGCCCCTGCTGGCCAATGCCGCCGTGGGCCTGGCGGCGGGCGCGCTGGCATTGGGCGGGGTGGCGCTGGCGCGCTGGCTGTGGCGGTGCTGGCGGCCTGCGCCCGCGCCGGCCTGAGGTGGCGCTGCGATGACCGTCTGGGCCCTGCCCACCTTGCCCGCGCCAGCCGAGCCGCTGACCGAGCGGCTGCAGCTGCGCCGCTGGCAGCCGGCCGATCTGGCGCCGTTGGCGGCGATGAACGCCGACCCCGCAGTGATGCGCTACTTTGCCGGCACGGCCAATGCCGACGCCAGCCAGCGCAGCATCGCCGGCTGGCAGGCGGCGTTTGAGGCCCGGGGCTGGGCCAACTGGGCGGTGGAGACCAAAGACAGCGCCGAGTTCATCGGCTTTGTCGGGCTGACAGTGCCCGCCCGGGTGTTTTCGTTTTCGCCCTGTGTGGAGATCGGCTGGCGGCTGGCCCAGCGCTTCTGGGGCCGGGGCTATGCCACCGAGGCCGCGCTGGCCGCGCTGGCGCTGGGCTTCGACCGGCTGCGGCTGGCCGAGATCGTGTCGTTCACCAGCTTGGTCAACACGCCGTCGCGGGCCGTGATGCAGCGCATCGGCTTGCGCGACACCGGGCAGGATTTTGACCACCCCGCGCTGCCCGAGGGCAGCCCGCTGCGCCGCCACTGCCTGTACCGCATCACCCGGGCGATGTGGTTGGCCGGCGCGCCCGGCGCGGTGCCGTGACAGGCGCTGTGCCGCCCGGTGCCGGTGCGCGCCCGGCGCTGCCGGCCGGCATCTGGATGCTGGGCTTTGTCAGCCTGCTGATGGACGTGTCGTCCGAGATGATCCACAGCCTGTTGCCGCTGTTCATGGCCACGGTGCTGGGCGCCAGCGCGCTCACCATCGGCCTGATCGAGGGCGTGGCCGAGGCCACGGCGCTGATCGTCAAGGTGTTCTCCGGCGCCTTGAGTGATTGGCTGGGCCGGCGCAAAGGCCTGGCGCTGCTGGGTTATGCGCTGGGCGCGCTGAGCAAGCCGCTGTTTGCGCTGGCTGCTGGGCCGGGGTTTTCAGCCGGGTCGGGCCTGGCCACCGTGCTGACAGCCCGGCTGATCGACCGGGTGGGCAAAGGCATTCGCGGGGCACCGCGCGATGCGCTGGTGGCCGACATCGCCCCGCCCGAATTGCGTGGCGCGGCCTTCGGCCTGCGCCAGTCGCTCGACACCGTGGGCGCATTTGCCGGCCCGCTGCTGGCGGTGGCGCTGATGCTGCTGTGGGCCAATGATTTTCGGGCGGTGTTCTGGGTGGCGGTGCTGCCCGGCCTGGCCTCGGTGGCGCTGCTGGCCTGGGGCGTGCGCGAGCCGCCGCCCCGGCCCGCCGCTGCGCGCCGCAATCCGGTCTCACGCGCCGCACTGCGCAGGCTGGGCCCGGACTACTGGGGCGTGGTGGTGCTGGGCGGGCTGTTCACGCTGGCGCGCTTCTCCGAGGCGTTTCTGGTCTTGCGCGCGCAGCAGGCCGGCATCGCGCTGGCGCTGGTGCCGCTGGTGATGGTGTTGATGAACGCGGTGTACGCCGCATCGGCCTATCCGTTTGGGCGCTTGTCTGACCGCATCAGCCACCGCAAATTGCTGGGCCTGGGCCTGGTGGTGCTGATCGCCGCTGACGTGCTGCTGGCCAGCAGCCTGCACGGGGCTGCGCTGCTGGGCGGCATGGCGCTGTGGGGCCTGCACATGGGCATGACGCAAGGCCTGCTGGCCGCGATGGTGGCCGACGCCGCGCCGGCTGAGCAGCGCGGCACGGCGTTTGGCCTGTTCAACCTGGCCAGCGGCGTGGCGCTGCTGGCGGCCAGTGTGCTGGCCGGCTGGCTGTGGGACCGGCTGGGCGCGGCCTACACCTTTGGCGCCGGGGCGCTGATCTGCGGGTTGACGTTGCTGCTGCTGCTGGCGCTGCCGGCATTGACAAAACCGACGGCAGGGCGGGCGCCGCCGCCGCCCTGAGTTACGGCGCACCCGCCCGGCGCGCGGCCACCGCCTGGCCCAGCTCGATCACCGCCAGCGCGTAATAACTCGACGCGTTGTAGCGGGTGACAGCATAAAAGTTCTGCGTGCCGGCGACGTAGCTGGGCGCGGCGTCGCCGTTTTGCAATTCCACCAGCGCCAGCGGGCCGGCGTGGGCCTGGCCAGCGTCGTCCAGCACGGCGCCGTGCGCCGCCATCTGCGCGGGCGTGAAGCTGGGCAGGATGTCGGGCACCAGCAGCAGCGCGCGCTCGCTGCTGTCGCTCGGCGGTTTGACGGCAAAGTGGCTGGGCTGGCCGCGCTGCCAGCCGTGCTCGGCCAGGTAGTGGGCCACGCTGCCGATCACGTCGGGTGCGGCGTTTTCGCGGTTCGTGGCCATGTCGATACGGCCGTCGCCGTCAAAATCGACAGCAAACCGGTTGATGCTGCCGGGCATGAACTGGCCCAGGCCGATGGCGCCGGCAAACGAGCCTTTGATCTCGGCCACCGCCAGATGCTCGGTCAGCGCCAGCCGCAGGAACTGGCCCAGTTCATCGCGGAAGAAGGCGCTGCGGTCTTTGCGGCCGGGCGGGAAGTCCAGGCTCAGCGTGGCCAGCGCGTCCAGCACCCGGTAGTTGCCGGTGACCCGGCCATAAAAAGTCTCGACGCCGATGATGCCCACCACCAGCGCCGCCGGCACGCCGTAGCGCTGCTCGGCGGCGTCCAGCCAGGTTTGGTTGGCGGCCCAG
>JANLOP010000239.1:0-16288 GCA_031366635.1 Betaproteobacteria bacterium | reverse complement strand
GGAAACTCCCAAAACCCGGCGTAGACCTTGCCCTCGGGCCGGCTGGTAAGCAAGAAACGGCCCTCCCGGCCTTGCGCGTCACGTTCGATCAGCACGCCCACGGCCACGTCCAGCGCCGGGCGATCGGGCCGGTCGATGCCGTCCACCGACGTGATCGGGGTGATCGGGGTGCGCGGGGTGCGCGGGGTGGCCGGGGTGTGCGGGGTGACCGTCGCGGCCGCCGGCTCAGACACGGTCCAGCCCGTCGGGCCCGGTGTCGTCGATGGCCTTGCCGGCGGCGGCGCTGTCATCAGCCGCCGCTGTCCCACGCCCGGCCCAATCGCGGGCAAACTGGTAGGCCACCCGGCCCGAGCGCGAGCCGCGCTCCAGCGCCCAGACCAGCGACGGCTGGCGCGCCGCCGTTATCGCCGCCTCAGACGCGCCAAAGTGTCGCAGCCACTGCGCCATGATCGCCAGGTACTCGGGCTGGCTGAACGGGTAGAAGCTGATCCACAGGCCAAAGCGCTCCGAGAGTGAAATTTTCTCTTCGATCACCTCACCCGGATGCACCTCACCGTCGTCGGTGTGGGTGTAGGTCAGGTTCTCTTTCATCATCTCGGGCAGCAGGTGGCGGCGGTTGCTGGTGGCATAGATCAGCAGGTTGTCGCCGGACGCCGAGATGCTGCCGTCGAGGATGGATTTGAGCGCCTTGTAGCCGGGCTCACCGGCGTCGAAGCTCAAATCGTCGCAGAACACGATGAAGCGCTCGGGCCGCTCAGCCACCAGATCCACCAGGTCGGGCAGATCGACCAGATCCACTTTGTCCACCTCGATCAGCCGCAGGCCCTGGCCGGCAAACTGGTTCAGGCAGGCTTTGATGAGCGAGCTTTTGCCGGTGCCGCGGGCGCCGGTGAGCAGCACGTTGTTGGCCGGCAAGCGGGCGACAAACTGCGCGGTGTTGCGCAGCAGGCGTTGTTTCTGGCCGTCCACCTCGCACAGATCGGCCAACGCAATGGGCGCCACCTGGCGCACCGGTTGCAGCCAGCCGGTGCCGCCGCTGCGCTTGCGGTAGCGGAAGGCGATGGAGGCGTCCCAATCAGGTGCTGCCAGCGCGTGCGGCAGCCATTTTTCAAGCCGGGCCAGCAGGTGATCGGCGCGGCTTAACAAGGATTCGAGCGGCGTGGGACTCATGCCACGAGTGTAGCCAGCCGGTCAGACCGCCCGCACTGTGGCCGGCTCACCGGGCGCCACGGCAAACAGTCGGTCGTGCGCCGCACGCGGCAGCGCGTGCATGCCGGTGAAGCCACCAAACGCCGGCAGCACGCCCACCGCCGTGCCAAAGTGAAAACACGGCAGGCGCAGCCGGTCAAAGCCGCGCCCGGCGCCGCCACGCCCGCCCAGCACCACGCACGGGTGCACATGGCCGGCCAGCACATAGGCGCCCGGCACCGGCTCCGGGTGGTGGGCCAGCGCCCACGGGCCCAGCCGCAGCGGGCCGTCCAGCACCCGCATGGCCAGCGCGGCGGGTGGGTCACCGGCATGCCGGTCGTGGTTGCCGCGCACCAGCGTGAGATCGAGCGCGGGGTGGCGTGCCCGCCAGGCCGCGACGGCGGCCATCGTGGCCGGCGCCAGCGCGCGCACCGAGTGCAAAAAATCACCGAGAAAGACGATGCCCCGGGCGCCGGTGGCCGCCAGCAGCGCATCCAGCCGGGCCAGCGCCTCGACCGTGCTGCCGCGCGGCACCGGCACGCCCAGGCGCCGGAACGACACCGCCTTGCCGATGTGCGCATCGGCCACCAGCAGCAAGTTCAAGTCGGGCTCGAAGGCCGCTTTTTGCGGCCACAGTTGCAGCCGGCCGCCGCCCGGGGCGGTGAACCAGGCGCTGCCGGCGGCGGCCGGCGCCGGTGCGTCGGCCGTCATACCACCAGCGCCAAAAGCGCCGTCGGCAGCGCCGTCCGCAGCGCCGTCTGCGGCGCCGTCCGCAGCGCCATCGGCGGCACCGCCCGCCGCACCGTCGGCAGCGCCCTTCACACCGCCCAGCGCGCCAGCAGGCTGTCCAGGTGCTCGGTCGGGCAGCGCCGAAAGCCCGAGCGCGCAAAGCGCTGCAGCCGGCCGACCACCAGCGCGGTCAGGCCCGAGGCCAGCACGGCGGCGTCGGTGGCGGGGCCGTGGCCGTTGGCCAGGCCCAGCGCAGCACCCGGGGCCACGCTGTCGGCGGCGCCAGGCGCTGCGGCCAGCGCCACCGCGCTGGCCGTAGCGCGCAGGCATTGCTGCAACTGGCCTTCCACCCGGTCAAAAAACTGGTTCATGCGCAGGATCAGCCGCTCATGCTCAAACACCAGCGCGTCACCCACCATCACCCGCACCATGCCGGGGTTTTTCTCGCCAAACTGCAACAGCATCACGACGATGCGCTGGGCTTGCAACGGCCCGGGCGGGTCGCGCTCGGTGATCTGCTTGACGAGGGTGAAGACGCTGGACTCGATGAACTCGATCAGCCCATCAAACATCTGCGCCTTGCTGGCGAAATGGCGGTACAGCGCGGCCTCACTGACCTGCAGCCGGGCCGCCAGCGCGGCAGTGGTGATGCGGTCGGCGCCGGGCTGCTCCAGCATCGCGGCCAGGGTTTGCAGAATCTGCACCCGGCGCTCACCCGGGCGCGGCCGTTTGCGTGGCGCCAGCGCCGGGGCGATGTGGGCGATGTGGGCGGCGTGGGCCATGTGGTGGGCCGCGTCCGGGGCCAGCGGCTCGGCCCGCTCGGTTGGCCGGAGCAGGGGGACCACGGCACCGGCAGGCTCGGGCAGGTCAGGCATCACGGCGGTGGTCGGCAAAATCTGCGAAAAGTCGCAGTTGATTCTGGCACAGCGTTTTGGCCCGACCGGGTGCAGGTAAACACCGAGCGGCGGGCTGGCGCTCAGCGCCACCGCAGGCTCAATGCGAGCGGATCATCGTGCCGTACGCCTGATCCGTCAGCACCTCCAGCAGCAGCGCATGCGGCACCCGGCCGTCGATGATATGCACCGCGTTGACCCCGCTTTTGGCAGCGTCGAGCGCGCCGCTGATCTTGGGCAGCATGCCGCCGCTGATGGTGCCGTCGGCAAACAGCTCATCGATGCGGCGCGCGGTCAGGTCAGTGAGCAACTGGCCGGCTTTGTCGAGCACACCGGGGATGTTGGTCAGCATCAGCAATTTTTCAGCCTTCAGCACGGTGGCCAGCTTGGCCGCCACCATGTCGGCATTGATGTTGTAGCTCTCGTTGTTCTCGCCAAAGCCGATCGGGCTGATGACCGGGATGAAGGCGTCGTCTTGCAGCGCCATCACCACGCTCGGGTCGATCGAGACGATCTCACCGACCTGGCCCACGTCATGCTCTTTGGTGGGGTCGTCGCGGTCCATCATCTTGAGCTTGCGGGCCCGGATCAGCCCGCCGTCACGCCCGGTCAGCCCCACCGCCTTGCCGCCGGCCACGTTGATCAGGCCGACGATGTCTTGCTGCACCTCGCCGCCCAGCACCCACTCCACCACCTCCATCGTCTCTTCATCGGTGACGCGCATGCCCTGGATGAACGTGCCTTTTTTGCCGATCTTGGCCAGCGCGTCGTCGATCTGCGGCCCGCCGCCATGCACCACCACCGGGTTCATGCCCACCAGTTTGAGCAGCACCACGTCCTCGGCAAAATCTTGCTGCAAGCCCGGGTCGGTCATGGCATTGCCACCGTATTTGATGACCAGCGTCTTGCCGTGGAACTTGCGGATGTAGGGCAGCGCCTGGGCCAGGATCTCGGCCTTGTCGCGGGCGGCAATGTGCGTCAAGTCGGGCATCGCGGCAGGCGCAGGGGCGGGGCTGGTCATGGCAAATCCTTTGGTGCATTGCAGCAAAACACCGGATTGTAGAAACAAGCGGCGGCGGCGGCGGGTTGGCAACGGGCGGTTCGCGGCTGCCGGCGTAGCATCCGGCGATGAGTTCACACCAGCACGATTTAAGCCCGTTCCACCACAGCCATGCTTTTGGCGAGGGCGGCGAGGCGGCACGCAGCCGGGCGCTGCTGGCCGTCACCGTGGTGACTTTGATCACGATGGTGGCCGAGCTGGCCGCCGGCTGGTGGACCGGCTCACTGGCGCTGACGGCCGACGGCTGGCACATGGGTACGCACGCCGCCGCGCTGGGCGGCGCGGTGCTGGCGATGCGCTGGTCGCAGCGCGCCCGCGAGCATGAGGGTTTTGCCTTTGGTGGCTGGAAGATCGAGGTGCTGACCGCCTACACCAGCGCGCTGCTGCTGGCCGCCGTGGCGGTGGGCCTGGTCATCGAGTCGGTGCGCAGCCTGGTGAACCCGACGCCGATTGCCTTTGTCGATGCGATGACGGTGGCGGTGCTGGGGCTGATCGTCAACCTGGCCAGCGTGTGGCTGCTGGCGCGCGCGGGCAGCGATGTGCACGGGCATGGGCATGGCCATTCGCACGGCCATTCCCATGAAAATACGCACGGCGCCGCACACGGCAATGCCCACGGACATGCCCACGGAGCCGCGCACGCGCACGGGCACACCGCTGATCTCCACACCGGCCCGGTGCAGGCCCATCCGCAAACGCATCCGCATCCGCAAACGCATCAGCACCCGCATCCGCATCCCGGCCCTGCGGAAAAACACAGCCCGCACAGCGACCACAACTTCCGCGCCGCCTACATCCACGTGCTGGCCGATGCCTTCACCTCGGTGCTGGCGATCGCCGCGCTGGCAGGCGGGCTGTGGATGGGCTGGCGCTGGCTTGATCCGGCGGTGGCGCTGGTGGGCGCGGCCGTGATCGGCCAGTGGAGCTGGGGCCTGCTGCGCAGCACCTCGCATGCGCTGGTGGACGCCACCGCAGACGCACCGCTGCGCCAGGCGGTGGCCGCGGCAATCGAGAGTGACGGCGACGCCAAGCTGGCCGATCTGCATGTCTGGCAGGTGGGGCCGCAGGCCTATAGCGCGGTGCTCAGCGTGGTGGCCGACCACCCGGCCAGCCCGGCGGCTTACCGCCAGCGGCTGGCGCCGCTCAAATCGCTGCGCCATGTGACGGTGGAAGTGCACCGCTGTCCGGGCGCCAGCCCGGCCTGACCGGCCTGACCGGCGCTGGCCTGTGCTGGCCCGCACGGACCCGCACTGCCCCGCCCAGACGCGGGCCGCGCTGGCACAGCCGCAGCGGCGCCGCCCGGCGGTCCCGCAGGCGACGCCCCGCCCGCCGGGCCAGCACTACGATTCGGCGCCCTTGCCTGTCAGCGGAGACGCCCATGTCCAGCACCCTCGCCTCGCTCGTCAACCACCAGGTCCGCCTGGCCGCCCGCCCGGTGGGCCAGGCCGCGCTGTCCGACTGGCAATTCACCGATGAAGCCGTGGCCGAACCGGCCGATGGTGGGGTGCTGGTCAAGGTGCTGGCGCTGTCGCTCGACCCGGCCATGCGCGGCTGGATGAACGAGGGCAAGAGCTACATCCCGCCGGTGGCCATCGGCGAGGTGATGCGGGCCGGCGGCATCGGCCGGGTGCTGGCGTCCAGGAATCCGGGTTTTGCAGTCGGTGACACGGTGAGCGGCACCCCCGGCGTGCAAGAGTACTGGTCGGTGGCCGGTGCGCAAATCGCCCGCAGCGGCCTGGCAAAAATCGATTTGTCAGTCGGCAGCGTGACGCAGTGGCTGAATGTGCTGGGCATGCCCGGCATGACCGGCTATTTCGGCCTGATGGACGTGGGCCAGCCGCAGCCCGGTGAGACGGTGGTGGTGTCGGGCGCCGCCGGCGCGGTCGGCCAAACCGTGGGCCAGATGGCCAGGATCAAGGGCTGCCGGGTGGTGGGCATTGCTGGCGGCGCGGCCAAGTGCGCGTGGGTGGTCAACGAGCTGGGCTTTGATGCCTGCATCGACTACAAGGCGGCGGCCCCCGAGGGTGCCAAAAAGTGGGACCCCGTGCGCGACGGCCTGAAGCAGCACTGCCCGGGCGGCGTCGATATCTACTTCGACAACGTGGGCGGCGACATCCTCGATGCGGTGCTGGCCCGCATCAACCGCAAGGCCCGCATCATCATCTGCGGCGCCATCAGCCAGTACAACAACACCACGGCCGTGGCCGGGCCGAAGAATTACCTGTCGCTGCTGGTGAACCGGGCGCGCATGGAGGGCATCGTGGTGTTTGACTACGCCGCCCGCTACCCGCTGGCGATCAGCGAGATGGCCGGCTACCTGAAAGACGGCCGGATGAAAAGCAAAGAGGACGTGGTGCCGGGCGGTGTGGCCGCCTTCCCGGCCACGCTGAACAAGCTGTTCTCGGGTGAGAACTTCGGCAAGCTGGTGCTGCAGGTGGCGGCCGACTGACGCGGTGCTGCCCGCCGCTGTCGGCTGGGCTGGCCGCTGTCGGCTGGGCCAGCCGGTGATGGCCGCACTGCGCCATCGGTGCACAGTGCCTGCCGCCGCTGGCGGGCCGGCCACCGGGTAATTTCTATGGTGCAGGCGGGGCGCCGGTTGAATGATGTTGGCCGGGTGGGCGGCCGCAGGGGTCGCCCACTTCATCAGCGGGAGACTTGACCGATGACCGACCTAAGCACCCATCCCACACAAGCCGCTGGCGCCTGGCTGGCCGACTTCAGCAGCGCACTTGAAAGCCAGGACATCGACGCCGCCGTGGCGCTGTTTGATGCCGACAGCTACTGGCGTGATCTGGTCGCCTTCACCTGGAACATCAGCACGCAAGAGGGGCCCGAGGCCATCCGGGCGATGCTGCAAGCGCGCCTGGCCGACACCCGGCCCGGCGCCTTCACGGTGGAAGGCCCCGCCACCGAGGCCGGCGGCGTGATTGATGCCTGGTTCACGTTCGAGACCGGCGTGGCACGCGGCCGGGGCCATTTGCGCCTGAAAGACGGCAAGGCCTGGACGCTGCTGACGACGATGACGGCCCTGAAAGGCCATGAAGAGCGGACTGGCGAGCGCCGCGTCAAAGGCGCCGAGCACGGCGTGATGCCGGGCCGCAAGACCTGGCTGGAGCGCCAGCAAGAGCAGGCTGCGGCGCTGGGCTTTACCGAGCAACCCACGGTGCTGATCGTCGGCGGCGGCCAGGGTGGTATTGCGCTGGGTGCGCGGCTGCGCCGGCTGGGCGTGTCAGCCCTCATCGTCGAGAAAAACGACAAGCCCGGCGACTCGTGGCGCAAGCGTTATAAAAGCCTGTGCCTGCACGACCCGGTCTGGTACGACCACATGCCTTACCTGCCGTTCCCGGACGACTGGCCGGTGTTTGCGCCGAAGGACAAGATCGGCGACTGGCTGGAGATGTACACCAAGGTGATGGAGCTGAATTACTGGGGCGCCAGCACGGCCAAGAAGGCCAGCTTCAATGAAGCCACCCAGCGCTGGGACGTGCTGGTTGTGCGCGACGGCAAAGAGATCACGCTGCACCCGCAAGAGCTGGTCTTTGCGATGGGCGTGTCGGGCGTTGCCAACACGCCGCAGATCGCCGGCGCCGAGACCTTTCTGGGTGAGCAGCACCACTCCAGCCAACATCCCGGGCCCGAGGCCTACCGGGGCAAGCGCTGCGTGGTGCTGGGCGCCAACAACTCGGCGCACGACATCTGTGCCGCGCTGTGGGAGCACGGCGCGGATGTCACGATGGTGCAGCGCAGCTCCACCCACATCGCACCGTCCAACGCGCTGATGGACCTGGCGCTGGGCGGGCTGTACTCGGAGCAGGCGGTAAAAGCCGGCGTCACCACCAACATGGCCGACCTGATTTTTGCGTCGATCCCGTACAAGATCATGGCGCCGATGCAGGTGCCGGTGTATGACGAGATGAAAAGGCGCGAGGCCAGCCTGTACGCCCGGCTTGAGCGTGCCGGCTTCATGCTCGACTTTGGCGCCGACGGCTCGGGCCTGTTCATGAAGTACCTGCGCCGCGGCTCGGGCTACTACATCGACGTGGGCGCGTCCGAGCTGGTGGCCAACGGCAGCATCCATCTCAAAAGCCATGTCAGCATTGAGCGCATCAACCCACACTCAGTGACCTTGTCCGACGGCACCGAGCTGCCGGCCGACCTGATCGTCTATGCCACCGGCTACGGCTCGATGAACGGCTGGCTGGCCGATTTGATCTCACCCGAGGTGGCTGATCGTGTCGGCAAGGTCTGGGGCCTGGGCTCCGACACCGCCAAAGACCCCGGCCCGTGGGAGGGCGAGTTGCGCAATATGTGGAAGCCGACGCAAGTGCCGCACCTGTGGTTTCACGGCGGCAACCTGCACCAGTCGCGCCACTACTCTGAGTTCTTGGCGCTGCAATTGAAAGCGCGGCAAGAGGGCATCCCGACGCCGGTGTACCGACTGGCACCGTCGCACCACACGCGCTGAGGCTGTAAAAGAACCACGCGGCCGGTCGGTTGGCGGCACTGACAGTCAAAGGCTCGCCAGCCTGGTCGCCACCTCGTCTGCGCCCGGCATCGCTGCCATGTGTGCGGCGATTCCGGTTGCCGCGCGCCGGTAGCGTGGGCCGTCCAGCAGCATCTGCGCAGCGTCCAGCACCCGATGCGCGCTGGCGTCGCATTGTTGCAGCGAGATGCCGGCACCGCCGGTCTCCAGTGCCAGCGCGTTGGTGAACTGATCGGCGCCCTGCGGCAGCACCATTTGCGGCAGGCCATGTGCCAGGCTGGCCAGTAAAGTGCCCGACCCCCCGTGTGAAACAACCAGGTCGCAATGCGGCAGTAAATCCGCCTGGGCGATGAAACGCTCAACATGCACATTGGGCGGCAGCGGGCTCAGCAGATGCAGATTGCCATCGTGGCCGACCGTGATGACGATGCGCGCCCGCAGGCCGGCCAGTGCCGCAGACGCTACAGGCAAGGCCAGCGCCTGGTTCACGACCGTGCCGAATGTCAGGTAGACGAGCGGCCAGTGGGCGAGCTGGCGCCAGCGGTCAGACCACTGCGCCGGCGGCCGTTGGGGGTCAGCACGCTGCGGTACGCAGGCTTGCAAGCGCTGGCAGCGCTGGGTGCGCACCCGCTCTGGGGGTTGCAAGGGCAGCGGATAGATGTCCAGGTACAGATGCCGGAAGAGGCCGACATCGTCAGGCGGCTGGCCACCCGTCACACGGTGCCAGCAGGGTGCAATGGCGTCTGCCGCCTCTTGCAGCAGCCCGCTTGGCGGGGGCATGCCAAAGCCGTGCGTCACCTGCATGCAACCGGTCAACTCACAGGCCAGCGGCGCCGCCAGCGCCCCCGTCTCACTGACGACCACCCGGGGCGCCCATTGCCGGATGGCCAGCACCAGGCCGTCCAGCATCGCGGGCGCCAGCACCGCACCGAAAAGGCGAGAGAACGATTTTGGGTCCATCGCCGGGGCGCAGGCGCTGCCAGCCTGGGGCCAGCGGCGCAGACAGTCGGCGTGCGCAGCGGCCAGGCCCGGGCCCACCTCAAAGCAGCGCTGCACGCCCAGGGCCTGCATTTTCGGGTGCGTCTCGGTGGCGCCTGCCCAGGCCACTTGATCGCCGCGCGCCATCAGCGCCCGGATCAGCGGCACCATCGGCTCGATGTGGCCCGTGGCGGGCACCGCGCAAAACAGCACGCGCATCGCCGACACTTACTCGACGCGCAAGCCGAGCTGGCGGATCAGCCGGCCGGTCTTGTCGTATTCGTCGCGCACAAACGCGGTGAAGGCGTCGGCACTCAGCTCACCCGGCTCGGCGCCTTGCAGGGTGAACCAGGCCCGCGCGTCGTCGGTGTTCAGGATGGCGGCAATGTCGCGGTTGATGCGCTGGACGGTGGCCGGCGCCGTGCCGGCCGGCGCGACGATGCCCATCCACGACACGTACAGGTAGCCCGGCAATCCGGCCTCGTCGAGCGTGGGCACCTCGGGCAGCGTGGCCAGACGCTTGCGGCCGGTGACGGCCAGCGCACGCAACCGGCCGCTCTGGATGTGCGGCAGCATGACCACCGCGCCGTCCATCGCAAAGGCCAGCTCGCCGCCAATGAGCTGCGGCACCGTCAACGGCCCCATCGGGATGTGCAGCACGTCAATGCCGGCCATGCCCCTCAACTGCTCGGTGGCCAGGTAGGGCGGCGATCCGATGGCTGGGCTGCCGAAGCTGAGTGTGCCCGGGCTGGCTTTGGCCAGTTGCAGCAGATCGGCCACACTGCGGGCGGATGTGCGGGGCCCGGCCACCAGCACCAGTGGGCCGATACCCAGCCGGGCAATCGGCGCAAAGTCAGCCAGCGCATCAAAACCCGGCCGGGCAAACAGGTGCGGGTTGGCGGCCAGCAAGCCCTGGTGCACCAGCAGCAAGGTGTTGCCGTCTGCCGGCGCGCGGGCCACGGCGGCGGCGGCCACGTTGCCGGCCCCGGCAGGGCGGTTCTCGACCACCACCGCCCGTCCGCTGGCCTGGGCCAGCTTGTCCGCCAGCCAGCGGGCGCGAACGTCGGGGGCCGACCCGGCCCCCGGCGCCGACGATCAGCAAAACCGGGCGGCCGCTGTCGGGCTGGGCCAGCGCAGCCACAGGCAAGGCCGCTGCCGCCAGCAGGGCACGACGAGTCCAGTGCTGCATAACAAACCTCATTCGGTGACGGGATGCAAAGCACTGTAAAAGGCCTGTCGGCGCTCGGCTAGACGGCTGTCGGCTGGGCCTGGCGATAACCATTCGTTTAAGCTGGTTCGCAGACCCACCCAACAGGATTGGCCATGGACAAACTGCGCGCACTCGAATACTTCGTGGCGGCGGCCGAAGAGCGCAGCTTTTCAGCCGCCGCACGACGGCTGCAAGTCAGCGCGGTGGCGGTGTCCAAAGGCGTTGCCGCCTTGGAGGCCACGCTCGCCGTGTGCCTGTTCGAGCGCCACGCCCGGGGCCTGACCTTGACCGGCAACGGCGCCACCTACCTTGAGCTTTGCAAGCCCGGCCTGGCGCAATTGCTGCATGCCGATGAGATGTTGAGCGCGTCCAAGCGCGACCTGCGCGGCACCGTGGTGGTCGGCGTGCAGCACATCGTGGCCAGCGCCTTTCTCGTGCCCGCGCTGCCGGATTTCATGCGGCGCTACCCCGAGATCACGCTTGACCTGCGCGACTTCACCCAGGTGACCGACGAGCAGACCCGCGGCATCGACATTTTTCTGCGCATGGGCTGGGTTGACGCGGACGGGTTGGTGTTGCGCAGCCTGGCGGTGGAGCGCTTCGTGGTCTGCGCCACATCGGCCTACTGGGCGGCCCACGGCATGCCGCAACGCCCGGCCGACCTGCGTGAGCACAATTGCCTGCTGTTTCGCAACGCCCTGGACTCGACGATGGACCTGTGGGAGTTTGCGCGTGGTGACGAGCGTGAATCGGTGGTCGTGCGAGGCCAGTTGATTGCCGGCAATGCCCATGTCTTTGCCAGCGACGCGCTGGGGCGTGCCGGGCTCGGGGTAATCCGGACCGGTGAACTGGGCAACGCGATGGCGCTGACCAGCGGTGAGCTCGTCGCCACGCTGACCGATTGGCAATCAAGCTTTCGACCGCCCGTCAGCCTGCTGTACCGGTCAAGTGTGCGCCGGGTGCCGCGCGTGCGCTGTTTTATCAACTTTGTCGAAGCGTTGTTCCGGTCGCTGGAGGCGGCACGAGAAAACCCGGCGACGCCGTTGTCCCGGCCGGTCTGGACCCGGCGCCGCTACCAGAGAACCTCGGAATCCGTGCCAGGCCAGGCGAGCCGGCCGTGACGGCATTGAGGGGCATGCCGGTGCTGGGCCAGAATCCGCCGATGCACCCACCGCCCGCGCCACCCGCCGCACCGCCCCCAACCCAACCGCGCAACCCGCTGCATGGCCTGACGCTGGAACAGATCGTCAGCGCGCTGGCCGGCCACTACGGCTGGCAAAGCCTGGGTGAGCAGGTGCCGGTGCGCTGCTTCACCTTCGAGCCCAGCCTGGCGTCGAGCCTGAAGTTCTTGCGCAAGACGCCCTGGGCGCGGCTGAAGGTGGAGTCGCTCTACCTGTTCATGCTGCGTGAGCAGCGCCGTGCCGGGCCAGGAAACTGATGGCCACATCTTGCGATACTCGCGTTCATGGGTTGGTGGGGGTATCGCAGTTCAGCATCAGCGGTCACTGAGACAAACGCGCCACTCCCTCACTCAGCAGCCCGAGCTAAACACTGAACACCATGCTTCAACGCATTTACGTCCATAACTTCCGCTGCCTGGAGAACTTTGAGTTCAAGCCCGGTGACAACGCCTCCGCGCTATTGATCGGCAAGAACGGAAGCGGCAAATCCACATTGCGTGCCGTGCTTGGTATTTTTCAAGCGATCGGCCGAGGGGTTAACCGGATTGGTGAGTTGGTCAGTCCAACGGACTTCACGCTTGGGCGATCTGCTGTGCCCATGCGCTTCGAGCTAGAGGTACACCGTGAATCGCATATTTTCATCTACACGTTGGCGCTGGAGTTTCCTGAAAGGTTTCGCGAATTGCGTGTGCTGGAAGAGCGCCTGGTGCGGGACGGGGAGGCTCTGTACTCCCGCGAGCACGCTCAGGTCACTGTGCACCGAGGTCCTACAGAACGCCCAGAGGCGCAGTTCAATATCGATTGGCACATGGTGGCGCTTCCGGTCATCCAGGATCCAGCGGCGGCCGGTGAATTGGGTACTTTCAAAAACTGGCTTGCCGGCGTCGTGCTTCTGGCGCCCATTCCGAAGCTGATGTCGGGCAATGCAGAAGGCGGCACCCAAAAACTGGACGAGGATGCGGCCAACTGGGCAGATTGGCTGTCGGGGCTGTTGGACCGTTACCCTGCCGCCTACGCAACGGTAAGCCAGCACCTCAAACAGGTGATGCCCGATCTGGCGGACTTTCGCTTTGAGCGCACGGGCCGGGAATCCAAGTCGCTGCTGGTACGTTTCAAGAGCGACCAGAGCCAGCTTGAGCTGCCGTCGTCGGCCTTGTCTGATGGTGAGAAATGCTTTTTCCTTTGCGCTGTGGTTCTGGCGGCAAATGAGTGCGACGGACCACTCTTTACCTTCTGGGACGAGCCAGACAACTACCTGTCACTCAGTGAGGTCAGCCAGTTTGTGATGGCACTTCGCAGAGGTTTTCACCACAACGGCCAGATTTTGATGACGTCCCATAACGCGGAGGCCATTCGTCGGTTCTCTAACGACAGCACATGGGTACTGGGCAGACGCAGCCACATGGAGCCCACCGTGATCCGCCAGCTCCAAGAGTTGGCGCCGACGGCTGATTTGATTGAGAAGCTGATCGACGGAGATCTGGATCCGTGGCCGTGAACAAGTACAAGCCGCATGTTTGGGTTGTGCCTGAAGACGACGCGAACCGCCAACTTGCCAACGGATTCTTGCTGCATCCGTCGGTGGTGGTCACCTGCATTGATATTCGGAGACCAGCCGGGGGATGGGCAAGGGTGCTGGACGAATTTTCGGCTGTGCATATTTCCGACTTGCGCAAATATACCGACCGACACCTTGTGTTGCTGATCGATTTTGACGGGCAGGTGACGCAGCGAACCCAACTCTTCCGAGATCGATGTCCACCCGACGTGTCTGGCCGGGTTTACCTGCTCGGCAGGCGTGACGAGCCTGAACCCTTCAGGACAATGGTCGGGCAACCTCTGGAGAAAACCGGAACGTGCTTGGCGGGCGCATGCGCAGACGGATGGCCGGGAATGTGGCGTCATGCACAGTTGACGGACAACGGCGCAGAACTGGCGCGTTTGAAAATGTGCGTGAAGCCGTTTCTGTTCTCGTAAGCCGACGGTTCAATTAAAAGTGAATCCCCCGCATCATTTGCGCCAGCGCAATCGCCTCGGGTGACAGCGTCTTCTTGCCAGCCTTGTCGCCCTTGGCCGCCGCGCTGTCGGGGAACATGCGGAAGGTGGTGTTCATGATGATCTGGGTGACGCGCGGCGCGGCGGTGTGCAGCAGCGCGCCAAAGATGCCGAGCCGGGTGGCCACGCGCGCCGGTTTGTCGATGCAGGCCAACACAATCATGTCGGCGGCCTCTTCGGGTTTGAGCAGCGGCAGGCTGTCGTAGATCTTGGTCGGTGCGGTCATCGGCGTGCGCACCAGCGTCATGTTGACGTTGGTGAACGTGATGCCCTGGTCAGAGAACTCACTCGCCGCGCAGCGCGTCCAGGCATCGAGCGCGGCCTTGCTGGCCACGTAGGCCGAAAAGCGCGGCGCATTCACCAGCACGCTGATCGAACTCAGGTTGACGACATGGCCCTTTTTCTTGGCCACCATGCCCGGCAGCAAGCCCATCGTGACGCGCAGGCTGCCGAAGTAGTTGAGCTGCATCGTGCGCTCAAAATCATGGAAGCGGTCGTAGCTGGCCTCGATGGCGCGGCGGATGGATCGGCCGGCGTTGTTGATCAAAAAATCGACGCCGCCGTGCTGCGCCTCCAGCGTTTTGACAAACTCGGCGCAACTGGCCTCGTCGGCAATGTCCACCGGGTAGCTGAAGACCTGGGCGCCTGCGCCGGCTTGGGCGGTGATCTCCTTCACGGCGGCGGCCAGTTTGTCCTCACCCCGGCCGCAAATCACCGTGATGGCGCCAGCCTCGGCAAAGCGGCAGGCCGCCGCCAGCCCGATGCCCGATGAGCCGCCGGTGACCAGCACCACCTTGCCACCCACCGTGCCCTTGAGGCTGCGGTCGACAAACAGCGCCGGGTCGAGGTGGCGCTCCCAGTAATCCCACAGCCGCCAGGCGTAGTCGTTCAAGTTCGGGCAGGCGATGCCGCTGCCTTTGAGCGCGGCCGTCGTCTGGCGGCAATCAAACCGGGTGGGGTAGTTGATGAAGGCGAACATGTCCTCGGGCACGCCCAAATCCTTCATCACCGCGTGGTAGACGCGGCGCACAGGCGCCAGTGCCATCAGCCCTTTTTTGACGCTTTTGGGCACAAAGCCAAACAGCGCGGCGTTGACAAAGACATTCATCTTCGGCGCGTGCGCAGCCTTGGCAAAGATGTCGAGCACATCGCCCACGCGGTAGCCGGCCGGGTCTACCAGGTGGAAGCACTGGCCCGCCAGATCGGCCTTGCTGTGCGAGATGTGGTCGAGTGCGCTGACCACAAAATCGACCGGCACGATGTTGATGCGGCCGCCCTCCAGGCCGATCGACGGCAGCCACGGCGGCAGCCACTGGCGCATGCGCTGGATCAGCTTGAAGAAGTAGTACGGGCCGTCGATCTTGTCCATCTCGCCGCTGGTCGAATCGCCCACCACCAGCGCCGGGCGGTACACCGTCCACGGCGGCCTGCACTCTTTGCGGACGATTTTTTCACTCTCGTGCTTGGTCATGAAGTACGGGTGATCCAGCCCGTCGGCCTCGTCGAACATGTCTTCGCGGAACACGCCCTCGTACAGGCCGGCGGCGGCAATCGACGAGACGTGGTGCACATGGCCGGCATCGATTGCCCGGGCAAACTCCACCATGTTGCGTGTGCCCTCGATGTTGACGCGCACCTGGCTTTGTTCATCGGCGCCCAGGTCGTACACCGCTGCCAGGTGATAGACGGCGTCGATCTGGCCTTTCAGGGCCTTGATCGCGTCGGTGCTGACGCCCAGCTTCTTGCTGGTCAGATCCCCGCCCACCGCCATCGCCCGGCTTTTGCTGACACCCCAAAACGCATACAAGCCGGCCAGCTTGGCTTCGCTGCCCGGGCGCAGCAGAAAACTGACCCGGCTGCCACGCCGCGCCAGCAAGGCTTTGACCAGGCGTTTGCCGATGAATCCAGTGGCGCCGGTGACGAAGTAGTGCATGCGGGGGCTCCTCAGACGGGGGTCGGGTGGTTGGCGCCCCGGGACGGGGCCCGGGTGGGTTGGCGGCCGGCTTGGTGGGTGGTGGCGTGGCTGGCCGCGCGGCTGGGCTGGGCCGTCGGCATCCCGGAGGGCGATTCTTGACCATGCCCCCGGCGCGCTTGTCGGGCTTTACCCCGAGTCGGGGCGTGGCCCTGGCGCCCGCTCAAAAGCCGATCTCGAAGGCTTGACCCCGGAAATCGAGCACCACCGACTTCAACCGGATTTGCTGCACCCGCAGCTCAGGCGCCAGCCGGTCGCCCTCGTGCACCACCTGGCCATTCAAGATGACGATGCGCAGCGGCGCCTGGTCGGCGTACATCGAGCCGCCCACCGCCAGCGCCGGCAGCTCGCGGCGCGTGGCCTCGGGCAACTCGGCCAGCGTGGGCAGGCGCGGTGGGGCGGCTGGGGCGGCGCGGCTGGTGGCGGGCGGGGAGGTGGCCGATGGTGGGGCCGGCACGGCGGGTGCGGCCAGCCGGACCGTCGGCGCCGGTGCGGCCCGCTGCGGCTGCGGCTGCGGCTGCGGCTGCGGCTGCGGCTGC
>JANLOP010000213.1:0-2027 GCA_031366635.1 Betaproteobacteria bacterium | reverse complement strand
GGATCGAGAAGGCACCCCGGCTCGCACGCCGCCAGGGCGCCTATAGCGTGGTCACCACCACCGGTTTGATTTTGAAGCGGGGTCCGGATCTGCGGCGCGTACTGGCCGTCCTGGACAACAAGCTGAAGGCGGTCGACACGTGACGCCGTGTGGAAGTGCCCGCCGATCCCGCGTGGACGCCCGCCAAGCGATTTCTGGCTAATTTTTACACGCGCTTTGACTGCAAACCGAGAGCATTGGCCTCGGTCGAGCGTCAAATGGTCGTTGGCTCATCAAATTTGTGCCGAGTGCACACGAAAATTGTACATCTCCCCGCGTCTATGGCGTAACTTTGCTCAACAAGATCAAAATTTCAGCAAGACCACGCGAGGCGCGCCTCGCGCGGTCGCATGGGGAAAAAGCATGGAAAAGTTGCAGGACGCCGCGGCTGGCGCGGACGTCTTCTTTCTGCTGATGGGGGCCATCCTCGTCTTCAGCATGCACGGGGGCTTCGCCTTCCTCGAGGTCGGCACCGTCCGTCACAAGAACCAGGTCAATGCCCTGGTCAAGATCTTGGTGGATTTTTCGGTCTCAACGATCGCCTACTTCTTCGTCGGTTATGCGGTGGCTTATGGCACCGGCTTTCTGGTGGGGGCCGAATCGCTGGCGGCCAAGAACGGCTACGAGCTGGTCAAGTTTTTCTTCCTGCTGACCTTTGCGGCGGCCATCCCGGCCATCGTCTCGGGTGGCATCGCCGAGCGTGCCCGCTTTGGCCCGCAACTGATCGCCACGGCGGTGCTGGTGGGTGGGGTCTACCCGCTGTTCGAGGGCGTGGCCTGGAACCAGAAGTTCGGCATTCAGGCCTGGATCAAAGCCAGCACCGGCGCCGAGTTCCATGACTTCGCCGGCAGCGTGGTGGTGCATGCGGTGGGCGGCTGGGTCGGCCTGGCCGCCGTGCTGCTGCTGGGCGCGCGCGCCGGCCGCTACCGCAAGGACGGCATGATCAGCGCCCACCCGCCGTCGAGCATCCCCTTCCTGGCGCTGGGTGCGTGGATTCTGGCGGTGGGCTGGTTCGGCTTCAATGTGATGAGCGCGCAGACCATTGACAAGATCTCGGGCCTGGTGGCGGTCAATTCACTGATGGCGATGGTGGGCGGCACTCTGGTGGCCACGCTGATGGGCAAGAACGACCCGGGCTTTGTCTACAACGGCCCCCTGGCCGGCTTGGTGGCGGTGTGCGCCGGATCGGACGTGATGCACCCTGCCGGCGCGCTGGTGGTGGGCGGCATTGCCGGCGCCATCTTCGTCTCGATGTTCACGCTGACGCAATACAAATGGAAGATCGACGACGTGCTGGGCGTGTGGCCGCTGCACGGCCTGTGCGGCGCCTGGGGCGGCATCGCCTGCGGCCTGTTCGGCCTGCCGGCGCTGGGTGGTCTGGGCGGGGTCAGCCTGGGCGCGCAGCTGATCGGCACGCTGCTGGGCGTGGCCTGGGCGCTGGTGGGTGGCTTTGTGGTCTACGGTGGGCTCAAGCTGGCGATGGGGCTGCGGCTGTCTGCCGAGGAGGAGTTCGAGGGCGCTGATCTGTCGATCCACAAGATCGGCTCGACGCCGGACCGGGAGGTGAGCTGGTAGACGGCAGGGCAAGGCGCGGCGGCGCGGCTGCATCGAAGGCGGCCTGAATACCGTCAGTCTGCTGGCAAGGATTGCATGCCGAAAGCGCTCTGTTAAGGTATTATCGGCAATACCATGAAGGCACCTCGGATCGTCATCGACACCAATGTGCTGGTATCAGCCTTGCGTTCCCGGCGGGGCTGGTCGTTTGCGGTGTTGTCGGCCGTTGGCTCTGGCTTGTTCGAGCATGTCGTCACGGTTCCCTTGGTGATGGAATACGAATCGGTTTTGCTGCGCGACGGCATGGTGCCGCTGGCTGCCGGTGCGGTGTGCGACGTGCTTGACTACTTGTGCGCCGCTGGTATTCGCCAGGACATTCATTTCTTGTGGCGGCCCAAGCTGCCTGATGCGAAAGATGACATGGTGCTGGAGGC
>JANLOP010000084.1:0-2894 GCA_031366635.1 Betaproteobacteria bacterium | reverse complement strand
GTGGCGCGCTCATCCAGCCGCTCAATCGCCAGCCGGCTGGTGTCGGCCACCGCCGCAAAACCACCGCCCATGCGCAGCACGTCGTCCACCGTCTCACCGGGTTTGAGCTCAAACACCGCTGGCCGGTTGACGCTGCCGATCAGGCCCACTTGCGGCCCCACCGGGCCGACATGGATCACATCGTCGGCCTGCACCAGGCGGTCCGCCGTGCGGTCACCCTTGAGCAGCAAGTCGTACAGGTCGAAGGTAGACACCAGCTCGCGGCCACGCCGCAGTTGCACATTGCGAAAGCTGCCAGCCGCTGACGGGCCACCGGCACGCATCACGGTCTGGGCCAGGGTGGACAGGCTGCTCACGACTTGCACGCCCGGGTTCTGCACAAAACCCGTCACGTACACCCGCAGGCCGCGCAACTGGCCCAGCGACACACTGAGCTGAAAATTCTTGAACACGGTGGCCACACGTCGGCTGATGACGTCCGACAAATCGGCATACCGCACGCCTGAGACCATGATCGGCCCGACGCGCGGCAGGTTGATGCGGCCAGACCGATCAACTTGCAGCCGCAGGTCAGCGTCGACCGAGCCCCACAACGTCACGACCAGTTCATCGCCGGCCTGAAGTAAGTAGTCGGGCGGCACGACGGGGCTGTAGTCAGGCGCTGTCAACGAGGCCGCTGAACCAGTGAGCAACTCGGAGCCAAAACGGCGTACTTCGACCGGCAACTGTCCGGGCGGCCCGGCCATGCCCTGCACATAGAGTTCAAACTCGCCAGGACGGTACACAGTCGCTGGCGTCTCCTGCGGCGCAGGCACAGCCAACCGCTCTGTACCGGGTTGGGTGGGCAGGGTTGGTTGCCGGAGTCGTACTGGCCCGCCCGCAACGGCTGGCTCTGCGGCGGGCGTTGTTTGCGCCGATGCCGCCAGTGGCGTAGCCAGCGCCAAGGTCAAAAGGGCCAATCTCAAAGTGTTCACGCCAAGACAGGCGCTTCTGTGGGCAAAAAAACGGAATTGTCGGTTCATGCGATGCAGGCGGCTTGGTGCAGCCTGAAGCGGGCTGGCTTGCGAAATTAGACTCTGGCGGGGTACCGCTCCGACTCGTCGAGCCGTCAGCACCATCACCAAACCCCGGAATTCTAGCGTCCGCCTGTATCGGCAAATACTTCGGCCAGCCCGCGCATGCCAGCATCGCTGGTCACCGCAGCCTGAAAGCCGGCGATCAGGGCCGGTCGCAAGGTCGTTGTTTCAGGCATCCGGATACAGCGTCGCCGGGTGTCTCAGGCCGCCAATGACGGCAGCCTGCACGCGATTCGTATCAATGGCTGGTAGCCACCAGGCGCAGGCAATCCAGACCCGCGAAACGCTCAAAGTCTTTGTCGAAAGTCACCATCCGCATGCGCGCAGACATGGCAAAGGCAGCAAGGTAGGCGTCTGTCAGCAGCCGCGTCCGGGTGTCGGTGGCCAAGAAGCGCAGCAGTTGATCGCCACAATCGGCAGGCTCAGCCTGTAAGCCAACTTCGGGCAGCGCCGCAAACTGGCGGTAGGCGGCTATAGCCTTCGTGAGGGTCAGCGCTTGCTCTCCCATCACCTTGGGTTGGCTCAGCAATCGCACCCGCCCCAGCATCGTGAGGCGGCAGAACCAAACGCTGCGCCTGGTGAGACTTTTTGAACAGGCCGCCGCCGCATCATGCTGTGGGTGATGCTTGACCGCCAAGCAAGCCACACCAGCACATCGGGCAAGTTATCGCCGACATGCCCGGCTTGGTGGCTTCGTCTTTGTGGCGCAGGCATCCAGCAACTCGAACAAGCCAGCGTTTGAGAAGCTGCCAATGGCCAGTGCCTGCTTGAAGTTGAGTGTTGGCAGCGCACTCATTTTTTTATATTTTTGGTGCGGCTCTGCCGGCCGTTTCACAGGCGTTTTTTTCATCAGCGCGCTTGCCCGGCAGGCCGCTGCGCAGCAAACCAGCCCGCAGCCGCCGCCAGCCCGGCGCCGATGTCATGGCCGGGCTGGTAGCCCAACAAGGTTTGCGCCCTGCCGATGTCTGCCCGCGAATGCCGCACATCCCCGGCGCGAAACGCCCGGTGCTCTGGCGCGGCCACCTGCAAACCCGGCCGGGCCGCCGCCAGTGCCTGCGCCAGCATCTGGTGCAGCCCCGCCAAGCTGGTCTGGTCGCCCACCGCCACGTTGTAAACCTGGTTCACCGCCACCTGGTCCATCACCGTGGCGGCCAGCAGATTGGCCTGCACCGCATTGGCGACAAAGCAAAAATCCCGGCTGGTTTGCCCGTCACCGTTGATGTAGACCGTCTCACCGCCCAGCATCGCCGCCGCCCATTTCGGGATCACCGCTGCATAAGCGCCGTTCGGGTCTTGCCGGGGCCCAAACACATTGAAGTAGCGCAGGCCGATGGACGGCAGGCCGTAGTTGCGGGCAAACACATCGGCATACAACTCGTTGACGTATTTGGTCACCGCATACGGCGACAGAGGCCGGCCGATGGTGTCTTCCACCTTTGGCAGGCCGGGGTGGTCGCCGTAGGTTGAGCTGCTGGCAGCGTAGACAAAGCGCTTCACGTCGGCGTCGCGGGCGGCCACCAGCAGGTTGAGAAAGCCGCCCACGTTGGTGGCGTTGGTGGTGATCGGGTCGGCGATCGACCGGGGTACCGAGCCCAGTGCCGCCTGGTGCAACAGCAGATCCACGCCGGCACAGGCGCGCTGGCAGTCGGCCAACTCGCGGATATCGCCCTCGATGAGGTTGAAGCGGGCCCAGGCCGCCGGGCCCACCAGCGCCTGCACGGCGGCCAGGTTGTGCCGGTGGCCGGTGGCAAAGTTGTCCAGCCCCACCACCCGCTGGCCCAGGCCGAGCAATGTTTCCAGCAGGTGGCTGCCGATAAA
>JANLOP010000096.1:0-20924 GCA_031366635.1 Betaproteobacteria bacterium | reverse complement strand
AATCGCCAATCGCCAATCGCCAATCGCCAAACGGCACCTCTCAGCCCGCGCAGCCAATCCTTCAACAAGCCGAACGCAGCCGCACCCTTGCCGATCTCTTCGTCAAAACAGCCTCAGGCCAACGCCTTCGGCATCACGGCGAGCGGGCCAGGCTGCGCGGCGCAACGGCCAGCACCTGGCCGTCGGAAAACCGCACCGTCAACGGCGCGGCACCGGCGTTGTAAGCCAGGTAGGTCTTGCGGCCGTCGCCGCGCTGGAAGACCGAGTACAGCGCGGTGTCGGCCGTCACCGCGAAATCAGGCGGGCCCATCTCGGCCAGGTTCAGCAGCCAATGCAGGGCCTGGCTGCGAGAGTCGCCCAATTCCACCGAGCCCCAGCGGTCCCAGGCCGCCAGGCCCTGGGCCGGGTCGGCCAGCGCCAGGTATTTGGCAAAGATGTCTTGCCAGATGTCGGCCGGCGGCGGGTAGGGCGGCAGCTTGCCGAAGGCCTTGTAAGTGGCCGATTCACCGGCCAGCGCGGCCAGGTTGCGCTGCACGAATTTGGGGTCACGCGCCAGGTAGGTGGACGCGGTGGTGATCGGCAGCAGGTTGATGCCCTTGATCTGGCGCGGCTCGTCGGTCCACCAGGTGTTGTGCGCGTATTTGCCGCCAAACAGCATGCTGACTTCGGCATTTTTGTACTCCGGCGCCCGCACCTGGCCGTGGATGTCAAACCAGTAGTGGTTGATCGCCACCGCCTCGGTGGTGTAGAGGTAGGCGCCCAGATCACGCAGCTCGCGGTTGCCGGTGACCTCGGCCCACAAGATCAGCCCGGCCCAGGCATTGATGGCCTCGGACGATGATTCCTGGTTGTTGCCAAACGCGCCCAGCCCGACGCCCGACGCCCACGAGTGGCCGGCATACGGGTCGAAGTTGCGCAAGAACGGAAAGTCGGCCCGGCCGCGCTGGGCGGTGGCGATGTCGGCCACCAGCAAATCCACCATGCCGCCCCACTGGCCTTTGGCGGCCCAGGCCGGGTCGCGCAGCGCGATCTCAGCCACCGCGCGTATCCAGTAGCCGTAGGTGAAGTGGTGGTCGTTGATCTGCTCGACGGTGAAAAACTCGTCCGGGTAACTGGCCACCGCACCGAGCGTTTTGTCGTAGTGGAAATAGGTCTTGGCGCTGTCGCCCGAAAACCATTCTTCGATGCGTGTTTTGACCATTTTGAGCAGCTCGTCGCGGCCCTCGATATCGCCTTGCTGCTCGGCCACATCCAGCAGCTTGAGCGTGCGCTGCAGGCCCTTGCCCTGCCAGTACGCGCCCTTGCCCTCTTGCAACATCATGCGGCGGGCGTTGCGCTTGTCGAGCTTTTGCAGCTCGGCCAGCTCAGCCACGCGGGGTGACTCTTTGATGGCCGGCCAGAACGGCACAAAACCGGTGTAGCGGTACTGGGTTTTGAAGCCCGGTGCGGCCAGTAATTTGATCTTGCCCCGGATGCTGTCAAACGCCGGGCCCAAGGCGCTGGCCACCGACGGGTTGTCAAACCACTGGTGCGGGTACAGCCCCAGCAGCGGGCCGTTGTCCGGGCCCTCCATCACCCGGGTGCTGGCGCTGAACCGGGTCTCGACCTGGCCGGCGGCGTCGTCGTACTGCCAATCGACTCGGCTGTCCTGGATGAAGGCGTAGGCGTGGCGGGCGAACAGCGCCAGCGTGGTCGGCTGGTCGTCGGGCAGGGCGGCCGCCGACAGGTAGCCGGTGCCGGCCGGCAAGCGGGCCAGCCACTCGATCGGGCTGGCTTGCTCCCAGCGCACGCCCGTGGGGCCGAACAGCGCGTAGGCCTTGCCTTTGACGCGCAGGGCCAGCACACGCGGGTCAGCGCCGCTATCAAACCGCTCGGCCGGGGCCGGCAGGCGCAGCCGGGCGTCGCCGCGCGTCAATTGAAAACTCACATACGGGCTGCCGTGGGCCACGGTGACGCGCATGTCGTCGGCGCCCCGGGCCATCGAAATGTCGATCGACCAATCACCCGCCTTGGCCAGCTTGGCCGGGCCGGGCTCAAAAGCGGTGGGCGATATCAGCAGCGGGTCTTTGTGCGGGTAGTGGATTTCGACATCGCGCCGCAGCGTGGCCACCACCTCTTTGCCGGGCAGCGCCAGCTCAAAACCGGCCGGCGTGGCCTGCACTGTGAGCGGATGCACAAACAGCACCTCGGGCTTGGGGTTAAAGATCAGCGCCGAATACCACTGGTTGGTCTGGGCGGCGGTTTTCTGCATCGCGTCGGTACGGCCGGTGGCGGCCGGCATGGCTTTGTCGCCGCCTTTGGGCGCCAGAAAATAGCGCCCTGCACCCTGCTGCACCGGTTGCGCCGGCGCGCTGGCCACCAGGCCCGCGAGCATGAAAAACAACAGGCCGATGCGCTGCACGGGTGTCATGTCAAAAACCTCGGGTCTTGCCGGCCGGGCCGGGGTGTTGCTTCGATGGGCGTGGTCGGGGCGCTGTCGGGCTGCTGTCGGAGAGATGTTTGCTTGGATGCATCTGGCAGGCGCCCACGCCGCTGCGGCATGATATTGAAAGCGCTTTCAAAACGCACCATCAGGTTTACCCCATGCGGCGTCGGGGCCGGTTTCAAGTCCGGATTCAGCGCCGGATTCAGCCACGGCGTCAGGCCCGGGACGGCCAAGCCGGCGGACCCGCCCAGCGCAGCCAGCAAGGGAAAACACCGGGCCGTTAACCGTTGACGGCCACCGGCTCTGTCCGTCAAACTGTTGAAAGCGCTTTCAGAACCTGTTGATCGGCCTCGCCATGACCATGACCTCACTCTTGACCTCCCGCTTGTTCCCCCCCTTGTTCCTCCGCTTGTTCCCCCGCCTGACCCCCCGCCTGACCCCTGCCGCCACCGGGCGCTGCAGCCAGGCGCTGCGCCTGACCGCCCTGGCCGCCGCACTGTGCAGCCCGCCGGCCAGCCAGGCGCTGGAGTATGGCCCGCTCAGCCTCACCGGCTTTGCCAAGGTCGAGGCGCAGCGCGGCAGCAACCACTGCCCCGATTGCCAGGAGAGCCCGGACACCGACAAACAGCGCATCTGGACCGACAAAGTGGTGCCCGGGCGGGCCTATAAAACCACCGACACCCATGTCACGCTGGTCCAGCCCTACCTGGGTTTGAAGGTGGATTTGCCGCAGGGCTTCAAGCTGGCCGGGCTGCTGAGCCAGCGCTGGCGCGACGGCAAAGTGGACATCCCCGGCTTCTGGTATGAGAAAAACGTCGCCATCAGCCATGAGGACTACGGCAGCCTGCGCGTCGGCGCGATGACCACCCGGTCCTGGAGCATTGCCGACTATCCGTATGGCACCAATGTCGGCCTGGCCGACATGTGGGGCGCCAGCGGGGCCGGCTACGGCCTGCTGACCAAGGCCGTGCGCTACACCTCACGCACGCTGGATGTGCTGGCCGGCGACCTGGTGCTGGAGGCCACTTACGATGCGGGCAACACCGCCTTCAAGAGAAACAAGCCGAGTTTTTGGGAGTTTTACGGCCAGTTTCACCGCGGCGATCTGGTGGTGGACGCGATGCTGCAAGACACCCGCAACGGCACGCCGGCGGCCTGGGGCCACGGCCCTTTCACGGGGTTGACGCCGTTTGCCGCTGACGACGCCAGGCTGGGCGGCTCGGGCCAGAGCATTGCGCTGGCGATGGCGCGCTACCAGATCGATGCGCGCTTTGAGGTGTCGGGCGGCCTGCGGCGCAACCGCTGGAGCGGGGCCTACGCGGTGATCACCAACAATGTCCAGCCCTACCAGTGGAACAATATGTTCAACGTCGACTGGAACGGTCAGCTCAACGGTGTGGCCAATCCCGGCTACGCCGCCACGTCCACCGATGCGCTGCTGGGCCTGCGCTACCGCACCGGCGCCTGGACCGCGTCCACCGGCATGGTGCTGCTGGGCAAGGCCAGCACCAAGAACCCGAGTGAGCGCGGCCAAAGCAACTCGGCCACCGTCAACACCCTCGGGCTGAACTACGACTTGGGCAACGGCTTGCAGCTTTACGGCCTGGCGGGCCTGGTGCATTTCAGCCGGCTGGGTTTGTCGCCGCTGTCGATGCCCGGCAATGCGGCCTTCACCAATGTCGATTCGCGCGTCACCCAGACCGGCAACTGGTTTGGCGCCGGTGCTGTCTACGTTTTTTGAGAGGCATTCAATGACCACTTCAGCCTCCACCGCTTTGCGTTTCGCCCGTTTGGGTTTCGCCCATTTGCGTCGCGCCCATTTGCGTTTCGCCCATTTGCATCGCGCCCATTTGCCTCACGCCCATTTGCCTCACGCCCATTCGCATCTCCCCGGCTTGCAGCGCGCCCGCGCCGCCACCGTGCTGGCCTTTGCCGTCTTGCTGGCCGCCTGTGGCGGCGGCGGCGTGATCCCCGTGCCCGGTGTGGACGGCGTGCGCCCGCTGGGCCTTGAGTTCACCGCCCGCAAGGCGGTGGCTTACAGCCCGTTCCGCACCAGCCAGAAAGAGTCGGATCGCGCCAGCGAGACCATTACCGCCGCCATGGTCAAGCAAGACCTGGATTTGCTGGTGCTCGGCAAATTTGGCCTGATCCGCGTCTTCGACAGCTCGGACCGGGTCAGCAAACTGATTCTGCAGGTCATCAAAGACAACAAGATCGACATCAAGATGATGCTGGGCATCTTCATCCAGCGCGGCGACGATGCCTTCAACCAGGCTGAGATGGCCCGCGGCGTGGCGCTGGCCAAAGCCTTCCCCGACACGGTGCTGTCGGTCAGCGTGGGCAATGAGACGATGGTGAGCTGGTCATTCAACCCGGTCAGCCCGGCGCTGATCGCGGGCTACTTGAAATCGGTGCGCAGCCAGATCACCCAACCGGTGACCACCGACGACAATTGGGCGTTTTTTGCCCATCCCGCCACCGAGCAAAACCAGCCCGACGCGGTGCTGGCAGCGGTTGATTTTGTGTCGATGCACAGCTATGCGCTGATCGACTCGATCACCACGCCCGACAAGTGGAACTGGCAGCAAACCGCCGTGGCGCCCGCCGGGCGGGCCGTGGCGATGATGGACGCCGCGCTGGCCGCCACCACCCAAGACTACACAGCGGTGCGCAGCAAGCTCGACGGGCTGGGCTACAAGGCGATGCCCATCGTGATTGGCGAGACCGGCTGGAAGGCCATTGCGTCGGGCAGCCCGGCCGAGACCTTCCGCGCCCATCCGGTGAATCAGAAGATGTATTTCGACCGCCTGGCCACGCTGGCTGGCCCCAAATTGATCGTCTATTTCCAGGCTTTTGATGAGCCGTGGAAGCAGGCCGACGACAAATGGGGTTTGTTCAACGTCAACCGCCAGGCCCGCTACGTGGTGCAAAGCCTGTACGACAAGGCGCTGTGGGAGCCCGGCAACTACAGCGCGGCCGATGCGCTGTACTACATCCCGGTGCTGGGCAACGGCGTGATCACCGCCAACCGCTACACGCTGTATGCCGATGCGGTGACGGCGGGTGAGGCCAAGCCCACCGAAGCGCCGGTGTGGAATGCCTGGGACAGCGGCCAAAGGGCGGTGGCGGCCGATACCGCCGGCGCACCGGCTGATTTGCCAACTGCCACCGAGATCACGCCGATTCCGGCGGTGTGGGGCTGGGGCATGACGCGGGCGCTGCCCACCACCGCCGACAACCTGAGCAACTTCGAGGCCACCGGCACTTTGAACTTCAGCATCAAAACCAGCTACGCCGGCAAGATCGAAGTCGGCTTTCTCACCGGCTCGGGCAGTTCGGCTTATGACGTCTACCTGACGCTCAGCCCGGGCCAGTACGGCTATGCCAATGACGGCGCCTGGCATGCGGTGGCCATCCCGATCAGCGAGATCAAGAAGGCCGGCGCCAAAGCCTTTGGCAATGAGAACTCGACCACCTCGGTGTTTGATTTGAGCAAGGTCACCAACCCGTTTGTCATCGCCGACCGCTACGCCAAGACCGGCAAGGCCGACGGCAGCGCCATCACCACCAAATTGAGCGTGGACGGCATTTATTGGGCCAAGTGAGGTGGCGCGGGGCAGCGGCGCCGCAGCGCCCGCACCCCCCCAAACAGGGCGGTCAGATCGGGTTGCTGCGCTTGCGACAGCGCCAGGTTTGACCTGGCTGGTCACCCCCAACAGCCCCAGTCCGTGACGACAAGGACAGCCATGCGCCAGCCCGCCAAGCTGCGCTGGTTTCTCACCGCGCAACACAGCCCGGCCCGGCTGACCGAGCAGGCTGCGCTGCCGACCGCGCCTGCGGCTGCCGATCTGCCGAGTGTTTTTGTCGATCCGGCGCGCCAGTTCCAGACCGTGCTGGGATTTGGCGGCGCCTTCACCGAGGCCGCAGCCGTCACCTGGCAGCAACTCGGCCCGGCGGCACGCGCCGCCTTGCTGCAGGGCTACTTCGATGCCGCCCATGGCCACGGCTACACGCTGTGCCGGGTGCCCATGAACAGTTGCGACTTTTGCCTCGGCAATTACGCCCACGCGGCGGTGCCGGGTGATCTGGCGCTGGCCCACTTCAACATCGACCGCGACCGCCAGGCCCTGCTGCCCTTCATCCGGGCCGCGCTGGCCGCCGCTGGCCGACCGGTGCGGCTGCTGGCCTCACCGTGGAGCCCGCCGGCCTGGATGAAAAGCAACGGCCAGATGAACCACGGCGGCAGCCTGCTGCCGCACTGCGCCGCCGCCTGGGCCGGCTGCTTTGTGCGCTTTGTCCAGGCCTACCAGGCCGAGGGCGTGCCGGTGTGGGGGGTGTCGGTGCAAAACGAGCCGGCGGCCACCCAGCGCTGGGACTCGTGCCTTTACAGCGCCGAGCAAGAGCGCGATTTTGTCCGCGACCAGCTCGGCCCGGCGCTGGCCGCCGCCGGCCTGGGCCACATCAAAATCATTGTCTGGGACCACAACCGCGACCAACTGGTGGCGCGCGCCAGCACCGTCTACCACGATGCCGACGCCGCCCGCTATGTCTGGGGCGCCGGCTTTCACTGGTACGGCGAGGATCATTTCGACCAGGTGCAACTGCTGCACGACGCCTGGCCCGACAAGCAGTTGTTGTTCACCGAGGGCTGCCAGGAGGGCGGGCCGCACACCGGCGAATGGGCGCTGGGTGAGCGCTACGCGCACTCGATGGTCAACGATTTCAACCGTTGGACGGTCGGCTGGATCGACTGGAACCTGCTGCTCGACGACAGCGGTGGGCCAAATCACGTGGGCAATCTGTGCAGCGCGCCGGTGCTGGCCTGCCGGGCGACCGGCGCGCTGTTGCAGCAGAGTTCGTATTTCTACATCGGCCACTTTGCCCGCTTTGTGCAGCCCGGCGCCCGCCGCGTGCTGTGTGCCGCCAGCCGCCAGGTGCTGGAGTGCACCGCCTTCATCAACCCCGACGGCAGCCTGGCCACGGTGGTGATGAACCGCAGCGCGGCGCCAGTGCAGTTTGTGCTGCGTTTGGCCGGCCAGGCCGGCGGCGTTGATGCGGGCCTGGCTGACTGGGCGACATTGCCGGCCCACGCCATCGCCACCGTCATGCGGGCGGCCTGACCGGCCCCCGGCCCGGCCCGGCAGCGCCACGCCGCCGTGCTCAGCCCAGCCGGTCGCCCGCCGCATCAAAGGCGATGGCCCAGGCGGCATCCGGCACCAACCCCACCGCCTGGCCGCTCGCGCAGCCGCTGTGCGCAGTGCCCACTTTGGCGTTCAGCAGCTCGGCCACGCCGGCCACCCGCAGGTGCAGGATGGACGAATCGCCCAGATGCTCGGCCAGCACCACCACCGCCGCAATGCCCTGGCCAGCGGCCACCACCTGCAAATGCTCGGGCCGCAGGCCGATGCGCTGCGTGCCGGCCGGTGCCGCGCCCGCCAGCGCCTGCCACAAGGCCCAGTGCGGCGCGGCGGCCCCGCTGGCTGCTGGCCGGTCGATCAAATTGATGCGCGGCGCGCCGATGAAGCGGGCCACAAACTCATTCGCCGGCCGGTTGTACAGGTCCATCGGCGCGCCCAGTTGCTCGACCCCGCCGCGATTGAAGACGGCGATGCGGTCGCCCAGCGTCATCGCCTCCACCTGGTCGTGGGTGACGTAAATCATCGTCGTGCCCAGCTCTTTGTGCAGCCGCGACAGCTCGATGCGCATGTTCACGCGCAGCGCGGCGTCCAGGTTGGACAGCGGCTCGTCAAACAAAAACACCTTGGGCTTGCGCACGATGGCCCGGCCGATCGCCACCCGCTGGCGCTGGCCGCCCGACAGCTCTTTGGGGTAGCGGCCCAGCAGCGCGGTGATCTGCAAAATCTCGGCGGTGCGGCCCACCTGCTCAGCACGCTGGGCCCGGCCTACACCGGCCATCTTGAGTGAGAAGCCCATGTTCTCGGCCACCGTCATGTGCGGGTACAGCGCGTAGCTCTGGAAGACCATCGCCGCGCCGCGGTCGGCCGGGCGTTGCTCATTCGCGCGCTGGCCGTCGATCAGCAAATCGCCAGCGGTGATGCTCTCCAGCCCGGCAATCATGCGCAAGGTGGTTGATTTTCCGCAGCCCGACGGGCCGACAAAGACCAGAAACTCACCGTCACGCACCACCAGGTCGATGCCTTTGATGACCTCGACCTTGTCGTAGCTTTTCTGGATGCCGCGCAGCGTCACCTGGCCCATCTCAAGCCCCTGCCGTGGCCACGGCGCTGTGCAGCCGCAGGGCTTTTTGGCGCTGCAAAAAATCGCGGTACCACAGCGCGCTGTCTTTCAGCGTGCGGGCCTGGGTGGCGTAATCCACATGCACGATGCCAAAGCGCTTTTCATAGCCCGAGGCCCACTCAAAGTTGTCCAGCAAGCTCCACACCATATAGCCGGCCATCGGCACACCCTGGCGCATCGCGTCGGCCACGGCGGCGATGTGGCGCTTGATGTAATCGGTGCGCCCGGCGTCGTGCACCCGGCCGGCCAGCCACTGGTCTTTGAAGGCGCCGCCGTTTTCAGTGACGTACAGCGGCGGCACCGGGTAGTCGCGGTGCAGGCGCAGCAGCAGCTCGGTCAGGCCCTCGGGATAGACCTCCCAGCCCATGTCGGTGATGGCCAGCCCGCCCTGCTGCACATCCCACGGCCCGCTGGCGCTGACCACCGAGCGCGAGTAGTAGTTGATGCCGAGAAAATCCATCGGCGTTTGGATCGCGCGCAGGTCACCGGCCGCCATGCGCGGCGCGTCCGCGCCCAGATGCGCCAGCACATCGGCCGGGTAGTGGCCGTTGAACAACGGGTCCATATACCAGCGCAGCAATTTGCCGTCCTCCAGCCGCGCGCTGGCGTGGTCGGCGTCTGCGCCGGTGGCCGGGTGCTGCGGCGCCAGGTTGAGCACGATGCCCAGCGGGCTGCGGCAGCCCTGCGCGCGCAGGGCCTGCAGCGCCAGGCCGTGGCTGAGCAGCAGGTGGTGCGACACCTGCATGGCCGTGGCCCGGTTCTTGATACCGGGCGCAAAGATGCCGCTGTCGTGGCCCAGCATGGCCACCACCCAGGGCTCGTTGTGGCTGGTGATCGAGACCACCCGGTCGCCCAGCCGACGCGCCATGCCCTGGGCGTATTCGACAAACCGGTGCACCGTGTTGCGGTCGGCCCAGCCGCCACCCGCCTGCAGCTCGGCCGGCAAATCCCAGTGGTTGAGCGTCAGATAAGGCTTGATGCCCCGGGCCAGCAGGCCGTCCACCAGCCGGTCATAAAAGTCCAGGCCGGCCTGGTTCCAGGCGCCGCTGCCGCCCGGCCGCACGCGCGGCCACGAGACCGAGAAACGGTAGGCATCCACGCCCAGGCCGGCGATCAGGTCGAGATCCGCAGCCCAGCGCTGGTAGTGGTCGCAGGCGATATCGCCGTGGCTGGCGTCGGCGATGGCGCCGGGCACACGGCAGAACTCGTCCCAGATCGACGGCCCCTTGCCGTCGGCGCAGGCCGCGCCCTCGATCTGGAAGGCGCTGGTGGCCACGCCCCACACAAAGTCGGCAGGGAAGGGCGGGCTGGGGTCGGCAGGTGCGGGCATTGTTTTGGCAGGGGTCGGCGGTTTTGACAAGGGCGGGGGCAGGAGCGGAGGGATCGGGGGCGCTGGCGGCCGCTACTTCACCGCGCCGGCCGTCAGCCCGGAGATCAGTTGGCGTGACGACAGGATGAACAGGATCAGCAGCGGCAGCGTGGCGATGGCCGATCCGGTCATCAGCGCGCCCCACTCGGTGTTGACCGGGCTTTGCAGGCTGCGCAGGGCCAGCGGCAGGGTGTACATGTCGGGTGAGCGCATGACGATCAGCGGGCCGATGAAGTTGTTCCAACTGGCGATGAAGGTGATCAGCCCCAGCGTGCCCAGCGCCGGTTTGAGCAGCGGCAGCACGATGCGCCAGTAGATGCCCAGCTCACCGCAGCCGTCCATGCGGGCGGCCTCGACCAGGTCTTTCGGGATGGCCGAGGCGACAAACTGGCGCATCAGAAAGATGCCAAAGGCATTTGCCGCGCCCGGGATGTAGAGCGCGCGCGGCTGGTCGATCCAGCCGAGCGTGTCCATGATCATGAAGGTGGGGATCATGTTCATGAACGACGGCAGCAGCATCGTGCCCAGCACCAGGCCAAACAGCGCGTTCTTGAAGCGGAAGTCGAACAGCGCAAACGCATAACCGCCCATCGAGCAGAACAGCAGCGTCAGCCCGGTGCACAGCAGCGCCACGTAGACGCTCCAGCCCAGGTTGCGCCAGAACGGCAGGCGCTCGGTCAGGATCTTCAAATTGGCCAGCAAGTCATCGCCAAAAAACATCGGCGGCGGCAGGCTGAAGATCTCGGTGCGCGAATGGGTGGCAAAGACGAACATGAAATAAAAAGGCGCCAGCATCACCAGCGCACCGCTGCCCACCAGCAAATAGGCGGCCCACGGGGCCAGACGGTCGGATGTCATCGGGGTGTCTCGTTCCGGGCCGGCTAGCCAGCGCCCGCATTCGGGCGGAAGGCGCGGTGGGTGGCCCAGGTGAGCGCGGCCACCAAGACGAACAGCAGCCACGACATCGCGCTGGCGGCGCCAAAATCATTGAAGTCAAACGCCATGCGGTAGAGGTAGATGGCGGTGGTCATGCCGGATTGGTCTGAGCCGCCGCGCCCGCCGGTGAGGATGAAAGGCTCTTCAAACAGTTGCAGCCCGCCGATCACGCTGAGCGTGACGCCGAAGAAGATCATCGGCTTCAAGCTGGGCAGGGTGATGAAGAAAAACTGCTGAAACCGGCCGGCGCCGTCCATCGTCGCGGCCTCGTAGATATCGGCCGGGATGGTTTGCAGCGCCGCCAGGTAGAGCACCAGGTTGAAGCCCAGGTAGCGCCAGAACACGACCATCGAGATGGCCGGTTTGATGCGGTCCGGGTCGTTCAGCCAGTCGATGGCGCCGCCCGGCGCCAAGCCACCCAGCCCGGGCAGGCTGGCCAAGGCCCGGCCCAGCGCCTGCAAGCCGGCATTGATGAGGCCGAAATCGGTGGAAAACAGCGACGAGAACAAGATCGAGATGGCCACGGTGGAGGTGATGTACGGCATGAAATACGCGCCCACCAGGCCGTTGCGCAGCCGCTTGAACGATGCCTGGATGAAGCAGGCCAGGGGGATGGCCACCAAATGCTGCGGCACACCCGAGGCCAGCGCCAGCCAGGCGGTGTTGCGCAGCGACTTCCAGAACCACTCGTCCTGCAGCGCGAAGCGGTAGTTGTCGAAGCCGACAAACTGCATCGCGCCCAGGCCGCTGGTCGGCTCCCACGACTGGAAGGCCAAATACAGCGAAAAGCCCAGCGGAAAGATGCCGAACACCGCAAACAGCCCCAAGAACGGGCTGAGCAGCAGATACGGCGTCAGGGTGGGCGACAGGCGCAAGGCCGTGGGCAGCTTCATGGCGGGTGGGTTGGCAAGGTCAGCAGCTTGGGCAGGTTCAGCGGGTTGGGCGGGTTGGGCGGGTTGGGCGGGTTGGGCGGAGTTTTAGCGCGTCGCGCGCTGTGCCAGCAGCCGCTGGGCATCGGCCAGCGCCGTGGTGATGTCTTTGCCCCGGTCCAGCACCTTGTCCAGTTCGGTATTGATCACCTCGTCGGCAAAGGCGTCCTGCTTGTGCACGTCCACCGCCGTGATGCGGCGGGCCGCAGCGCGCCAGCCGACGCGCGCCGCCTGGCCACCGAGAAAGGCAATCGGCTGGTCAAAAAAAGCGTCGTCGTAGACCTCCAGCAGCGCCGGAAAGGCGTCTTGCGCCTTGAAGGCGGCCAGTTGCAGTCCGCGATCCAGTGTCAACAACTGGATGAATTGCCAGGCCAGCATTTTGTTGGCCGGCGCTGCGCCGCGCGGAATGGCCAGAAACGTGCCGCCGTAGGCCGCAAAAGCGCCCTCGGGCAGCGGCGCCGCCCGCCACAGGCCCCGGGTGGCGGGGGCCAGCCAGTTGCCCAGGTGGCCGGCCAGCCAGGCGCCTGTCAACTGGCTGGCGATGGTGCCGCGCTTAAAGCCCTCAGACCACTCATTCGACCAGGCGGCCACCCGGGCATCGAGTTTTTGCTGGCGCACGCGGCGCGCCAGCTCAAAGGCCCGCACAAAGCGCGGCGATGTGACCAGCACGCGGGATTGTTGGTCGAAGTACAGCCCTTCACCGGGCTGGATGCCGGTGCGGATGACGATGTCTTTGATGTCGCGGGCATGGGCCATCAGGTAGGCGCCGGTGCGGGCCTTCAGCCGCACGCCAGCGGCCACGTAGCTGTCCCAAGACTGCGTCAGCTCGGCCTCGCTGATGCCGGCCTGGGCCAGCAAATCGCTGCGGTATAGCAAGGTGCCGGGGCCGATATCGGTCGGCGCGGCCACCACCCGGCCGCTGCGGCTGGTGGCCTGGGCGTAGGCATACGGCACATAGCGGGCCCGGAACTGGCCGATGTTGTACGGCGCCAGCGCCAGATCATCCAGCCCGCCGCCCTGGGCAAAGCGGCCCAGATAGCCCACCTCCAGCGCCATCACGTCGGGCAGGTAGACGGCGGTGGACAGCGCAGTCGTCATCGCCGTGTGGTGGTCACTGAACTGCCGGCTCACCACCTTGATGTCCACCGTGGGGTGCAGCGCCTTCCACTGCGGGATGGCGGCGCGAACAATGTCGTCCACCGCCGGAAAGGCAGCGATGGTCAGCGATTGCTGGGCCCGTGCCGGCAGCGGGCCCAGCAGCAGCGCAACGACACCCAGCGCCAGCGGGCTGGCGCCCCACCGGCCCAGCGCCAGCAGGCCGGCGCCACAGCGCCCCAGCGCCAGCAGGCTGGCGACGCACCGCCCCAGCGCCAGTGGCTTGGCCGGTGGGCTCGGTTTGCTGCGGCGCCAGCCGTTCAACCCCTGCTGCATTCGTGTCCTCGAAACTATGAAATCGCTTTCAAACTATAAAGGGCCACAGGGAAGCGTGTCAATGGAGGGAAAGCGCGGGGGCCGGCGCGGGCCGCTGTCGGCCGGTGCCGGCCGGTGCTGCGGCGCTGGCTGCGCCGCTTTCATCCGCGCCGCCCGACAGCAGGCCCGCCGGTCAGCCGGTCAGCCCGGCCGGCGCCGGCTGGACTCGCGGCTGACCAGTTGCGGCGCGGGCATCACCACCTGCGGCACCTCACCGGCCAGCAATTGCAGCATCGCGGTGGCGGCCAGCCGGCCCAGATCGTAGGCCGGCTGTTGCACCGTGCTGAGCGGCGGTATTGCATAAACCGAGGTCGGCAGGTCATCAAAGCCGACCAGCGACACGTCCTCGGGCACGCGCAGTGAGCGCCGCTGCAAACCGAGCGACGCACCGAAAGCCATCTGGTCATTGGCGGCAAAAATGGCGCTGAAGTGCTGCTGGCTTTCCAGCAGCCGGTTCACCGCCAGCAGGCCGCTGACCTCGTGGTAATCACCCGGCACTACCAGCGCCGGTTCAAAGGCGATGCCGGCGGCCTCGAGCGCAGCGCGGTAGCCGCGCAAGCGCTCATTGGCGTCGGGGTGGTCCTGGTCACCGGCGATGAAGGCGATGCGCCGGTGGCCCAGCTCGATCAGGTGGCGGGTGGCCAGCCGGCCGCCTTCAAAATTGTCGAAGTTGAGCGAGAACAGCCCGGGTGCGGCCAGCGTGCGGCCGGTCACCACCACCGGCAGGCTTTTGGCGCAGGCTTCCAGTGCCTGGTCGGTCAGCCGGCCGGTCAGCACGATGATGCCGTCCACCCGGCGCGAGCGCAGCACGTCGATGCAGCGGGCTTCAGCGGCAGCGTTCCAGTGGCCGCTGACAAACAGCGGGCTGTAGCCCAGCGGGTCGAGTTCGTCCTCGATGCCGCGCAGCGCCGCGCCGTAAAACGGGCTGTCGATGGCCTGGGTGACGACGCCGATGCTCAGCGTGCGGCCACCGGCCAGGCCGCGGGCCATCGGGTTGGGCACAAAGCCGAGCTTGGCGATGGCCTCGTCAACCGCTTGTTTTTTCAAGCCGCTGACCACCGCCGTGCCGTTGAGGATGCGCGACACGGTGCTGGGTGACACCCCTGCCTCCCGGGCCACCATCTCCAGCGTCTGCACGCCCGGGCTGTGCGCAGCGGCGGGCGGGGTGCCACGGATCGTTGACTTGCTTTTCATGGGCGGGGCGCAGGTTGACCGGTCAATCAGTGTACGGGCCGGCGCGACGGCTGAAAGCGCCGTCAAAGGCACGCGGGGCCGGCGGCGCAGTCGGGATCTGCCAGGCGCGCAGCCAGGCTGCGGCCTGCGCCTTCGTCAGCGCCCGCGCAAAAACAGCGTGTCCAGCGCTTTGATGCTGATCTGCCGCCAGGTGGGCCGGCCGTGGTTGCACTGGTCGGCGCGCTCGGTGCGCTCCATGTCGCGCAGCAGCGCGTTCATCTCGGGCAGCGTGAGCAGGCGGTTGGCGCGCACCGCGCCGTGGCAGGCCATCGTGGCCAGCAGATCGTCGCGGGCGCGCTGCACCACTTGCGTGGCCACACTGCGGGCGCTGCCCAACTCACCCAGCTCGGCCAGATCGGCCAGCACCGCCCGGGCCAGCGCCACCGGGTCGGCGTCGGGAAGTGCCGCCGGCCGGGCGCGCACCGCCAGCACGCCGGGCGACAGCGGCGTGATGTCCAGGCCGAGGCTGGCCAGCGCCTCGGCCTGGGCCTCGGCGGTGGCTACCTCGGCAGCGGTGGCGGCAAAGGCGGCCGGGATCAGCAGCGCTTGTGACGCCATCGCCGCCGGCCGCGCCGCCGTGCTGGTCGCGCCGGGGGCACCGGCCGCGCCGGCCGTACCCGCAGCGCCAGCGGCGTTGGCGGCGGGATCGGCGGCGGCACTGTGGGCCGCCGCCTGGTGCGCCACATCGGCGGTTTTCAGCCGCTCGTAGACGATGCGCTCATGCGCGGCATGCATGTCCACCACCACCAGGCCGAGGGCGTTTTCAGCCAGGATGTAGGCGCCGCCCAGTTGCGCCAGCGCCCGGCCCAGCGGCCAGGCGGCAGCGGGGGCGGCCAAGCCGCTGCGGCTGGCGTTGGCCAGCCAGGCGGGCAGGGCGGTGGGCATTGCATCGGACTCAGCAGCGGGATGGCCAGCGTGATCACCAGCAGGGTCGTCAGCGCGATCACCGTCGGGCAGGCCGGCTGACGGCCCGGCTGCCGGTGCGCCACTGGCCGTCGCGGGCGCCGCAAGCCATGACGTGGCGGGCACGCTGTCCCGGGCGTACAGCACCGCCAGGTCTTGCAGCCCGAGAACGGTTTGACCGCCGGCCCCGGGCCGGGACCAGCCGGGGTAGGCCAACGCCGCTGGCGCTGCGCTGCCGGGCGCAGCGCCAGCCGACAGTGCCGCGCCCGCCGGGGCCTGAGAACCCGCCGCCGGCGGCGCCCGCGACAGCGCCAGCGCGGCCTCCACCGCGTGGCGCACGGCCTGGTGCACCTCGCGGCCGTCGCGAAACCGCACCTCGATCTTGGTCGGGTGCACGTTGACGTCCACCCGCGCCGGGTCGATCTCGATGAACAGCACCCAGCTCGGCTGGCGCTGGCCGTGCAGCACGTCTTCGTAGGCCGACCGCGCGCCGTGCGCCACCAGCCGGTCGCGCACATAGCGGCCGTTGATGTAGGCGTATTGCTGGTCGGCCCGAGCCCGGGCGGCGTCGGGCAGGCCGATGCGGCCCCACACCCGCACCGCGCCGCCACCGCCGCCGCCGCTGACCACCCGGGCCGCGCTGGCTGCATCGGCGGCGCTGGCGGGCCTGTCGATGGCCCGGCTCTGGCCGATGAAGCCGTCGCCCAGCACATCGGCCAGGCGCTGCGCGCTGGTCGCCTGCCGCCACTGCGCCACCAGCTTGCCGTCGTGCCAGACCGCAAAGCCCACATCAGGCCGCACCAGCGCATGGCGGCGCATGGCCTCCAGGCAGTGCGCCAGCTCGGTGGCGTCGGTCTTCAAGAACTTGCGCCGCGCCGGGGTGGCAAAAAACAGCTCGCGCACCTCCACGCTGGTGCCACGGGCGCGCGCCGCCGGTTGCAGCTCACCGCTGCGCGCGTCCAGCCGGTGCGCCAACCCGGCGCCTGCGTGGCGGCTGGTCAGGCTGACATCGGCAATCGACGCGATGGCCGCCAGCGCCTCGCCCCGAAAGCCCATCGTCGAGACCGATTCCAGCTCCTGCAGGCTGGCGATCTTGCTGGTGGCATGGCGTTGCAGCGCCAGCACCAGTTGGTCGGGCGGGATGCCGGCGCCGTCGTCGTCCACGCCGATGCTGCGCACACCGCCGGCCAGCAGCCGCACGCTGATCTGGCGGGCGCCGGCGTCCAGCGCGTTGTCCAGCAACTCGCGCACCACCGAGGCCGGCCGCTCCACCACCTCACCGGCAGCGATCTGGCTCACCAGCTCATCGGGCAGGGCCTGGATGGGGCGGTGGGCGGCAGCGGACATGCGCCGGATTATCCCGGTCGGTAGCCGCCCGCAGCCGCCTGCACCCGCCAGCACCCGCCAGCAGCCGCCCGGGATAATGCCGCGCCATGGACACCTTGATGCAGCTTGCCGACTTCATCCTGCACATCGACCGCCACCTGCGCGCCTTTGTCGACGCCTACGGCGGCTGGGTGTACGCGCTGCTGTTCTTGGTCATCTTTGTCGAGACCGGCCTGGTGGTGATGCCGTTTTTGCCCGGCGACTCACTGCTGTTTGTGGTGGGCGCGCTGGCCGGTGCCGGGCTGATGAGCTACCCCGGCGTGCTGGCGCTGCTGCTGGCTGCGGCCGTGCTGGGCAACCAGACCAACTACGCCATCGGCCGGGCGCTGGGCCCGAAGGTGTTTGGCTGGGAGCAGTCGCGCTGGTTCAACAAGCGGGCGTTTGAGCAGGCCCACGCTTTTTACGAGAAGTACGGCGGCATCACCATCGTCGCGGCGCGCTTCATGCCGTTTTTGCGCACATTTGCGCCGTTTGTGGCCGGCGTGGCGCAGATGACGCGGCGCAAGTTCACTTTTTACGATGTCACCGGCGGCGCGCTTTGGGTGGGCAGCATCGTCACGGCGGGCTACCTGTTTGGCAACATCCCGTGGGTGGCGGCCAATTTGAGCAAGATCATCTGGGCCATGATCCTGATCCCCGGCGCGCTGATCGTGTTCGGCGCGTGGCGTGCCCGGCGCCGCAAGCCGGCCGCCGCCTGACGGGTTGGCGGTTGGCGGGTTGGCGGGTTGGCGGGTTGGCAGATTGACGGCTGGCTGGCGCTACAAGATGCGCTGCCGGGCCAGCGGCGGGCGGCGCGCAAAGTAGCGCCGGATGCCGGTGTGCAGGGCCTCGACCAGCTTGTCCTGGTAGGCCTCGTCGCGCAGCCGGGCCTCCTCGTCGGGGTTGGAGATGAAGGCCGTCTCGACCAGGATGCTGGGGATGTCGGGCGCCTTGAGCACCGCAAAACCGGCCTGCTCGACACTGCGCTTGTGCAGCGTGCCCACCTGGCCGATCAGTGCCAGCACCTCACCGCCGATGCGCAGGCTGTCGCGGATTTGCGCGGTGGTGCCCATGTCGGCCAGCGCGCGCTGCACCTGGGCGTCTTTCACCGCCGCCAGGTTGACGCCGCCCACGCCGTCGGCGGCATTCTCTTTGTTTGCCATCCAGCGCGCAGCGGCACTGCTGGCGCCGGTTTCGGACAGCGCAAACACCGACGCACCGTGCGCGGCCGGGGTTAAAAAAGCATCGGCGTGGATCGACACCAGCAAGTCGGCCTGCACCCGGCGCGCTTTGCGCACCCGCTCGTGCAGCGGCACAAAAAAATCGGCGTCGCGCGTCAGCATGGCCCGCATGCCGGGCACGCTGTTCAGCCGGTCGCGCAATTTGATCGCCACCGCCAGCACCACGTCTTTCTCGCGCAGGCCGGTGGGGCCGACGGCGCCCGGGTCTTCACCGCCGTGGCCGGGGTCGATGGCCACCACCACCAGCCGGTCGATGCTGCGCTGCTCGTCGGCCGCCAGCGCGGTGGGTGGGGCCGGTGGCGGCGCGGGCGTGGACTGTGGTGGCGGCGCGGCGCCGGGTGCGGGGATGGCCGGCGGGCCGGGGCGGGCGGCCTGCAACGGCCCGCTGCCGGCCCCGGCCACGGCTGCCGGTGGCCCGATGCGGCCGATGAACTCACCCAGCGCGTCCTGCACGCTGCGCGCCGCTTGCTCGGACGCGCGCTCGCGCTCGCGGATCAGATCGAGCAGCGGGTCGCGCGCCTCGGTGGGGTAGAGGTCAAACACCAGCCGGTGCTGGTAGGCCGCCACCGGCAGCAGCGTGAACTGCTGCGGCGCCACGGCCTGCTTCAAATCGATCACCAGCCGCACCAGGCGCGGCTGGTTCTGCCCCACCCGCACCCCGGCGATGAACGGGTCATCGGCGCGCACCTTGCCCACCAGCTCGCGCAGCGCGGGGCTCAGCTCCAGGCCGTCGATGTCGATCACCAGCCGGGCTGGGCTGTCGGTCAAAAACTGCCGCGCCACCAGCGCCTGGTCGCTCTCGATCGTCACCCGGCTGTAGTCGCTGGCCGGCCAGACCCGCACTGCGACGATGGACGCACCGAAGGCCAGCCGGGCCGCGCCCAGCCCGAGCACCAGCGCGCCCATCTGGCGCAGTGCGTGGCGGCGGCCGGGCCGGGCGGCTGATGGCACGGCCGGCGCGCGGGCGCTCATGCCAGCAAACCCAGGCCGAGCGGTGACAGCGCGTGCAGCGTCACCTGGCGGCGCTGCTCATCCAGCGCGTCGATCTCGATGCGCAGGTCGGCTGGCGGCAACTGGCCGGCGGCCTTGTCGGGCCATTCGGCGAGTTTGAGCCCGGGCCGGGCAAACACATCACGGAACCCGGCGTCCTGCCACTCACGCGGCTGGTTGAAGCGGTAGAAATCGAAGTGCGAGGCCTCGCTGCCGTCGCCCAGCGCATGCGGCTCCAGCACCGTGTAGGTGGGGCTTTTGATGCGCCCAGCCACGCCGAGCGCTTGCAGCAAATGGCGCACCAGTGTGGTTTTGCCGGCGCCCAGCGGGCCGTGCAACTCAATAAATGCCTGCCCGATACGGGGCTGTGCCGCCAGGCGCTGGGCAAACGCCCGGCAATCGGCCTCGTCCGCCCAGTGCAGACGGCGGGTTTCTAGAATCGGCCGATGGTCGAGGGTCAAGGGCGGGTGGTGAAAGCGGGTGGGGTTGAGAAGCCGCCGTCGGGGCCAGGCGACGGCGCGGGCGGCGCACCGGCGCTGTCACCGGCGGGTTTGGCCGCAGAACCTTCGGTAAATCCAGCCGCAGATTCGGCGGCTGCGTTGAAGTTGCTCTGGCCGCAGGTTCAAGACTGGGCCGCGCAGCTTGGATTCTCCCAGATCGGTGTCGCCGACATTGATTTGCGGGCCGCCGAGCCGGGCTTGCTGGCCTGGCTGGCGGCCGGCTTTCATGGTGAGATGGGCTATATGGCGGCGCACGGCTTGCGCCGCGCCCGGCCGGCCGCGCTGGTGCCGGGCACGGTGCGGGTAATCACCGCCCGAATGGACTACCTGCCGGCGTCCGCATCCGCACCCGCACCCGCACCCGCACCCGCACCCGCACCCGCACCCGCACCCGGCCCCGGCCCCGGCCCCGGCACACCGGCCGCCGGCTGGCAGGCGATCAGCTTTGACCGCCTGGCCGACCCGGCGCAGGCGGTGGTCTCGCTCTACGCCCAGGGCCGCGACTACCACAAGGTGCTGCGCCAGCGGCTGCAAAAGCTGGTGGACCAAATCCAGCAGGCGGTCGGGCGCACGGGCGATCACGGCGAGCACGGCGAGCACGGCCATCACGGCAACCAGGGCCAGCGCGTCTTCACCGATTCAGCCCCGGTGCTGGAGGTGGAGTTGGCCAGCCGCAGCGGCATCGGCTGGCGCGGCAAGCACACGCTGGTGCTGAACCGCGAGGCGGGGTCCATGTTTTTCTTGGGTGAAATCTATTTAGACATTGCCTTGCCACACAGCGAACCCGTCACCGCGCACTGCGGAAGCTGCAGCGCCTGCATCGACATTTGCCCTACCCAAGCCATCATCGCGCCGCACAAGCTGGATGCACGGCGCTGCATTTCGTATTTGACGATTGAGCATGCAGGGGCGATTCCGCTGGAGTTGCGTCCTTTGATCGGCAACCGCATTTATGGTTGTGATGACTGCCAGCTGATCTGCCCGTGGAACAAATTTGCACAGCGTTCTGCTTTGCCTGATTTTGACGAACGCGCCGGTTTGAGCGGACAGCAGCTCAGTACTTTGTTTGCATGGACGGAAGACGATTTTCTGAAGTTCACCGAAGGCAGTCCGATTCGCCGCATTGGGCATGTGCACTGGTTGCGGAATATTGCGGTTGCGCTTGGGAATGCTAGACGTGATGCTGCAAAGTTAGATTTACCTGCGATAGATGCGACGCTGCAAACCAGAACCAATCACCCCAGTGAAGTGGTGAGAGAGCACGTTGTTTGGGCGCTGCAGCAATAACCGCAATAAGCCTTTTTT
>JANLOP010000081.1:0-8250 GCA_031366635.1 Betaproteobacteria bacterium | reverse complement strand
GGGTGGCCAGCGTCATGTAGATGTTGGTGCCGTCGAGGTTGAAGCTGTAGCCGGCGGGAACCACCAGGCCGACCGTCCCCTTGCCCGCCCCCAGCCGCTGCAGCTTGGCCATGATCAGCGGCAGCGCCGCCTCCGACGATGAGGCCCCCAGCACGATCAGCAGCTCTTCACGGATGTAGCGCAGGAACTTCCAGATCGAGAAGCCGCTGAGCGCCGCCACGCCGCCCAGCACGACGGCCACGAACAGCGCGCTGGTCAGGTAGAAGGTGCCCACCAGCGCGCTGAGGTTCTTCAGCGACTCCACCCCGAACTTGCCGATGGTGTAGGCCATGGCCCCGAAGGCGCCGATGGGCGCCAGGCGCACGATCACCCCGATGATCCCGAAGAACACCTGGGCGATATCGTCGAGGACGTCGGCGGTCCTGGCCCCGAAGTCGCCCATCCGGGTGCAGGCGAACCCGGTCAGGATGGCGATCACCAGCACCTGCAGCAGGTCGCCGCCGGAAAAGGCGCTGACGAAGGTGTCCGGAATCAGGTGCAGCAGGTAGTCGGCGACCGTCTGGCCGTGCTGGGCCTTGGCGACGTAATCGGCGACGGCCTTGGGGTCGAGACTGGCTGGGTCGATGTTGAACCCCTGCCCCGGATGGACCACCTCGCCCACCACCAGGCCGATCACCAGGGCGAAGGTGGACATCAGCTCGAAGTAGATCAGGGTCCGGGCGCCCAGCCGGCCGAACGCCTTCAGGTCGCCCATCCGCGCGATGCCCGCAGCCACCGTGCAGAAGATCACCGGCGCGACAGCCATCTTGATCAGCTTGATAAAGCCGTCGCCCAGCGGCTTCATGGCCTCACCGGTGGCGGGCCAGAAATGGCCCAGCAGCACGCCGATGACGATGGCGGTGATCACCTGCAGGTACAGCGAGTGGTAGAACGGCCGGCGCGCGGCGGGGGCCGGGGCGGGGGGGATCGTGGGGGTGGGGGTGGATGCCATCAGGGGTCCTGCGGGGGGGGGGCGATGATGCGCTGCCGGCCTTGATCTGACGTCCGTAGTTTCCACACCCGGCTGACCCGGGCGGCCAAGGCCCATACCGGGTCAGCCGGCTTGCATCGTGGCCAGCAACGCCAGCACCGCGTCGGCAGTGGCGACGGGTTTTTCCATCGGATAAAGGTGGGTGCCCTCGACCCAGGCAAAACGCGCCCCGGCCAGCGCGTGCGCCGTGCCCAGCCCGCCCTGGCGGATCTCGGCCGACCGGGTGCCGGCGATAAAGCCCACCGGGCAGCGCAGCGGATGGCGGCGCAGCACGCTGCCCAGGTGGTGCGGCAGGGTGTTGTAGATGCGGGTTTCGACCTCGCGGTCAAAGGCCAGCACGGTTTTGCCACCGCGCCGCTCGGTGCCGGCGGCGACGTAATCCGCCAGCACGCCCGGCGCCCAGCGCGCAAACAGCGATTTGGCGCCGTAGTGCGCGGCCACCGCCTGGCGCGACGGCCACTCATGCCGGCGCGTCAACGACACCCGGCCGGGGCCCAGCCGCTGCAGCAGCCGGCTGCGCTTGAGCACCTGCACCGTGTGCGCCCGCCAGCCGGTGATCACCGGCGAATCCAGCATCACCAGGCCGAGTGCCAGGTCGGGGCGCTTGCTGGCCGCCAGCAGGCTGAGCAGGCCGCCCAGCGAATGGCCGACGAGGTAGGTGCCCTGCGGCGCTTTGGCATCCAGAAAATCGACCAACTGGTCGCGCAGCCGGGGCCAGTTGCTGGTGACGGGGTACAGCGGATCGTGGCCATATTTGTCAATCGCCAGCACCCGCCAGCCGGCGGCGCGCCAGTGTTTGAACAGTTGTGCATACGTGCCAGCCGGAAAGCCGTTGGCATGCGAGAAGACAAGGGTGGGTTTCATCGCGGTGCGCTGTGGCCGGATGTTGGCGCCGTGGGCCGCTCAAACAATGCGCTCGCCCGGGTGGCTGATCTTGCGCATCGGCTCGTAGCGCGCCGTGCGGGCCAGCAGCGGCTGGTTGGCGGCGCCGCCGTCCCAGACCGGGTCTTCGATGCTTTCGAACACCTCGCGCAGGCGCTGGCCCCAGGTGCTGTGGATCATCTGGAAGTACGGGTTCTGCTCATCGATGCAGACGATCTGGTCACTCTTGAAGCTGCCCTCGCGGTAGACCAGCAAATCCAGCGGCAGGCCCACGCTCAGGTTCGATTTGAGGGTGGAATCCATCGACACCAGCGCGCACTTGGCGGCCTCGTCCAGCGGGGTGTCGGGCACCAGCACCCGGTCGAGAATGGGTTTGCCGTATTTGCTCTCGCCGACCTGAAAAAAGCAGGTCTCGCGCGTGGCCTCGATGAAGTTGCCGGCTGAATACACCAAAAACAGCCGCATCGCCTCGCCCCGGATCTGGCCGCCAAAAATCATCGAGGCGTTGAAGTCGATGCCGGCGGCCCTCAGTGACGGCCCGTCCTGCTGATACACCCGGCGCACCGCAGCGCCCAGCACCCGCACCGCGTCGAACATGCTGTCCGCGTTCCAGATCGTCAGTGCCGGTTGGTCGGGGCCACGGTCGACTTTTTCAAGTTGCAGGATTTCGCGCACCGACTGGCTGATGCTCAGGTTGCCGGCCGACAGCAGCACCATGAACCGATCCCCCGGGTTCTCGTAGACGATCATCTTGCGGAAGATGCTGATCTGGTCGATGCCAGCGTTGGTGCGGCTGTCTGACAAGAAGACGAGGCCGGCGTTCAGGCGGATGCCGATGCAGTAAGTCATGAGGGGCTTGCCTTGGTTTGCAGGGATTTGAGACGGTACAGCGCGGCCTGCGCTTCACGCGGCGTGAGGGCGTCGGGGTCGATCTCGGCCAGCGCCGCCGTCAGCGCAGTTTCGAGCGCCGATGGCTCGGGCGGCAACCGGTCTGGCGGCGGCGCCGCAAACAAATCCACCTGGGCCTCACCGGCCCGGGCTTGCGCCTCCAATGCCTCCAGCGTGCTGCGGGCCTGGCGCAGCAACCCGGCGGGCATGCCGGCCAGCCGCGCCACCTGCACGCCGTAGCTGCGGCTGGCCGGCCCCGGCTCGATGGCGTGCAAAAACACGATGTCGCGGCCATTCTCCACCGCCGAGACATGCAGGTTGATGGCCCGGTCGTGCCGGGCCGGAAACGCGGTCAGCTCAAAATAATGGGTGGCAAACAGCGTGAAGGCGCGGTTTTTGTCGTGCAACTGCGCGGCAATCGCGCTGGCCAGCGCCAAACCATCAAAGGTGCTGGTGCCCCGGCCAATCTCGTCCATCAGCACCAGGCTGTGCTCGGTGGCGCCGTGCACGATGGCTGCGGCCTCGGTCATCTCCAGCATGAAGGTGGACTGGGCGTTGACCAGGTCATCGGCCGCGCCGATGCGGGTGTGGATGGCGTCCAGCGGGCCCAGCGTGCAGGTGGCGGCCGGCACAAACGAGCCCAGACTGGCCAGCAGCACGATCAGCGCCACCTGGCGCATGTAGGTGGATTTGCCGCCCATATTCGGCCCGGTGATGATCAACATGCGGGTGCGCGCGTCCAGCCGGCAATCGTTGGCGATGAAGTCGGCATTTTTGCCGTTGCCGTGGTCTGAGGCCAGCCGGGCCTGCACCACCGGATGGCGGCCCTGGCTGATGTCGATGCAGGGCTGCGGCACAAAACGCGGCCGGCACCAGCCCAGCGTGGCGGCGCGCTCGGCCAGGCAGGCCAGCACGTCCAGCCCGGCCAGCGCCCGGGCCAGCGCGCCAAGCACCGGCAAATGGGCTTGAAGCTGGTCGAGCAAGGCCTCAAAAAGCTGTTTCTCGCGCGCCAGCGCCCGGTCTTGGGCCGACAGCGCCTTGTCCTCAAAGGTTTTGAGTTCGGGCGTGATGAAGCGCTCGGCGTTTTTCAGCGTCTGACGGCGCTGGTAGTCGGCCGGCACTTTGGCGGCCTGGCCGGCGCTGACCTCGATGTAGAAGCCGTGCACCCGGTTGAACTGCACCCGCAGGTTGGCAATGCCGCTGCGGCTGCGCTCGCGCGCTTCAAGATCGAGCAAAAAAGCGTCGCAGTTCTGGCCGATGGCGCGCAACTCGTCCAGATCGGCGTCGTAGCCGGTGGCGATCACGCTGCCATCACGCAGCAGCACGGCAGGCTCGTCGGCCAGCGCCGCCAGCAGCAAATCCAGCAGCGCGGGCGGCGGTTGCAGCGCGGTGGCCAGGCTGGCCAGCAGGGCGGCCGGTGGCGCGCTGGCGTCACCCGCCGGCAGTGCGGCGCGCAGCGCGGCCAGCCCTTGCAGCGTGGCGCGCAGGCCGCTGAGGTCTCGCGGGCGCACCTGGCGCAATGCCAGCCGGGCGCTGATGCGCTCGACATCGCTGACAGGGCGCAAAGCCTGGCGCAGCGGCGCGATGCCGTGGGCGCTGAGCGCATCGATGGCATCGTGCCGGGCGCTGGCCGCTGTGCGGTCGCGCATCGGGTGCGTCAGCCAGTGGCGCAGCAGCCGGCTGCCCATGCCGGTTTTGCAACTGTCCAGCAGCGACAGCAGGGTGGGGCTGGCGTCGCCACGCAGGGTTTGCGTCAGTTCCAGGTTGCGGTGGCTGGCCGGCGGCAGGTCGATCAATGACGAAGCCCGGGCCACATCCAGCGTGGCCACATGGGCCAGCGCCTGGCCCTGGGTGTGCTCGGCAAAGCTCAGCAGCGCGGCGGCCGCCGCCTGGGCGACTGGCAAATCCTGGGCGTTGAAGCCTTGCAGCGACGCCACCTTGAGCAGGCCGCACAGCTTGCGCACACCGAGGGCGGCATCAAACTGCCAATCAGGCCGCTGGGTGCGGGCGGCGCCGTGTTGTTGCAGGGCGGCTGGCAGCGTGATGTTCCGGGCGGCGGGCAGGCCGGCTGCCAGGGCCGCAGCCGCCGGGCCGGAATGCAGGGCCTGCGGCAGCAGGATTTCAGCCGGATCGAGCCGCGCCAGCCAGCCGGCCAGCTCTCTTTCAGCACATTCGGTCAGGCCCAACTGGCCGCTGCTCAAGCCCAGCCAGGCCAGGCCCCACATGGCCCCGCCCGGGGCCGTTCGGCCCGGCTCGGCTTTGGTGATGGCGCACAGCAGCGCATCGGCCCGGTCGTCCAGCAGCGCGCTGTCGGTCAGCGTGCCGGGCGTGACCACCCGCACCACCTTGCGCTCAACCGGGCCTTTTGATGTGGCTACATCGCCCACCTGCTCGGCAATCGCCACCGCCTCACCCAGCTTGATCAGCCGCGCCAGATAGGTTTCAACCGCCTGCACCGGCACGCCGGCCATCACCACCGGCACACCGGCGCTCATGCCGCGCTGGGTGAGCGTGATGTCCAGCAGACGGCTGGCCTTTTGCGCATCGTCAAAAAACAACTCGTAAAAATCCCCCATTCGGTAGAGCAGCAGGGTGTCGGGAAAGTCGGCTTTGATGCGCAGGTACTGCGCCATCATCGGCGTGTGGGCCGGGCTGGCCGGTGGCAGGCTGGAGGATGAAGGAAATGCAGTCACTCGGGGTGCGGAAAATGGGACGACCTGGCGACTTGGGGTCGGTCGGTTGTAAGGCTGCCTTCCGTTTGTGCGGCAGTGGACTTGGCCGGTTTGTCCGGCCGATCAATCTGGCGGCGGGATATTAGATGAGAGGTGATCTTCGACGGCGTGGCGCATCGCCCGACTGACGCGACGGGAAGCGCCCCTGGTCGAGTGAGGGTCCAGTTGAACGTGAGATCGGAGCGGGTCAGCGTGTGAGGCAGCGACGTATTCTGTCTGGCGTGTTGTGTGTGAAGCAATTGGTTCTCGGACGCAGAGAGCGCCGCAGCCAGGGTCTCGTACTCGCCGTCCCGGAGCCGACGATACCGTTCGTTGGACCCGGAGGGCTTCCTGATGTTCTTGAGCGGGTTCATGAGGCCTTCCCTGCCCCATTCCTTGCGCGCGATCTCGAACAAGTGGCTGACCAGCGCGAGTTCCAGGCGCACGGTGTTGGCGGCCCTCCCGATCGCAAGGCGGTCATCGCGGTACTTCGCGAAGTCCGCCCCTCGAAGGTTGGCGAGGAAATAGTGCGCCAGGTCCTGGCGCTGCCAGTGGCGGATTCGCTGGTAGTCCTGTTCGGGGTGCACCTTGCCGACCGAGATCTCCCGCTCGTAGCGCCCCAGCGCTTCAGCGAGCGTGGTCTTCTCCGACTCGACGCGCGACACGAAGATGCCGCGGTCCATCTCGGACTCCATGGCGCGTGACCACGCCTCGGCTTCCGCGCGGGTGTCGAAGGTGCGGTACTGCGGCGGGTAGCCCCGCCGGACAATCTGCGCGCGCCGGTAGCGACCGCGCTTGGAAATTCTTGCCACGTTGACTGACCTCCTTGGTGGATCGGTCATCAGTCTTTGGCAGTGGCAAATCTGTGGCAAACACTCGTTTTGATGGGTGTTCACCAGCAAACAAGGACCTGCACTCTCGTGCAAGTCCTTGTTTTACTTCGGCTTTCTTTGGCTCCCCGACCTGGGCTCGAACCAGGGACCTACGGATTAACAGTCGATTTTTTTGGGACTTTCTGGGACTTCCTTGGATTTCTTGGGACGATATAAATCCCATACAAATCAACAGGTTACGAGGAAAGTTTGTGCCAATCGGTTCCGGCCGATAGCATCCGATCTCAGGATTTTTCGGACACCAGTCGGACACGGAAACCGCAAGATGCCCCTTTTGACCGTTCGAGCCATCGACACCCACAAGCCGAAGGCGGAGCCCTACAAGCTGACGCTCGACCGAGGCTTGCAATTGCGCATTGCTCCCGACGGCGCGCGTACTCTTTTGGTCCGCTACACCGTCAAGGGCGCGGATGGAGAGCGTCAGCATCGCCTGCCCCGGGAGTATGGAGAGGGGCCCGGCCAGATCAAGCTTGCCGCGGCCTGCGCCGAAGCCGCACGCATTCGGGCGCTCGCGCGTGACGGTGTCGACTGGCCAGCACAGGAAGAGGTTCGGCTGCGCGCCGAAACGGCGGCACGCGACCTCGCAGAGCGCGAGGAAGGCGTTACGCTCGCGAAGGCGCTGAGCGAGTACGTCGAGAAGAAACGGCGCGCCAAGGATGGCCTGCCGTTGAAGGCACGAACGCGGGCCGACTACCTTGCGATGCTTGCGACTGGCCGAACATCGACCATGGGAAAGAAGTTCGCCGACGGCGAGCTCTATCCGCTCGCCGACAAGTTGATGTCGAAGATTACCGCCGACGACATTCGCGGTATCTACACAGGCCTGCTCAAGCGATCGGAGCGCCAAGCCACATATGCGATGCAGGTGATGCGTGCAGTGCTGCGCTGGCACGGGGTCATCATCCCCGACAACCCGTTGGGCCGCGACCGTATCGTGCTGGCGCCGCAGAAAGGCGATCCCTCGCCGATTGCCCCCGAACGGCTCGGCGCCTGGTGGCGAGCGGCAGCAGCTGCACCGTCCAAGGTCGCGGCGGACTACTACCGCTTCCAACTGCTTACGGGCTGCCGCGGCGTCGAGATCCACGGCAGCAAGCGCCACAGCTACCCGCCGATCAAGGTGAGCGATGTCGATCGCCAGGGCGGCAAGATCGTGCTGCGGGACACCAAGAACCGGAGCGACCACAAGTTGTTGTTGTCCCGGCAGGCGCTGGAGATAGTAGAACGCAACTGTCTGGGCAGGACGGCCGACGAGCCTCTGTTCCCGATCGTGGACGCACGCAAGACGCTGGCTTGGATCAATGCGCAAGCCGCCACCACGGTGCAGGGGCACGGCCTGCGCGCGACGTTCGCGAGCATCGCCGAGGAACTCGTTTCAGGTGGGGTGCTGAAGCGGATGCTGAATCACGCGGCCGGTGGCGACGTGACGCTGGGTCACTACGTGGGCAAGAGCGAAACGCAGCTCAGGGCCGGCTGGCAAACCGTCGCGGACTTTGTCGAAGCGGCCCTCGCACCGGCGCAATCGCCGGTACAGACCCCGCGAGTCTGCGCGCTGCCCACAGCTCCGGCACGTCGGCGAGCCTCGCAAAACGTGGCGGTCCGGGCCACGAGGCAGTCTGCCCATGGCTGACCAGCCGCATGGAGCCATTGCGCCCGCTCTGCTGCCGTACCGAGTTCGCCGGTGCGCCAGCGCCATGGCCAGACTCTGCTCACACCCCTCGAAGCGAACGGGCACCTTCCCGTTGCGGACTTATATCCGGACGGGTATAGTACATGAGTGAAAAGCGACGGCCTTTGTTCTGGGAGGGCTCTTCGAAGAAGGACTTCAAGGGGTTTCCTGTTCCCGTCC
>JANLOP010000083.1:0-14662 GCA_031366635.1 Betaproteobacteria bacterium | reverse complement strand
CGCCGCCGTGCGGTGCTGGTTGCGCGCCAGCGCGGCGATCTCGGCAGGGGTGTCGGGCGGGCTGTCGGCCAGCAGGCAATGCAGCAAGAACACGTCGATGAAGCGGGTGGTGGCCGCGTTGATGCCCGCGGGCTCAAACGGGTCCAGGTCCATGCAGCGCACTTCGATGTATTCCACACCGCGCTCGCGCAGCGCGTGCAGCGGCCGCTCACCGGGGTGAATCACCCGCTTGGGCCGGATCACGCCATAAAACTCGTTCTCGATCTGCAGCAGGGTGGTGGACAGTTGGTTGTAGTCGCCGCCCGGGTTGCGCACGCCCACCACCTCATAAGCCGGGTAGGGCTGGGTCAGTGCGTCATAGAGTGAGCCGGCGTAGCTCTCCAGGCTGTTGTAGCTGACCGCCAGTGAGGCCTGCGCGTCACTCTGGTAGCCCAGCCGGCCCATGCGCAGCGAGGTGCCGTGCGGCATGTACAGCGAGCCGTTCTTGCCGTGCGGCACGGGCAGCAGCTCATGCGGCCGGCCGGCAACAAAATCACCGCACACCGCCGGCGACGCGCCAAACAGCACCAGCAGCACAAAGGCGTGGCGGCGGAAGTTGCGGATCAGCGCAAAGTGCTCGTCGTTGCTCAGCCCCGGCATCGACCAGTTGTAGTGGATGCCCGAGATGGTCTGCATGCGCCGGCCGTAGCGGTGGCCCAGGCCCATGCGGTAGACGCTTTTGGCCCGGCCGACATTGGACGAGCCGTAGCGGCCGACCGGGATGGTCTCGTCGGTGGGCAGGCCGCAAGGCATGCTGCCGACCCACAGTTGCTCGGCATCGGGCTGGGCACCCAGCGCGTGGTAGACGGCCTGGTGGATCTCGGTCAGCTCGGCCAGGCAGGTCTCGGTGCTGGCATGCACGCCGGTGATCAGCTCCAACTGGCTCTCGCTGTAGTCGGTGGTGATGTGCGGGTGCGTCAAGGCCGCGCCGAGTGCGGCCGGGTGTGGCGTCAGCGCCAGGCCGCCAGCGGGCAGTGCGCGCAGGCTTTCTTTCTCGATGCCGCGCCGGATGGCCCGCAAGCGCTCCAGCGGCAGGGCACGCAAGCGTTCGTGCAGTGCTGTCACCGGACGTCTCCTTCAATGATTTCGAAGCAGCAGGCTATCAGAGCCCGGTGACGCCTGCCGGGCCGGGGGTTGATGCGCTTTGTGTTACGCCTCGCGCCCTGGCGGCGGCGGCACAAGCGCGGCCAAATCGGCGGGCAATGCCACCGGCAATGCCACGGGCACGGCGGGCGGGGCCAGCGCCAGCCGCAAGGCCGCCGCGCAGCAGGCCATCGCCGCCCATTGCACGACGCCCAGCGGCTCACCGTGCAGCAGCGCGCCCGAGACCATCGCCACCACCGGCACCAGGATTGACGACAGCCCGGCCACCGTGGTGGGCAGCAGGCCGACGATGGCAAACCAGGCGGCATTGCCAATGGCCATCGGCACCAGCGTGATGTAGCCGATGATCAAAATCGTCGCCCACGACGGCATGAACCAATGGCCGTCGCCCAGCAACAGCGCGCCCGCGCCGATCGGTACGGCGGTGATCAGCAATTGCCAGCCGGTGAGCACCAGCGCCGGCACCGCGCCCGCCAGCGACGGCCCGCCGCGCTTCAGGATCAGCGTGCCCAGCGCCCAGCCGATGCCGGCCAGTAAACCCAGCGCCACGCCCAGCGGGGCCTGGGCATACACCCCCAGGCTGTGCCACATCAGCAAGCCCACGGCCAGTGCACCCAGCGCCAGCGCCAGCAGCAGACGCGCGCCCAGCCGCTGCGCGCCCGCCGCCCAGCCGATCAGCGCCGCCCACAGCGGCATCGTGAAGCCCAGCACCGCCGCCTGGCCCGACGGGATCATCAGCGCGGCATAGGTGCTGGCGATGTTCCACAGCACGAGGTAAAAAAACGTCGCCACCACCACCCGGGCCCAGTGGCGGCGCGGGATCACCAGCGATTGGCCGCGCAGCCGCGCCACCGCCAATAGCGCCAGGCCGGCGCCCAGCACCGCCACGCCGCGGAAGGTCCACACCGACACCTCCCGCACGGCCAGCGGGAACAAGCCCCAGTTGGTGCCCCAGACCAGCGTCAGCAAGGCCAGCAGCAAGATGGCGCGGCGCGGGATGGCGGGCGAGTGTTGAGGGGCGGCGGCGGGTGCGGGTTGGGGCATGGCGGGCAGTGGCGGGTGCGGCGGCCAGTATCGGCGCCCACGGCAGCGGGCGCGCGGCCCGTGTGGCAAAGCAGCCAGGCCGGCCAGCCTGCCTGGCGCCGCCCGGGCAGACGTTTGCTTGCAATTACCCCCTTGTTCGCGGGGTTGTCGGCCCCGGGATGGCCCGTTAATTTCACTGGCCGACGCGGGTCCGCACGGTCGATCAAGGGGGATGTATGAGCAGTTGGCAGCGCAGAGTGAGTGGCCTGTTTTTCGCCCTGGGTTTTTGCGTCGCCGCACCCGCGCAAGCGGGCGTGTGGCAGGTGCAGGTGGGCAGCGCCGCACTGGCCGGCACCTCGGTGGTGTTGGCGTTTGACTTGCTCGACGGCGGCCTGGCCGCCAACAGCGTGGTGTTATCGGGCTTTGCCAGCACCGGCGGGGCGCTGGTGTCCGAGGCGTCGGCGGGTGATGTTGCCGGCAGCCTGGCCGGCGCGGGCATGGTGACGCTGGGCGACACGGTGTTTTTCAATGAGCACCTGGCCACCGTCACGCTGGGCTCGTCACTGCGCTTTGCCTTCAATGCCAGTAGCCTGCCGGCCGAGGCCGGGGCCTTCCCCGACAGCTTTTCGTTCTTCATGCTCAATCCCGTCAGCGGTCTGCCGGCCTTTGCCACCAGCGACGCCAACGGCGCGTTGTTCACGCTCGCGCTCAGCGGCGCTCCGGCCGGCCCGGTGACGGTGTTCACCGCGCTGGGCAATGAGGTGCAGGTGACTGTCACGGCGGTGCCAGAGGCGACGCCGGCCGGGCTGCTGCTGCTGGGGCTGTGCTCGCTCGGTCTGCTGGGCCGCCTGCGCCACCGGCGCAGCCTGGCCCCACTGCGCGGCTGAGCCGCGTCATTCACCGGCCCGTGCTGGGCCTCATCATTTGGGCGGGGGATGCCATGACGATGTTCGAACAGGCGTGTCGTTGTTTGCGTGGCCGCTTCGGCCTGATGCTGGTCGGCCTGTTGTGCCTGGCGGGTGGCCCGGCATGGTCGGCGGATGTCTCTGACAAGGTATCGGTCAGCCGCTCGGGCCTGGTTTTCAACCGCGCCACCAACACCTTCGACACCACCGCCACGCTGACGAACCACTCGGCTGTCAGCGTCAGCGCGCCGATCACGCTGGAGGTGGCCAACCTGCTGACGCCCACGGTGACGCTGGCCAACGCCGCCGGCATCAACGGCAACAACCGGCCGTTTGTCAACATTGCCGGCAACCTGGCACCGGGCGCGCAGGCCAGCGCGCTGCTCAAGTTCAGCAACCCGCAGCGGCTCAAGTTTGCCGTTGCCACCCGGGTGTTTGGCGGTCTGCCGGCCATCAACGCGCTGCCCGATGTGGTGGCCGCACCCACGCAGTTTCTGGTCAATGCGTCCACCCAGGTGCGCTTCCAGTCGCAGATTCCGCCCAGCGCGCTGCTCGACGCCGCCAGCATCAAGCTGTACCGGGCCGACAACGCCGGCAAGCCCACCGGGCCAATGCTGTGCAACCTGCTGGACAACGGCCAGCTCGGCAACGGCGACGACATCGCCGGCGACAACGTCTACAGTTGTTTTTCCAGCTTCGTCTCGGCCACGCCGGCGACGGTACGGCTGGTGGTGGCGGCCAACATCGACGGCAACAGCGTGGCCTCGGCCGTCATCGTGCTCAACATCGTGTCGCCACTGGACAACTCGGCAGCGCAGCAAGTGATCGACGGCCAGGCCAATGCGGCGGCGCTGGCGCAAAACGCCATTGCATCGCTGGGCGACACGTTGGCCGCACGTCAGCAGGCGGTGGCAGCCATCCTGCAATTGGCCGGCGTCACAGCGGCCGGGGTGTCCAGTGACAACACCACCATCTGGATCCGCTACGCTGCGGGCATCGAAGGCGGCTTGATGCTGAACCCGCCCGGCACGCGCGGCAGCACCGAGCCGGTGGTGCAGGGCAACGGCACGCGGGTCTCGCGCACGGCGCGCCCGACCGAGGCGCAATCGCTGCCGCCGGCATCGTTTCCGCACTACCGGCCGTACAGCCTGAGCAAGGCGGCCGTGGGCGCGTCCCAGCCCTTGCCGTTGGCAGCCGACCCGCAAAACTTCGTCGGCAACAGCAATGTGCTGATCTGGGACGCCTACAACTCGCAATTCGCGCCGTTTGATGAGGGCCCGCAGTTGCAAACCCTGTTCACCGGCGCCCAGTGCCCGCTGTACAACGTCACGTACCTGAAAGACGCGCAGGCCACGGTGGCGTCGGTCAAGACATTCACCAACTACGGCACCATCGTGCTGGTCACACACGGCGCGGTGGACGGCGACGGCCAGGTGGTGTTTCTCACCCGTGAGACCGCGTCGCTGCCGGCCATGATCAGCAATGCCATCGATCTGCTGCTCGGCCGCATCATCGTGATGGGCAATGTGTTTGCCATCCGGCCCAGCTTCATCAGCAACCTGCCAGGCTCGATGGCCAACAGCGTGGTTTACAACGGGTCCTGCCAAAGCTCGGCCAATTCGACGATGGGCGATGCGTTTGTCGGCAAGGGCGCCAAAACCTATTACGGCTACACCCGGGTGGTGAACTCTGATTTTGCGCAGTCCTCGGCCAATCAACTCTTCAATTCACTCGTCACCAGCTTGAAGACCACCGGTGACTCGTTCACCCCGGTGGCGCCCAAAGTCGATCCCAAAGCGCCCAACGCCACCTTCACCCAGGCCGGCGACATGCTGCTGGCCTACACCGGTGATTTGCAGAACGGCAACTTCGAGAAGGGCAACCTGGCCAGTTGGACAGCCACCGGCGACGGCCGGGTGATCACCGGGCTCGGGCCCTTTCTGCCCACCGAGGGCAGCTACGCCGGGCTGGTGTCTACCGGGCTGGGCTTCACCACCACCTCGGGCTCGATCGAGCAGAACTTCTGCCTGGCCAAGACCGCCACCAAACTCAAATTCGACTGGAACTTCAGCTCTGAAGAGTTCATTGAGTACTGCGGTACGGGCTTCGATGACCGTTTCGACGTGGAGTTGGTCACCGACACGGGCAGCACCACCTTGTTCCAGCGCTCGATCAACGGCCTGTGCCTGACCGCCATTGCCCCGACCACGCTGGCCTTTGACCAGAGCGGCCCCGGCTGCACGCCCACCCCGAACGTGGGCTACGGCACCGGCGGCAATGACTGCAAGGTGTGGAGCAGCGGCTGGATCAGCCAGGAGATCGACATCTCGGGCATTGCGGCCACCAACAACGGCAAGGGCGTGAAGCTGCGCTTCCGGGCCTCTGACGTGGGCGACAGCATTTACGACTCGGCCATCCAGCTCGACCGCATCGTCGTGGTGCGGCCTTGACAGCACGGTGACCTGCCCGTGAAACCACCCGGCGGCCCGGCGCCGCGCGCATCGGGCCGGGCCGGGCGGGTGCTGCGGTCGTTGCTGGCGGCCAGCCTGCCGTGGTGGCCCGCCGCCCGCCTGGCAGCGGCCGATGTGCAGGCCACCGCCTACCTGGACGGGCGCCGCACCCCGTTGCCGGCTGAGCGGGTGCAGGCCAGCGGGCTGGTGGCCTTGTGCGAGGCGCAGCTCACCGGTGCCGACGGCGTGCTGCGGCTGGGCGTGTCAAGCCAATCCATCGACGCGCTGCGCCGCGACGTGCCGGTGCTGGAGATCGTCTACCCGGCAGCCAAACGCTTCCGGGTGGCGGTGGGCGGGCGCGAGATCAGCGCGTCGCGCCTGCTGATCCCGCTGGGCGGTGATCTGGCCGGCAGTATCACCACGCTTTTTTACGGCAACCCCGACTACCAATCGGGCCCGCTGCGCAACACCCAAGGCACGGCCAAGATCGCCGGCCTGGTCAAATCGATGGCGCCTGCCGGACGTTGAGCCGGCAGCAGCGGCGCGGCCGGCTGCCGGGTGCGCTGCGGGCGCGCTGCGCAGGGCGGTGCCGGGCTGATGTGGCGCGGCTCAGCGCGCCGGGTTCAGCCGCGTATCCACCACCAGCCGCTGCTGCTGATGCAGCCGGTAGCGACCGGCCACCAGCGCCGGCAGCAGCACCAGGTTCCAACTGCTTTTGGACACCGCACTCGGCAGCACCACGATGCCGTGCAGCGCCAGCAGTTCAGCGCCAAAACGCTGCTGGCCGGCGCTGGGCGGGCCGCCGTGCAGCCAGGCCGGGTTGGGCAGATCGTCAGGCGCCACCACCCGCACACCCGACAGCGCAGCCGGCCCGGTGCCGGCCGCAAAGTGGATGGCCAGGCAGCTCAGCACATGGGGCTGTGAATCAAGCACGTCGAAACCCCGGTGCACCGCCGCCTCGACCAGGCAGGTGGCCGCATCCAGGCTGCAATACACCGCCGGCTGGCCCTTCGGGTTCCAGCGGCCGCCGTACAACTCAGCGCCGCGCCCGCTGTCCCACTGGGCGGCAAAGCGCGCAGCGTCGATGCGCCAGGCCAGCAGCGGGGTTGCCAGCGCCAACGGCGCCAGCAGCCCGGGCGTCAGCGGCGCCGGCAAGGCCGCCATCATGGCCAGGCCGGCGCCCGCCATCAGTTGTAAACGCCGTGTTCCAGCCGGCCCAGAAACTCAGTCACCAGCTCGGTGCCCTGCAAGGTGCGCAGCAGGTCGATCGGGCGGGCGCCGTCCAGGCCCATCGCCGGCCTTGCCATCCAGCGCTCGGCAGCGTCGCGGCCACCGAACACCTCAATCGCCTGGGCCAGGGTTTCGGCAAATTGCCAGGTCTTGCTGGCCAGATCGGCCGCCAGGGCCTTGGTGGGCTGGTCTTTCAGGCGGCGCAGCGTGCGCGCGCTGATGCCCAGCGCGTCGGCCAGCTCTTGCGCACTGAGCGCCCGCAGGTGATCGGCCAGGTGGACCAGGGCCGCACACGGCAGGCCCTGAACCAGCACGCCGTGGATCTCGACCCGGCTTTGCGGCAGCGACTTGAGTATTTGGCGCCCGCCCAGCAGGTCGATCATCGCCAGCCGGGCCGCCGCGCTGGCGTCGTCGGCTGCGGGCCAGTGCGGCTTGGGCTCATGCGCCAGCAACGGCGCAGCGGGCGGGGCTGAAGGATAGGTGGATGAAGTCATAGGGCCAATTGTTAAAATGATTTGGCCAAATGTCAACAAGGTGCGTACAGGCCGGGCAAGTGCCAGGTGGTCACGGCGCCCGTGATCACGCCGCCAGCGCCTGCACACCGTGCGCCGCGCGCAGACAGGCCCGCGCCGCCTCGGCGCCCTTGACGACAAAGTGCTCGGCAAAAAAGCGCCGGTGCTCGGCATGGTCGTGAAAATTCTTCGGCGTCAGCACCGCCGAGATCACCGGCACGCCGCTGTCCAACTGCACCCGCATCAGGCCGCTGAGCACCGCGTCGGCAACAAACTCATGGCGGTAGATGCCGCCGTCCACCACCAGCGCACAGGCCACGATGGCCAAGTGGCGCCCGGCGCGGGCCAGCCGCTGGGCCTGCAACGGTATCTCGAAGGCGCCGGGCACGGCCAGCACGTCCACCTCGTCGGCGGGCACGCCGTGGCGGGCCAGCTCGGCCAAAAAAGCGTCGCGGCCGCGCAGCACGATGTCGGCATGCCACTCGGCATGGATAAAAGCCAGGCGCAGCCGGCTGGCCGGCAGATCAAAAGCAGGGGGCTGGGTCGTGCCGAATCCTCAAGACGGGTCGAAAAAAAAGGCTGCCAAACCATGCCAGGCGCGGGCATTCACGGCTGCGTCGGCCAGGCGGTGGCCAGGCTGGAGGGCGAGGTGGTGCTCACCGCGCTGGCCCGGCGCGTCAAAACCCTCACGCCCGCCGGGCCGGTGACGCGCCGGCTGAACAACACCCTGCGCGCTCTCGACACCTTGCCGCTTCAACTGGTGGCGGCATGATGCGTGGCATCGCCCGTTGATCCTGAGAGAAAACCGCCATGCCCGACATCACGCTGATCGAAGCCAACGGCACGGTGCACAGCTTCGAGGCACCCGACGGCGTGTCGGTGATGCAGGCCGCCACCGGCCACGGCGTGCCCGGCATCGTGGCCGAGTGCGGCGGCTCGGTGAGGTGTGCCACCTGCCATGTGGTGGTGGCCGATGCCTGGATCAGCCAGTTGCCCGCGCCGCTGGCCAATGAGCTGGAAATGCTGGATTGCACCGCCGTGCCGCGCAGCGCCGGCAGCCGGCTGAGCTGCCAGATCCAGCTGAGCCCGGCGTTGCAAGGTTTGGTGCTGCACCTGCCGGAGCGCCAGTATTGACGCGCCCGCCGCGCCGCTGGTCGGCCCGGCCATCGACGGCCGATCACCGCCCAGCCGGTGCTTCAGGCCGTCGGCATGGACAAGGCCAGCGTCGGCCGCTGCTTCAAAGGCATGCAGCGCCACGGCCTGATTGGGTTGGCGTGCGACACGCAGGACGGCCGGCTGCGCCACGCCAGCTTCATGGCGCAAGAGCGCTGTGCGCTGCCGGCTGCGCAGTCGGCCCGGCAGACTGGCCTTGAAGCCGGCCAGAAGTGGCGCCGACCGTTGCGCCGCAAAGCAGCCCCGGCCCGCCCACCCGACAATCCCGGCCCATGACCAACATCGTGATTGTGGGCGGCGGCCATGCCGGCGCCCAGTTGTGTGCCGCGCTGGCCGAGGCCGGCCTGGGCGCCCAGACCCACCTGGTGTGCACTGAGGCGCTGCTGCCTTACCAGCGCCCGCCGCTGTCCAAGGCTTTTCTCAAAAACCCGGACGAGGCACTGCAGCAGCACCGCGCCCAGGCCTGGTACGCCCAGGCCGGCATCACGCTGCATCTGGGCGATGCGGCGCTGCGCATCGACCGCGCCGCCCAACAGCTTGACCTGCAATCGGGCGCCACGCTGGCCTACACCCAGCTCGTGTTGGCCACCGGCGCCCGGGCGCGCCATCTGCCTGGTCTGCCCAGCGGGCTGCACAACGTGGCCGCGCTGCGCAGCGCCACCGACGCCCACACGCTGCGCCAGCGGCTACACGGCGCCAAATCACTGACGGTGCTGGGCGGTGGCTTTATCGGCCTGGAGGTGGCCGCCACCGCCCGCGCGCTCGGCCTGACGGTGCGGGTGATCGAGGCCGCGCCGCGCCTGCTGGCGCGCTCGGTCTCGGCCGATCTGGCGGCGCACATCCTGGCCACCCACCAGGCCAGCGGCATCGAGTTCGTGCTGGATGCCCGGCTGGGTGCCATCGCCCACGACGGCCGGCACCTGCAAAGCATCGAGGTGGACGGCGTCGCGCAGCCGGTTGAGCTGCTGCTGCTGGGCATCGGCGCCGAGCCCGACACCGCATTGGCCAGCGCGGCCGGCCTGCGGGTGGACAACGGCATCGTGGTGGATGCGGCGTTGCGCAGCAGCGACCCGCAGATCCTGGCCATCGGCGACGTGGCGCGCTTTCCGGTGGCCAGCGCCTGGGCCTCGGGTGCTGCCACCGCGCTGCGGCTGGAGTCGGTGCAGAACGCCAACGACCAGGCCCGCACCGCCGCCGCCACGCTGCAAGGCCAGCCGGCCGCCTATGCCGCGCTGCCCTGGTTCTGGTCCGAGCAGGGCGGGCTGCGCCTGCAGATGGCCGGGTTGATGCCGGCGCCCGACGCGCCCGGCGTGGCCCGCCACCGCCGGCCGGGCGCGACGGACGCCAGTTTCTCGGTGCTGCACTACGTCGGCGAGCGGCTGGTCTGTGTGGAATCGGTCAACGCGGCGATGGACCACATGATGGCGCGCAAGCTGCTGGAGGCCGGCCGCCACCCGGCACCGGCGCTGGCCTGCGACGCGGCGGTGGCGCTGAAATCGCTGCTGTAGCCGGCGCCGCCCGAGCCGCTGGGGACGCCGCGCCGGGTTTCGGCAAACAAGCTGTCAACCCCACGGGTAAACCCGGCGTTATGCCCACAAGCTCGGCAAATGTCGAGCCCGCTCAGCAGAGTCGGAGCCTCCATCGAATCTGTTTTGAATCGGAAATCACCATGACCAAATCCCTGCTCATCGCCGCCCTGCTGTCCAGCGTGGCCGCCCTGTCGTTTGCCCAGACTGCTGCCAAGCCGACGGCTGGCGCAGCCGCGCCGATGGCCGCCGCCATGCCGGCCGACCATGCCTCAATGCCGATGCACGGCAAAAAGCATCACAAGGCGCACCACGGCAAGAAGGACGCCTCGGCCCCGATGGCTGCGCCGGCGGCGTCGGCCACCAAGTAAACCGGCACCGCGCCGGCCTTGCCGGTTGCGCCGGTTTTGCTGGCTGTGCTTGAGGGCTGGGTTTCCCAGCCCTTTTTTCATGGCCGGCTGGGGTTTCCCGGCCCTTTTTTCATGCGCGCTCGCCCGCAGCGCCCGCCGCCTGCGTGACAAACGGGGCGGGGGCGCGCTGCTACCCTGCGCATCCCACCACCGCCGCCAGGACCGCACCGCATGACCATGCCCGACGAAACCGACGCACCGCCGTTCAACAACCTGCCGGCGATGGTGGCCGCTCATGCCCGCAGCCGGCCCACCGCGCTGGCGCTGGTGGTGGGCGCGCAACGCCTGAGCTACGCCGCACTCGACGCGCTGGCCGACCGGGTGGCCGCGTCGTTGCAACGCGACGGCCTGCAGCCGCGCGACGTGGTGGCCATCTGCGCCGGCAGCCGCGTCGAGTACGTGGCCGTGTTCCTGGGCGCGTTGCGCGCCGGGCTGGCGGTGGCCCCGCTGGCGCCCAGCTCAACCCCAGCGCAATTGATCGACATGGCGCTGGATGCCGGCGCCCGGCGCTTTTTTGTCGATGGCGAGGTGCTGGCCGCGCTCACCGCTGGCGGCGCGCTGCCGCCTGCCAGCCTGCCGCCCGCCCTTCTGCCGATCACCCGGCTGGACGCCGCCGACGGCCACGCGCCGCTGGCGCCCTGGCTGATCGCCAGCGCTGGCGGCACAGCGGCCCGGCCGTCGCCGGTGCAGATCGATCCGGCCTGGCCGTTCAACCTGATTTATTCGTCTGGCACCACCGGCACACCCAAAGGCATCGTGCAGGCGCACGCCATGCGCTGGTCGCACATCCAGCGCGCCGCGCTGTCGGGCTACGACACCCGCACCGTCACGCTGATCGCCACCCCGCTGTACAGCAACACCACGCTGGTGGCGGTGATCCCCACACTGGCTTACGGCGGCTGCCTGGTGCTGATGCCGAAGTTCGACGCGCTGGCCTATTTGCAGATCGCCCAAGCCGAGCGCATCACCCACACCATGCTGGTGCCGGTGCAATACCAGCGGCTGATGGCGCGGCCCGACTTCGACCAGTTTGAACTGCGCTCAACGCGCATGAAGTTCTGCACCAGCGCGCCCTTTCACGCCGCGCTCAAAGCCGATGTGTTGGCGCGCTGGCCGGGCGGGCTGGTGGAGTATTACGGCATGACCGAGGGCGGCGGCACCTGCATCCTGCAAGCCCACCTGCACCCCACCAAGCTGCACACCGTGGGCCAGCCGGCCGACGGCCACACGCTGCTGCTGATCGACGAGGACGGCCGCGAAGTGAGCACCGTGGGCGACAGCGGCGAGGTGGTGGGCCGCTCAGCCGGCATGATGACCGGCTACCCCAACCAGCCGGCCAAAACGGCCGAGGCCGAGTGGTTTGACGCGCAGGGCCGGCGCTACATCCGCACCGGCGATGTCGGCCGTTTTGATGCCGATGGCTTTTTGACGCTGCACGACCGGCGCAAGGACATGGTGATCAGCGGTGGCTTCAACATCTACCCGAGTGATCTGGAGGCGGTGCTGCGCACCCACCCGGCGCTGGCCGATGCGGCGGTGGTGGGCGTGCCCTCGGTGGAGTGGGGCGAGACGCCGGTGGCGTTTGTGGTGCTGTGCGAGGGTTTTGACCTTGACGCCGAGGCGCTGCGCCAGTGGTTCAACCAACAGGTGGGCAAAACCCAACGGCTGAGCGGCCTGCGCCGGGTGACCGAGCTGCCGCGCAGCCCGATCGGCAAGGTGCTGAAACGCGAGCTGCGCGAGGCCTGGGGCGCTGGCGGCGCCTGATTGAGGGGCCCCTTCTCCTTCAGGCGGCAGAGGGGCCAGGCCCGATCCCGCTGCGGCGTCAAAGCGGGTCGATGTTTTGCCCGTCCGGGCTCAGCACCCTGTCAGGGGGGCGGGCCGATACGGCTACCGATACCGTCTCGACCAGCAGCGGGCCGGGCGCGGGCGCGGCGTCGGCCAGCGTCAAAGCCGCCAGCACCGCCCGGCCCGCCTGCTCGGCATCGGCGCGGCTGGCGGCATGCACCCGCAGCAGCGCATCACCGGCACGCAACACGGCGCCCAGCGGGCGGCATTGGCTCAAGCCCACCCGGGCGTCCACCGCGTCGCTGGCCCGGCGCCGGCCGCCGCCCAGGGCCACCACCGCCAGGCCCAGCGCGCGGGTGTCCATCGCCGCCAGCACACCGTCGCGCGACGCCGGCACATCCATCTGCACCGGCGCCGGCGGCAGCCGGGCATCGGCCAACACATCGGCCGGCCCGCCCAGGCCGGCCACCATGCGGGCAAAGTGTTCGGCCGCCCGGCCGCTGGCCAGCGCGGCGTCGGCCCGGGCGTGGGCGGCGGCCAGGCTGGGCGCCAGCCCGCCCAGCAGCAGCAACTGCGCGGCCAGCGCCAAGGTGACGGCGCGCAGTCGCGGCTCTTGCGCGGCGCCGGTCAAAAAGGCCACGCTCTCGGCCACCTCCAGCGCATTGCCGGCGCTGTGGCCCAGCAACTGGTTCATGTCGGTGATCAGCGCCTGGCAGGGCAGGCCGGCGGCGTTGGCCACGTCCACCAGGCAACGCGCCAGGGTGCGCGCAGCAGCCAGATCGGCCATGAAAGCGCCGTTGCCCAGCTTGACATCCAGCACCAGCCCGTGCAGCCCGGCGGCCAGTTTTTTGCTCAGGATGCTGGCGGTGATCAGCGGGATCGACTCCACTGTGGCGGTGACATCGCGGATGGCGTACAGCGCCCGGTCGGCCGGCGCCAGATCAGCGCTGGCGCCGACGATGGCGCAGCCGGCACTGCGCAGCACGCGCAGCAGTTGGTCGGGCGCCGGCAGCACGTTGTAGCCGGGCAGCGCCTGCAATTTGTCGAGTGTGCCGCCGGTGTGGCCCAGGCCCCGGCCCGAGACCATCGGCACCACGCCGCCGCAGGCCGCGATGATCGGCGCCAGCAGCAGGCTGACCTTGTCGCCCACGCCGCCGGTGGAGTGCTTGTCGAGAAGCGGGCCGCGCAGGCCGGCGTCGCGCCAGTCGAGCACTGCGCCCGACAGCGTCATCGCCCGGGTCAGCGCCACGCACTCGGCGCGGTCCATGCCATTGAGCAGCACCGCCATCGCCAGCGCCGCCACCTGGCCCTCGCTCCAGGACTCATCGACCAGGCCACGCACAAAAGCCTGGATTTGAGCCTCGCTCAGCGCCTGCCGGTCGCGCTTGGCGCGGATGATTTCGGTGGGCAGCATCGGCAGTGGCGATTTGCAGAAGCGCGGCGGTCAGTAGCTGCCGGGGGCGGCCGTGTTGCCGGCGCCCTGGCCGGCCAGCACGGTCTCGATGTCGCCCAGCAACCCGCTGGCACCGAAGCGCAAACGCTGCGGCGCCAGCGCGGCCGGGCCGAGCATCTCCCGAACCAAGTCGATGTAGACCGCCGCGTCCGCCACCGTGCGGATGCCGCCCGAGGCCTTGAAGCCGACCCGGGCCCCGCGCGGATGATCGGCAATGCTTTGCAGCATCAGCCGGGCGGCTTGCGGCGTGGCGCCGCTGCCGGTCTTGCCGGTGCTGGTCTTGAGGAAGTCGACGCCTGCCTCCAGCCCGATGGCGCAGGCCTGCCGGATCAGCGCTGGCGTGGCGAGTTCGCCCGATTCGAGGATCAGCTTGAGGGTGTGGGCCGGGCAGGCCTGGCGCACCGCCTGCACCAGCGCAGCGGCGGTGGCCGCATCACCGCGCTGCAGCGCGCGCCAGGGCAGCACCAGGTCGATCTCGTCGCCGCCAGCGGCCACGATGGCCAGCGCCTCGGCCACCGCCGCTGCCGCATCGGTGCCGCCGGCCGGGAAATTGGCCACCGCCGCCACCCGGACAGGCGCTGCCAAGGCCTGCCGGGCCTGGGCCACAAAACGGGGCCAGACACACAACGCAGCCGGCACGCCGGCGGGCCCGCCAGCGCGGGCCACCAGCGCGCTGATCGCCGCCGCGTCGTCGTTGTCGTTCAGGCTGGTCAGGTCCAGGCAGGCCAGCGCGGTGCGGGCATCGTCGGCGCTGCGGAGGGGGGCTTGGGTCAGGGTGGGTGGCGGGTCGTGGGGTGAGGGGCAGGCTGAGGGGCAGGTGCTTGTGCCCGGCGGCGGCTCAGCGCCGCGTCACGTCGTCGCCCGGCGCGAAGTCGGCGATTCTGATCGGGCTGTGGGCCTCAAGGTAGGCGCGCAGCACCTCGGCGTCATTGAAACCCGAGTTGATGTAGCCCGGGTGGTGGTTGATCTTGGGGTAGCCGTCGCCACCGATGGCGGTGAAGTTGTTGACCGCCAGGCGGTAGCTGCGCGTGGGCTCGATCAGTTGCCCGGCG